>DASRIA010000046.1:0-62700 GCA_035650255.1 Solirubrobacterales bacterium
CGCGCCGAACAGCTGGCACACGGCGGGCTCGTCGCCGGGGTTGAGGACGGCGAGCACCTCGTCCCCCACCTCGATCAGCGTGTCGGCCTTGGGCACGAATCCCGTGCCGTTGCGCAGCACCGACACGACCAGGCAGCCGTCCGGCAGCTCCAGCTCCCCGATCGTGGAACCGGCGGCGGGCGCGCCGTCGGCCACCTCCAGCTCGATGATCTCGAGCTGCTCCTGGCGCAGGTCCAGCAGGTGCACGAGCCCGTGGTGCGGGACCTCGTGCTCGATCAGGCGCAGGATCAGGTCAGTGGCCGACACGACCGGCCGCACCCCGAGCAGCTCGAAGTGCTCCAGGTTGCGAGGGTTGTTGACGCGCGCGATCGTGTGCTCGACGAGGTACTTCTCCTTTGCCACCTGGCAGATCAGCATGTTGTCCTCGTCGTCTCCGGTGACGGCGACGACCATGTCGGCGCGCACGATCCCGGCGCGCTCCAGGACCCAGAGCTCCGAGGCGTCGCCGTGCTGAACGCTGTGCTCGAGCTCCTCCTCCACGACCAGATAGCGGTTCCGGTCCGACTCGATCAGCGTCACCTCGTGGCCTTCGCCGATCAGCTCCCTGGCGAGGTTCCATCCGACCTTCCCGGCGCCGGCGATGATGATGTACATCAGGTGGAAGCCTCCGGGATCCCGCTGCCCTCGCCGATCACGGCCTCGCTCAGCATGTCGATGGCCACCTGCGTGGGACAGACCGTGTGCAGGCCCTGCTGGTGGTACCAGTCCGCGCGGTACGGATCGAGCACGCGCACGACTACCTTGGGAACCTGGAACCGCTTCTTCGCCAGCTGCGCGACGATGATGTTCGTGTTGTCGCCGTCGGTGGAGCACACCACGACGTCGGCGCGCTCGATGCCCGCTGCGTTGAGCGCGTCCACCTCGAGCGCGGTGCCGACGGTGAACCGCCCGCCGGCGTCCTCCCAGCTCTGGTCCATGTCGTGGTCGAGCAGCGCGTGGGCCTCCTGGTTCTCGTCCAGCACGCTGACCTCGTGTCCCTGGCGCAGGGTGCGCTTCGCGATGGCCGAGCCCACGCGGCCGCAGCCGACGATCACGACGAACATGGCGGCCTCTCGGGTCGTGGGGCGGGCGACGTCTCGGGCATTCCCCTGCTCATTCGGAACGAGTTCCTCCGGTCATTAAATCCAACTCCCCATTCTGCACGTGCTCCACCGCCCCTGCGCCGTCCGGGGGCGCGGTGACGAGCACCCGGCAAGGGCTCTTCTCCAGCACATAGGCGGTGACCTCCCCGAGCTCGCTCTGGCGGGCCCCCGCGATGCCGCCCAGGAGGCCGCCTCCCTTGATCTTCGACGGCGGCTCCGCGCCGATCACGATCGCCTCGGACCGGCGGTCACGAGCCGCCTCGACGATCGCGGCTCCCTCCGTGCGGCCGCGCACCTGGTCGACGTTCACGGTCACTCCCTCGTACTGCTCGCCCACCTGCCTCGCCCGCTGCAGGGCGGCATCCGCCCGTGCCACCCGCTGCTCGGGAAGCTGGGCGTCGAGAGGCAGCGACATCGGGACGACGTGGACGTAGACCGCATCGATCGTCGCGCCGCCGCTGCCGGGGTCGCTCGCCAGCTGCCCGGCCGTGCTCATGATGTCGTCGTCCAGCTGCTCGCCGAACACGGGCACGAGGATGCGCGCGTACTCGACCTCGGGCTCCACCGACATCCGCTCGGCCGGGACCTCGACCAAGCGGGTCAGCGACAGCCCTTCGCGCGAGCGATACACCACGTAGAGGAGGAGCCCGAACGCCATCCACGCCGACCCGAAGAGCCGCGCCTCGTCGTGGTAGAAGAACGTCCCGATCCAGGCGGCCACCGACAGCACGGCGCCGATCACGGCCGGCACGGGCAGCTCCTTGCCGCGCACCCTCACGTTCAACGGGACCTTGTATCCGCGCCGGCGGTTCGGCTCCTTGAAGCGCAGTGCGCACACCGACAGGTGCGCCAGGGAGAACGCGATCAGCGCGCCGTAGGCGAACATGCCGGCCAGCAGCTCGATGTCGAGCGGGATCACGAGCGCGAACGACAGCACCGCGAAGATCGAGATCAGGATCCACGGCGTCCCGTAGCGCGGGTGCAGGCGCGCCACGCCTCTGGGAATCTGGCGGTGGGTCGCGAGCGTGTAGGCGGTCCGCGCGATGCCGACCATTCCGGCGTTGGCGGCCTGGCTCAACACGAGCATCGCGACGAGCGCCACCGCATACCCGAGCAGCTCGCCCGCGAAGCCCCCGGTGAGCGCCTCCACGACTCCGAGCACCGGCGCTTCGATGTACCGCCCTCCCAGCTCGGTGCCGTAGCCGCCGGTCTGGTTGTCGACCGACATCGGGACTCCCTGTCCCACCGGCAGCGCCATCAGCGCGACGACCGACATGCCCACGAAGACGAGCAGCACGACCGCGGCTCCCGCGCCCACGGTGCGCCGCAACGCCTCCCTGCCGACGCGGACCTCGGGGGCCAGGTTGGCGGCCGCCTCGATGCCCGTGAACGCGATCACGGCGACCGTCATGCCGAAGATCAGGTCCGCCCAGGTCGGCACGTCGCCGAGCTGTACGTTGTCGGTGATCGCGCCCGGGTCGAACGCCGTCGCCAGCCCCAGGCCCACGATCATCAGCACCAGGGCCATGTCGACGATCGACAGCGCGATGGTCCGCTGTCCCCGCGGCGCCTTGCCGAGATAGTTGTAGCGCGCGACGAGGAACAGGACCCCGAGCGCGATCGCGAGGGTGAGGCCGTCGTCGCCGAACTCGCCCCAGAACGCCGTCAGGTAGTGGCCGATCGAGAGCGTGCTGATCGCGATCAGGATCAGGAAGTCGAGCAGGATGGCCCACCCCGCCACGAAGCTGAGCAGCTCGTTGAAGGCGTACCGCGCCATCACCGCCGATCCGCCGCGCTCCGGATAGAGCGTCATGCCCTCGAAGTAGGTGAGCGTCGTGACGACGAACAGGATCCCCGCGATCAGGAAGACGAGCGGCGTGAGGCCGAGGGCGAATGCGGCGACCACCCCGAGCGCGAAGTAGATCGAGGAGCCGACGGTGCTGTACGCAGTCGCGAAGAGGCGAGGCGTGCCGACGCCGCGCTCGACCGCGACGAAGGCCTCTCGCCGCAGCCGCGGAGCCGCGTCGCCCCCTGGCAGCGAAGGACGGTCCATCTCTCGCGATTAAAGCAGCCGGTCTAGATCGCTAGACCCCGGCGCTAGACCGCGGCGCGATCCCGCGCCGGGCGGCGCTCGCGGAGAGGCTTGGCGGGGACGGAGTCGACGATCACCCGGCAGGGCCGCTTGGCGAGCACGACCTCGAGGGTCTTGCTCAGCAACTTGCCCGACGGCCGCCGCTCGGGCATCGGCATCACGATCGCCTGCGAGCGGGCATCGACCGCCTCGCGCACGATGCGGTGGCCGGCCTCGTCGGGACGCACCTTCGCAATGCGGCCCCGCACTCGCTGGCCGCGCGCCGCCCATTGACGTGCCGCCTCGATCACCGCCTGCGCGGTCGCCTCGGCCTGCGGCAGCTCCGCGTTGATGTCGAGGTGCTGCGGAACGGTGATCGTCGTGATCACCCGCACGTCACCGCCCCTGTGGGAGGCGAGCTTGAGCGCCGTGGCCATCGCGTCCTCGGAGTACGTCCCTTCCTCGAAGGCGACCAGCACGGCGGCGTACCGGACCGGCTCGGCGCCGACGACCGGCGGCAGCTTCACCTTGCTCGTCTCGGCCAGCGGCAGGCCCTTGCGCTTGCGATAGGCGTAGTAGCTCACCAAGCCGACCGCCATCCAGCCCATGCCGACGAAGAGCGTCGTGGTGTAGAGGCTCATCACGGCGATCCAGGCGGCGAACGTCCCCAGCCCCCCGACCACGGCGAAGATCGGGATGTCGACGCCGTGCACGCGCACGTTGAGCGGGGCGCGGTACCAGGCCTCCTCGCGCTCGACCTCCACGTCGCCGGGGAGCTTGCGCATCCGGCTGCGCGCCAAGCGCCAGCGCAGCACGACCAGCGCCCCGTGCGCGATCGTGAACGACAGCATCGCGCCGAATGCGTACAGCGTCGCGAGGAAGTCGGCCTGCCCCGGGATCATCACGATGCACGCGATTGCGCCGAACACCCCGATCGCGACGGCCGGCGTGCGGAATCGCGGGCTGATCCGGCGCAGCCCGTCGGGCAGCTGCTGATACTGCCCCATGGAGTAGGTCAGCCGGCTCACGCCGAAGATGCCGGCGTTCGACGCGATCACCAGGATCGTGGCGGCCAGGACCCCGACGTAGTACTCCGCCGCCGTCTGCAGGAAACCCAGGTTCATGTTCTCGACGATGCCCAGGATCGGATCCCCCGCGTACGTGGTGGCGAGCTCGGTCGTATAGCCGTCGGCCGTCTGCGTGACGGGCAACGCGGACAGCGCCACGGCCGGCAGGCCCGCGTAGATGACCATCACGGCGAGCACGACGAGCGCCATCGCCCGCGGGATCAGCTTGCGCGGCTCGCGGGCCTCCTCCGCGAGATTGGAGATGGTCTCGATCCCCGTGTAGGAGATCATCGCGATCGTGATCGACAGGACGAAGTCGCCGACGGTGGGCGCCGTCCACAGATGGATGTTGTCGATCAGGGTCCCGAAGTTAAGGACCAGGAACACGCCCAGCAGCAGGAGCAGCAGCTGCGTCGCGAAGTCGATCACCGCCAGCAGGAAGTTCAGCCGTGCCGACTCCGTGACGCCCACGATGTTGATCGCCGACAGCAGCACGACGATCACGATCCCGCCGATCACGTCGCCGGGGCTCTCGCCGAGCGGCTCCCAGAACACGGCCAGGTAATGCGGCACGAAGAAGGCCGAGATGGCGACCGTGATGATGTAGTTGAGCATCTGGCCCCACGCGGCGAAGAAGCTCACGAGCTCGTTGAACGCGCGCCGCGCGAAGCTCGACGACCCGCCCGCCTCCGGGAAGTTCGTGGCCGCCTCCGCATAGGTCATCGCGGTCATCACGAAGAGGCCGCCGGCGATCAGGTAGACGACCGGCGTCATGCCGAGCGCGAATGCCGCCACCAGCCCCAGCGCGTAGTAGATCGACGACCCAACGTTGCCGTAGGCCGTCGAGAACAGGGCACCGGTCCCGAGCACGCGCTCGAGTCCCAGTCCCTTGGGTCGGAAGCGAGCCATCTAGAAGGGGGCGGGCGTCAGATGCGGGTGGAGCTGGGTGGAACCTAGAGACCGTACCGCCGCAGGAAGCTGGAAAGGCGCTTGCGGAACGTCTTCGCCGAGCGCTCCAGCGGCACTCCGTGCCCGGTGTTGCCGAGGAGCAGCGCCTTGCCCTTCGAGAACCGGTCCGCCTGCGCCTCACACCCGAAGCCGGCGTACAGCACGTCGTTGCGGCCGCAGGCCACCAGGACGGGGAACTTCACCTTCCCGACGTTGGCCGCCTGGCGCTGGATCGTGTCGATCAGCGAGTAGTTGTCGCCGCAGGGGTCCGCGTAGTGGAGCGGGATCGCGGCGTCCTGCACGGCCTTCGGAGCGCTGCGGAACATCGTGCTGCGGAACCCCGCGTCGGTGCGGCCGAAGAGCGCGTAGTCGGTGAGCCCCGGGAAGGGGTCGCCGCCCTTGTCGCAGGCGATCCGCTGGAACCCGAACTCGTCGTTGCCGCGCGGGAGGTTCGAGTACGAGAACCCGACCACGACGAGCGCGCGCAGGTCCCGGTAGGAGTAGGCCTCGGTGATCGCGATCTGCCCGGCGGCGGAGTGCCCCGCGATCGCGACGCGCTTGAACTTCCGCGGCGCGCCGCCCGTCACCGTGTAGGCGCCGGCCTTCAACTGAGCCACGATCTGATGCGCGATGTCGGCCTGTGAGCCGATGCAGGTGGCCTTGCCCGACGTCGGCTTGTCGCTGGCGCCGTATCCGAGCCGGTCGATGCTCACCGACACGTGGTTGGCCCGCGCCATCCCGCGCACGAAGCTGTAGCGCTTCTTGAGCGGCTGGAAGTTCCACAGCCACTCGCCCAGGCCCAGGCCGTGCAGGTAGAGCGTGACTCCCGGGCGCTTGAACGACCGCGGCCCTGTGATGTGGCCCCGCACCGTGTAGGTCGCGCCGTCCGGCGTGCACGGCGCGATCGCAGTGTTGGTGTTCTTGACCTGGAAGGCCACCGGGACAGAGGCGACCTTCACCGCTTTGGCCTGCGCCTCGGCCGTGCCGCACAGCGCGGCCAGGAGCAACGCCGCTGTTGCTGCTGCGCTGGCCCGCTGTCGACGCGTGAGAGGTCTCCTAGATGATGAACGGCACGATCAGGAGCGCGACGATGTTCGCGACCTTGATCATCGGGTTGATCGCGGGACCCGCCGTGTCCTTGTACGGATCTCCGACGGTATCACCCGTGACCGCGGCCGCGTGCGCTTCGGAGCCCTTGCCGCCGAACGCGCCGTCCTCGATCAGCTTCTTGGCGTTGTCCCACGCGCCGCCGCCCGAGGTCATCGAGACAGCCACGAACAGACCGGTGATGATCACGCCGATCAGCAGGCCGCCCAGCGCCTGGTACGACAGGATGCCGACTATCACCGGGACCACGATGGGGATCAGCGAGGGAATGATCATCTCCCGCTGCGCCCGCGCAGTCACGATCGCTACGCACGTCGCATAGTCGGGCTTGTCGGTGCCCTCCATGATGCCCGGCTTCTCGCGGAACTGGCGCCGCACCTCCTCGACCACCTGGCCGCCGGCGCGGCCCACCGCTTCGATCGCGAACGCGGCAAAGAGGTACACCATCATGCCGCCGATGAGGAGCCCGATCAGCACCTCGGGCGTCGCAAGGTCGAACGACTTCACCACCTTGTCGCCGGCCTCCTCGACCAGCTCCTCGCGCCAGCTCACGAACAGCACGAGGGCGGCCAGGGCGGCCGAGCCGATCGCGTATCCCTTCGTGACGGCCTTCGTCGTGTTCCCCACCGCGTCGAGGGGGTCGGTGACTGCGCGCACGTCCTCGGGCAGGTCCGCCATCTCGGCGATGCCGCCGGCGTTGTCGGTGATCGGCCCGAACGCGTCGAGCGCGACGATCAGGCCGGTCATCGAGAGCTGCGCCATCACAGCGACGCCGATCCCGTAGATCCCGGCCAGCTCGTTGGCGCCCAGGATGCCGAGCGCGATCAGGATCGCGGGCGCGGCCGTGGACTGCAGGCCCTGCGCGAGCCCCTGGATGATGTTCGTCGCGTGGCCGGTGACGGATGCCTGGCTGATCGTCTTGACCGGGCGGAACCTGGTCGACGTGTAGAAGTCGGTGATGACGAAGATCAGGCCGGTGATGGCGAGCCCGATCAGCGTGCAGAGCCACAGGTCCGTGGTCGACGGCGCCGCGACGTCCACGTTCTTCGTGGTGAGGTTGTCCATCAGCCAGTCCGTGACCGGCAGGAACGCCGCGGCTGCGATCACAGCGCTCACGAACACGCCCTGGTAGAGCGCGCGTTCCACGCTCCCGGCGCTGGTCGTGCGAGTGGCGAGGGCGCCGACCACCGATGCGAGGATCGACACGGCACCGAGCACCAGCGGGTAGATCGCCACCTCGCGCTGCTCGTTGAACGTGAGGACACCCAGCAGCATCACGGCGACAGCGGTGACGGCGTAAGTCTCGAAGAGGTCGGCCGCCATGCCTGCGCAGTCGCCGACGTTGTCGCCCACGTTGTCGGCGATCACGGCCGGGTTGCGGGGGTCGTCCTCGGGGATGCCCGCCTCGACCTTCCCGACCAGGTCGGCGCCCACGTCGGCGGCCTTGGTGAAGATGCCGCCGCCGAGTCGCGCGAAGACCGAGATGAGGCTGCCGCCGAACCCGAGGCCGATCAGCGCGTCGATCGCCTCCTTGTCGCTCTCGTCGGCCAGGATCAGGATCCCGTAGAAGCCCGCGACGCCCAGCAGGGCGAGGCCCACCACCAGCAATCCCGTGACGGAGCCGCCCTTGAAGGCGACGTCGAAAGCCCGGCCCACACCGCTGCGCGCCGCCTCGGCGACGCGCGAGTTCGCGCGCACCGACACGTTCATCCCGATGTAGCCCGCCGCCGCCGAGAAGCTGCCGCCGATGATGAAGCCGATCGCCGTCTTCACGTCCAGCGCGATCGCCAGCGCGATCACGATCACGATGGCGACCATGCCGATGATCGTGTACTGGCGGTTCAGGTACGCGGCCGCGCCTTCCTGCACCGCCTTGGAGATCGACTGCATCTGCTCGTTGCCCGGCGACTGGGCCAGCAGCCAGCGGGTGGTCACGGCGCCGTAGATGACGGCGACGCCGGCGCAAGCGAGCGCCACCACGACGCCCCAGTCGGTCAAGAATTCGGTCACGGGTTAAAGCCCTCCAGGTGTCGGATCATGCGGCCGCGCGGCATCGGAGCCGCCGCGGGGAGACAGCGCGGGCTGCCGGAGGAGCTGACCCCCGGCTGCCCTAAAAGCCGGCGGAGTGTATCGGTCGCCGCCGGATGAACGGCTCTGGTCAGGTCTTGGTGCCCGGCGGCACCCACAGCCCGCCGGACTCGCCGGGCCCGGCCGGGCGCCTGGGTGGCTGCGGCGGCGCCCCGGGCGCGGATTCCTGCCCCTGGGCCCCTCCGGGGCCTGCCGCCGCGCCGGTCTCACCCGGTGCGGGGGCTCCTTCGGCCCGGGCGATCTGCGCATACGCCATCTGAAGCTGGGACAGCGCGTCCCGCACCGGGCGCATCTGCTCGGCATCGAGCTGCTCCAGGATCGGGAGCAGCGCCCGCACGCCCTCGATGGCGAGCCGCGCCTGCTCGACGTCGCGCATGTCCTCGGTGTCGGGAGTCAGGCCCAGGCGCTGGCCGCCGAGGTTCACGAGGCTGACGATCGTCTGCAGCAGCACGTCCGGGACGGTGATGCGGCGCAGCTCCTCCTCGAGCCGGGCCCGCATCTCCTCCTCGGTCATGTGCTCGTGTTCATGTCCCGCGTGCTCGTGGTCATGTTCGTGGTCGTGTTCGTGGTCGTGCGTCACGCTGTTCCCTCCCCGCAGGGCACGGCTACAGCCGTGCCGGACTCCGCGTACGTGGCCCGGGTCTCGGCCACGAGCGCGGCGTAGATCTCCTCCATGCTCTCGCCGGCGTCCACGCGCCGGCGCTGTCGCTGCGCGCCGTTCCCGTCGGAGAGCATCCGGTCCAGATCGCTCAGATGGGCGTCGAGCCCGAGCGAGTCGCGCGCATCGGCCGTCCAGTCCACGAGCCGCTCCACCGCGGCCACGGCGGGAAGCTCCGCCCCGGCCTCCAGGTCGATGAGCTTGCCGTCCAGGCCGTAGCGCGTCGCGCGCCACAGGTTCTCCTCGATCATCCTGCGCGGCACCGCGGCGGGGACGCGCCCGGCGTCGTAGTCCAACGCCGCCTGTGCGACACACGCAGTGGCCAGCGCCAACAGAGCGGTGGACTCGCCCGCGCAGGACTGCGCGTCCATGATGCGGACCTCGACCGTGCCGTAGCTGAGATGGGGCCGGACGCTCCACCAGATCTGCGTGGCCTCGACGATCGAGTTCGTCCGGTACAGGAAGTCGACGTAGGCCGAGTACGCGTCCCAGCTGCCGTAGTGATCGGGTATGCCGCAGCGCGGGAACATGCGGGTGAAGATCTCCGTGCGCGCGGAATGCAGTCCCGACAGCCTTCCCTCCGCGAACGGCGAGTTCGCCGATGCGGCGAGCAGCACGGGCAGCACCGGGCGCATCGCGTCGCACACCGCGACCGCGCGGTCCGGTCCGCGAACCCCGACGTGCACGTGGTTGCTGAAGGTGTTGTTGCGCCACGCGACGTACTGCAGCTCGCCTTCGACCAGCCGGTAGTGCGGCGTGTCGATGATGCGCTGGTCCTGCCACGGACTCCACGGGTGCGTGCCGGCCGCCCCCAGCGTCACGCCGCGCGCCGACGTCAGCGCGAAGAGGCGCCGCCGGTGCTCGTGCTGCCGTTCCAGTGCGTCTGCGAAGTCCTTGCCCTTGCCGGAGCGGATCTCGATCTCGGAAGCGATCAGCTCGCCCGCGACCGCGTCGGCGAGGAGGTCGTCGCGCTCAGCCTGCTCCTTCAGCTCCTCGAACCGGTTGACCATCGAGAGCGTCTCCGGATCCAGGAGCGCGAACTCCTCCTCCAGGCCGACGGTGAAGTCGGTTGAGGCCTCGAAGATCTCCCTCGAGCGCTCGGCGTCGAACGGCATCCCGGAAACCCTAGCCAACGGAGATTCCGGGTAGGCAAGGGGCGCCCGTGGCGAACTCTGTGAACCCGCTCACGACAGGTGTGAGCGAATCAACGGAGTTCGGGCCGGCTGCCCTACCTACCCCGGATTACGTCAGGTAGAAGTACAGCGCGTACAGCAGGTCCACGGCGGGGCTCGACGTGTGCACCGTCACGTCCGGCGGGACCTGGAGCAGGGCGTCGGAGTAGTTGAAGATGATCTTGACGCCGGCCTCGACGAGGTCGTCCGCGGTGCGCTGGGCGGCCGCCGCCGGCACCGCCAGCACCCCGACGACGATGTCCTCGTCCTCGACGACGTCGCGCATGGTGTCGTAGGAGCGCACCTCGAGGCTCCCCACCTTCTTCCCGATGCGGCGAGGATCGACGTCGAAGATGGACACGACCCGGAAACCGTGGTCGGCGAAGATGTCGGAGCTGGCGATCGCCTGCCCCAGGTTGCCGGCGCCGAACAGCGCGATGTTGTGCTGCCCGGACGTGCGCAGGATCTTGCGGATCTGCGAGACGAGCGAGTCCACGTTGTAACCGACTCCGCGCTTGCCGAACTTCCCGAAGCCCGACAGGTCGCGCCTGATCTGGGTCGAGTTGATGTGCGTGTAGTCGGAGAGCTCCTGCGAGGAGATCGTGTCCTTGCCCATCTTGCGCGCCTGCGTGAGCACCTGGAGGTAGCGCGAGAGACGGGCCGCCACTCCCAGCGAGAGCCGGTCGCCGAACGGCTTGGGCTCGAGGCCCGCCGAGTCCGGGCCACCCAGGACATCGTCCCGCAGCCCCAGGTCCGCGCCGGCTTCGCGCGTCACGTCGCGGCCCCGGCGGCGGTCAGGCGGCTCTCCAGCTCACCCTCGTCGACCACGTACTCCCATGCTTCCTCACCGTCGACGAGCACGACCGGTATCCGCTCCCCGTAGCGTTCTGCGAGTTGCCTGTCGGTGCGGATGTCGATCACCTCGAGCTGGAACGGGGCGCGTGCGCGCACTCGCTCCAGCGCGGCGTGGGCCTCGTCGCACAGGGTGCAGTCAGGCTTCGTGTAGAGGGTCAGCGTCGGCATGGCTCAGGTTGCAACGGCCGCGCAGCCTAATTAACTGCGCGTCAGGCCGCGCTGCGCGCGAAGGCGTCGAACGCGAGGAACCCAGGATACGGGACAGGCTCGAGAAAGCGCGCCGCGGATGCGATCATCGCCGCGTTGTCCGTGCACAATGCGGGCGGCGGGATCTTCAGCTCCAAGCCTTTTTCCTCGCACAGGTCGGCCACCTCCCGGCGCAGCAGCGAGTTGGCCGCGACGCCACCGCCGATCGCCAGCCGGGTCGCACCGGTGGAATCGAGTGCCTGCTCCACCTTCAGCAGAAGGGAGTCGACGACCGCCCGCTCGAACGACGCGGCCAAGTCGGCGCGCCGCGCCAGCGTGGCTGCTTCACCGAGCTCCCGCACCTTGTAGACCAGCGCGGTCTTGAGCCCGCTGAACGAGAAGTCGAGCGAGTCGCCGCGCCGCATGCCGACCGGGAAGTCGAAGGCCGCCGGGTCGCCGCCGCGCGCCAGGCGGTCGAGCTCGGCCCCGCCGGGATAGCCCAGGCCCATCATCCGCGCCGCCTTGTCGAGCGCCTCCCCCGCCGCGTCGTCGCGCGTGGAGCCCAGCAGCGTGTAGCCGCCGTGGTCCTCGACCGACGCCAGCAACGTGTGCCCCCCGCTCGCGATCAGGCACAGGAACGGCGGCTCGAGGGGCTCGGGCTCGAGGAAGTTCGCGGCCACGTGCCCGTGCAGGTGGTCCACCGCCGTGAAAGGCAGCCGGGCCGCGGCGGCAAGCGCCTTGGCGGTCGACAGGCCCACCAGCAGGGCCCCGATCAGCCCCGGCCTGCTCGTGGCGGCCACGAGGCCCGCGTCACGCAACTCGATCCCGGCCGTTTGCAGCGCATCGTCGACGACGGCGTTGACCAGCTCCAGGTGGTGCCGGGAGGCCACCTCGGGCACGACCCCGCCGTAGCGCTCGTGAAACCGGTCCTGCGAGGAGACGACGTTGCTGAGGATCCGGCCTCCGGTGGTGACGACCGCCGCGCACGTGTCGTCACACGACGTCTCGATGGCCAGAATCAGGAGGCTTCCGTCCTCCACATGATGAGCGCGTCCTCGTTGTTGTCGTGGTAGTAGCGGCGCCTGATGCCGGCCGTGCGGAACCCGAACGACTCGTACATGCGGATCGCCTCGGCGTTCGACACGCGAACCTCCAGCGTGTAGCGGTCGTGGTCGCCCGCTTCCTCGAGCAGGTGCTCGATCAGCGACGTGGCGACGCCGATGCGGCGATGAGTCTCGTGCACCGCGATGTTCATCACGTGCCAGACCGTGTGGTACCGCGAGCAGATCAGATACCCGATCAGCTCGCCGTCGTAGAACGCGCCCGCGCAGATGCTCGACGGCTTGGAGAGCTCCAGCACGAACATCGCCAGCGACCAGGGCGCCGGGAACGAGCGCCGCTCGATCGAGATCACGTCGGGCAGGTCCCCGTAGCCCAGCCGGCGGATCGTCAGGCCGGTGCGCTCAGCTGCCCCCGCTCCCAGCGGGATCGTCGATTCGAGCGCTTCTGGTGACCTCTGCATCCGGCACCCTCACGTAGACCGGGTTGACTGACTCCGGAGCAACCGGTTCGACCGCCATTCCGAGCCGGCAGATCTGCACGGCGCTGACCGCGTGCAGGCCCGACTCCGGAGCAGCGACCGCGATCCCGGCAGCCTCCAGGCTTGAGCGCGATTCTAGCGCCCAGTCTCCCGCCGCCAGCGGCGAAGGCGTCACCTCACGTACCCGGGCCAGGAGGTCTTCGCGGTCGAGCGCCACCGGCCCCCAGTCCAGCTCGAGTGGCGCCGCCGCCCGGTACAGGGAGGCGAAGACCTGCCTGCGCTTGGCGTCGATCAGCGGCAGCAGCGGCCGTCCGGGCGCGGCCTCGGCCGCGAGGCCGGCCGCCAGGGCCTCGAGCGACGAGACCGGGTGCAGCGGCACGCGCAGCCCCTGGGCGAGGCCGCGCGCGGTCGCGACGCCGATGCGCAGGCCGGTGAAGGTGCCCGGGCCGATGCCGACGGCGATGGCCCGCACGTCGTCCCAGCCCGAGCCGGCCTGGTCGAGCAGCCCGGCCAGGAGCGGCAGCAGCTCCGCCGAGTGGTCGGGCGGTGCCGTCAGCCGCGCGGCATCGGGAGCCGGAGTGCACACCGGCTCGCCGTCGGCGGGGATCACGCACGCGGTCGTGACCGGCATCGAGGTGTCGAAGCCGACCACCGTCATGCCGACCGCAGAGCCGCGACCACGGCTGCGCTTCCCGACGCTCTGATGAGACGGCGATCGCCGCCCTCATGTGACAGCTCGAGCTCCAGCACGACCCGCTCGCGCTCGATCCACGGCAGCCCGGCCCCCGGCCACTCGACGAACGCCACCCGCTCGGGCGTCAGGTAGTCGGCCAGCAGGGCCGGGTCCTCGTTCTGGAGGCTCTCCAGCCGGAAGAGGTCCACGTGGGCCACCGGAACAGGGCCCGCATAGGCCTGGCCGATCGTGAAGGACGGGCTCGTAACGCGATCCGTGACTCCCAGCGCGCGGCACGCGCCGCGCACGAAGGTCGTCTTGCCGGTGCCGACGTCGCCGGAGATCAGCACCACGTCCCCCGGTGCAAGCGTGTGCGCAACCGCCGCCGCCACCGCTTCGGTGCCGCCCGGCGACGTGGTCTCGAGCTCCGCCCGCTCCATCGCGGGCAGAGTAGTGACGGGCCGGACCCTAGAAGAGGCCCAGCTGATCGGCCGGCGGCAGCTCCCCGGCAGCGCCGACGGCGGCCAGCTGCGGCTCCGGCTCGGGCACCGGCTCGGGCTCCTCGCCCGGAAGCCGCTGCCCGAGCAGGTCGGGCAGCGCGGCGATGTCGGCGCGCAGCTGCTCGAGCATGGCCGGCGTGTAGAGCGCTGCGGCGGGGTGGAAGATCGGGTAGAGAAAGACGTTGCGGCCGCCGATCTCGCGCAGCTGCGGGACGCCGCGGACCCTGGTGATGCCCTGCGGGCTGCCTGACAGCAGCTTCGTCGCGAAGTTGCCCAGCGAGCAGATCACGCGCGGCTGGATCAACGCGATCTGCTGGAACAGGTGTCCCTCGCACGCCTCGATCTCGAGTGGCTGCGGGTCCCGGTTGCCGGGCGGCCGGCACTTCAGGACATTGGCGATGAACACCTGCTTGCGCACCAGGCCGATCTCCCCGAGCAGCTGGTCGAGCAGCTTGCCGGCGCGTCCCACGAACGGCTTGCCCTGCTGGTCCTCGTTGAAGCCCGGCGCCTCGCCGACGAACATCAGGTCGGCGTCGGGGTCACCGGTGCCGAACACGACGTTCGTGCGGCCCTCGGCCAGCGGGCACTTCGTGCAGTCGGAGAGCTCGTGGTAGAACGCGACGAGGTCGCTGCGACGGGATTCCTTTTCAGTGGCAGCCACAGGAACCACCGCAGCATCCTCCGCTCGGCCCGGCCGGCGCCTGCGACATCGCACGGGCGAGGTCGCTGCCGCCGGACACAGAGCGCACGCTGAACGCCGACATCAGCCTGTCGGCACGCCGCGATCCGCACTCGGGGCAGGCGGCAGATGGATCTGCCGCCCGCACGAGCTCTTCGAACCGATGGTCGCAGTCTCGACAGGAGAACTCGTAGATGGGCACGGCGTCAGCGATGCTAGGGGTGGTTACGGATAGAAATCTACCGCCGCCACCGCGCTTTCCGGTGGTTGCGGGATCAGCGATATTATTTCTAACAGCCCATGCCCTTCGACGGCCGTCACCTACGGGGATGGACCGGCGGAAATCACGGCGGGGGCGTTCATCAGGTATCCGTCTGGTATCTCCGGTGAGGGAACTGGAACGGCGAAAAGGAACAGACACATGAGGACCGTGCACACGGTGGCCGAACTGCGCCGCGCGGTCGCGGACGTGCGCGCGGCCGGCAGCTCGATCGGCCTCGTCCCCACGATGGGCTCGCTGCACGAGGGCCACCTCAGCCTCGTGCGCCGCGCCGCCGCCGATTGCGGGTTCGTGATCGTGAGCTTGTTCGTCAACCCCGCTCAGTTCGGTCCGGACGAGGACTACGAGCGCTATCCGCGCGACGAGGAGCGCGATGCCGCGCTGGCCGCCGACGCCGGTGCGGACCTGCTGTTCGCACCCACGGTGCGCGAGGTGTATCCGGACGGCTTTGCGACCACGGTCTCCGTGGCAGGCCTGACGGAGGTCCTCTGCGGGGCGCCCGGGAGCCGCGGCGCGTCTCACTTCGACGGCGTCGCGACCGTCGTCACGAAGCTGCTGCACATGTGCGAGCCGGACGCCGCGTACTTCGGCCAGAAGGACTACCAGCAGTCCCTCGTGATCCGCAGGGTTGTCCGGGACCTCGACATGCAGGTGAGGATCGAGGTCTGCCCCACCGTGCGGGACGGCGACGGGCTCGCGCTCAGCTCTCGCAACGATTACCTCTCCCCGGCCGACCGCGAGCGCGCGCTGTCGCTGGGCCGCGCGCTGCGCAGCGCCGAGCGAGTCGCAGCCGAGGGCGGAACCCGCGAGGACGTCACCGCCGCCGCCCGCGCCGAGCTGGACGCCGCCGGAGTCGAGCCCGAGTATCTCGAGGTCCTTGCTGCCTCGGACCTGTCGGGCCCCGCGTGGACGCCGGGCGAGCAGATCGTGCTCGCGATCGCGGCGCAGGTCGGCCCCGCGCGGCTGATCGACAACACCCTGATCCAGCTTCCAGTCCGCAATCCGGAGCCGGCGGTCGCCGGCTAGACCAAAGGACGGCGATGCAGAGACACATGCTGAAGTCCAAGATCCACCGGGCGACCGTGACGGGGTGCGAGCTCCACTATGCGGGCAGCGTCACGATCGACGCCCACTTGATGGAGAGCGCCGACCTGCTGCCCGGCGAGATGGTGCACGTGCTCGACATCGACAACGGCGCGCGGTTCGAGACCTACGTGATCGAAGGCGAGCGCGGCAGCGGCGACATGTGCCTGAACGGCGCGGCGGCGCGGCTCGTGCAGCCCGGGGACCGCGTGATCGTCGTGTCCTACGCGGTGTACGACGAGGAAGAGCTCGCGGCGCACGTCCCGAAGGTCGTGCACGTGGACGAGCGCAACGCGATCGTGCGCGTCGACGGCGACCCGTCCTCGCTCCCGTTCGCGGAGGTCGGGCGATGAGCACCGAGCCGCGCACCCCCGACGCGCCTCCCTCCGGCCGCCGGCCGGTCACGATCCCACAGCTCGCGGAGATGAAGCGGGCGGGCGAGCCGATCGTGATGATGACCGCATACGACTTTCCCAGCGCCCAGGTCGCAGAGGAGGCCGGCGTCGACCTGGTGCTGGTCGGCGACACCGCCGCGATGACGGTGCTCGGCTATGACTCGACGGTCCCCGTCTCGATGGACGAGATGGTGATGCTCGCGAGCGCCGTGCGGCGCGGGGCACACACTCCGCTCGTGATCGGCGACCTGCCGTTCGGCTCGTACCAGAGCTCCAACGAGCAGGCCGTGCGGTCCGCGGTCCGCTATCTGAAGGAGGCGGGCTGCGACGCCGTCAAGCTCGAGATGGCGGGCGTGTCGGGAGCGGTGGCCGACAAGGCCGAGTCCGTGGCCCGCGCCCGGGCGATCGTGTCCGCCGGCATCCCGGTGATGGGCCACGTGGGCCTCACACCCCAGAGCGCATCCGCGCTCGGCGGGTACCGCACCCAGGGCCGGACCATGCAGCAGGCGGTCCAGGTCGCCGACGACGCGCTCGCGCTGCAGGACGCCGGCTGCTTCGCGGTCGTGTTCGAGGCCGTTCCGGGAGCGGTCACCGAGGTGATCATGGACCGGATGCGGATTCCCGTGATCGGCATCGGCGCCGGGGCGTCCACCGACGGGCAGGTGCTCGTCTTCCACGACCTGCTGGGCCTGTACGAGGGTCACACCCCGAGGTTCGTGAAGCGGTTCGCCGAGGTGAAGCGCGAAATGGTGGACGGCGTCCGCGCATACGCCGAGGAGGTGCGCGAGCGCCGGTTCCCGGCCGCCGAGCACACCTACTCGATCGACCCCGAGGAGCTGGAGCGCTTCCAGGAGGTGATCGCCCCGGGCAAGCCCTGGGACGCCGCCGACTTCATGGGCTGAGCGCAAGGCCAGCCTTACGGGACGAACACGCCCTGGGTGGCGAGGACTCCTCCGGCCTCGTCATAGAGGCGCACCGGTTCCGCCATCTCCCACACCGTCCGCTTTCGCTCCTGGAGCAGCTCGGGGATGAGTGCTTCCGCGCTCGTCGTGACGGCGCAGGTCGCTCCGATTGCGGGATCGGCCGTCGCGACACACGGCACCTCGTAGTAGAGGGGAACCGGATCGCGGAGCGTCGTATCGGACCGGCAGCATCCGCTCCCATCGGTCATCTGCATGCGCAACTGCATGTAGGCGTACGCCGAGTAGTCGGCGGCGGGTTCGTCCGCGCGCCGCACGTCGGTGAGCCTCACCTTGATCCGGACGTCCGCCTCGTCCAACGTGGTGGAAGGATCGCCGGGAACCGCCGTGATCTGGACCCTGCCCGTCGACTGCGGCGGGAATCCGTTCGCGTCCGGAGTTCCCACAGTGGCCTCGCTCGATGCCTGACGCGGGGGGTGGCACGAGTCGAACGCAAGCGGCGGCCCGTGCGTGCGGTTTGGGGCTGCGCATTGCGCGAATGCCGGCACCAACGGGACGCTTACCCGGCGCGCGCTCTTCGGGCGCGGGTATCCCGACACCCGTGTTACTGCCGGGCCACTGTGCCAGTTCGGGTTCCTGTCATCGCCCGGGTCCGTGGTGAGCTGCTCCCGCGCGGAACCATCAGCGTTCATCACGTAGATGTCCTTGCTCTCGCGCTCCGGACCCGCGGCGAACGCGATCTTTTCGCCGTCCGGCGACCACACCGGGCTGTCCTCGTGGACATCCGGGGTGTTGGTGAGCTGCGTGACCGGGCCGCCGGCGGTCGGCACCGTGTAGAGATCCGCGGGGCCCGGCGGCCTCATGCACGGATCCGGTTTCCGGGCGAACACAACCGTCCCACCGTCCGGGGAGAAGCTCGGGTTGCTGTCGGTCCATCCCGTGTCGCTGGTGAGAGTCGTCTCCGCGTTCCCCTCCGGGTCCACGAGTGTGATGTTGCCGATGTGCCAGCAGATGTCGCGGGAGCCGCCGCTGTCGTGCCGCGAGAACACGATCTGGTCGCCGGCAGGCGACCAGTCGGGCGCCCCGTCGAATTGCGGGGGGCTGACATCCGAGATGTTGCGTGCCGGACCCTGGCCGTCCGAGTCGATGACTGACACGGCGAAATCAAACGAGTCCCAGAAGGCCAGCTCGCTCGCGTCTGCCGACCAGGCCGGGGCGAAGGCAGAAAACTCCCCGTGGGTGATCTGACGTTCGCCACCGCGCTGCGCGTCGGTCACGAACAGGTGCTCCCCGCGGACGAACGCGATGTCCTGGCCCTGCGGCGCCCAGGCCGGATCCGTCTCGTGCGTGCCCGGAGGCGTGATGCTGAACTGGTCGCTTCCATCCGGGTCCATCAGCCAGATGTCGGCATCGCCGGCGCGCGGCGAGTTGAAGGCGATCTGGCCGTTCGGGCCGGGGAATGTCGCCTGCGCCGGCGCGACGACAAACACGAGGGAGCCGACAACGGCAGCTACTGCGAACCTCCGAACAGTCACGCTCACTCCCCCGCGTCGGGACTGACTATGCACTCACCCTAGCACTGGCGAGGGCTCCGCTAGCCTTCGCCGCCGTGCCGGTCCACAGTGCTCAGATCCGCGTCTCCACGGAGGGCGACGGGGACATCATCGACATCACCCGCGGGATCGAGGAGGTCGTGGAGACCTCCGGGATCAGCGACGGGCTCGTGAACGTGTTCGTCTCCCATTCGACCGCGGCGGTGACGCTGATCGAGTACGAGTCCGGCGGAGTGCGCGACCTGAAGGAGCTGATGGACCAGCTCGTCCCGCCCGACGCGACCTACCACCACAACGAGGTGCAGGGCGACACGAACGCGCACGCTCACCTCCAGGCCGCGATCGTGGGCCCGTCCGAGACGGTCCCGGTCAAGAACGGCCGCGTGATGACCGGCACCTGGCAGCAGTTCGTGCTGTGCGACTTCGACGACCACCCGCGCGAGCGCACGGTGATGGTCCAGGTCCTCAGCTAGCGGCGGAACTCGATTTCCTTGATCACCTTCGCCGGCGCGCCCGCGGCGATCACGCCCGCGGGCAGGTCCCGCGTCACGACCGAGTTGGCGCCGACCACCGTGCGGTCCCCGATCGTGACTCCGCCCGTGACGACGCAGTTCGTCCCGAACCAGCAGTTGTCGCCGATCTTCACCGGTCCCTTGGGCACCATGCCCTGCCACGTGATCGGCATCTCCGGGTCGTCGAAGCGGTGGTCGGCGTCGGTCAGGAAGCAGTAGTTGGCGAACATGCAGTGCTCGCCGACGTCGATGCGGTCCGTGGCGGCGATCATGCAGCCGAGGTTCACGATCGTGCCGTGCCCGATGCGCATGGTCGCCGTCTCGGGATAGAGCGAGAACCAGCAGCCGCGCTCGATCAGCACCCAGGGGCCGATGTCGGCGCGGCCCTCGTCGAGGGCCTCCAGCAGGTTGCCGTTCACCGGGAACCGCAGGTAGGAGTCGCGGCGCAGGAAGTGCCACTGCATCCGCAGCCTGCGCAAGCGGCGCTCGTTGCGCTCGTACTCGCGCCGCTTCTGCCGGTAGAGCCGGACCTGCTTGTGCAGCGGGAAGCTCACGCGCGGCGGGACACAGCCGTCAGCGCGAGGAACTCGTAGGCCACCGCGGCGGCCACCAGAGCGGTCGTCTCGCCCGGGCCGTCGTACGGCGGCGAGACCTCGACCACGTCGAAGCCGGTAAAGCCCATCCCGGCCAGCGCGCGCACGAACGCGAGCGCCTCGCGCGGGTCGAGGCCCGCGACCTCAGGCGTGCCGGTGCCGGGCGCGAACGCCGGGTCGATCACGTCGAT
This sequence comes from Solirubrobacterales bacterium, assembly GCA_035650255.1. Classification (GTDB taxonomy): domain Bacteria; phylum Actinomycetota; class Thermoleophilia; order Solirubrobacterales; family JBBDJG01; genus DASRIA01. The sequence continues at coordinate 20,214 of DASRIA010000046.1, forward strand.
GTCGAAGCTGAAGAACGCCGGTGCGTCGCCGACCCGCTCCCGGACGCGCCGCGCGTACTCGGCGGTGTCCATGGCGTGGAGCTCCCCATCCTGCACCAGCTCGAATCCGAGCCCGCGCGCGTCGGAGAGGTCCGACGCCGAGTACAGCGGGCCGCGCATCCCCGCGAGCAGGGAGCGTTCGGGGCGCAGCAATCCCTCCTCGACCGCGCGGCGAAACGGCGTGCCGTGGAAGTAGCGCTCGCCGTAGTAGTCGTCCCACGTGTCGGCGTGCGCGTCCAGCAGCACCAGCGCCAACGGGCCGTGCACGGCTGCCTGCGCGCGGAGCTCCCCGAGCACGATCGAGTGGTCGCCCCCGAGCGTCAGCGGCACGACGCCGGCGCGCACCACCGGCTCGAGGGCGGCGGCGATCTGAGCGGTCGTCCGCTCGGCGTTGCCGGGAGTGACCGCCACGTCACCGCGGTCCACCACGGACAGCCGCGCGAACACGTCGACGTCGAGCGGCGGGTGGTAGGGGCGCAACCCGATCGAGGCGGAGCGGATTGCCTCCGGCCCGAACCGGGCTCCGGGCCGGCGGCTGGTGGCGGTGTCGAACGGGACGCCCACGGCGGCGACGTCCACCTCCTCCAGCTCCATGACTTGGGGACAGCGCGCAAAGGTGCGCACGCCCGTGTAGCGGGGCGCCTCGGAGGCGTCCGGCGGCCCGTACCTGGGGCTCATCGGCCCTGCTCCGCGGCGTCCTTGGCGCCCGCGGCGCGCAACGCAGCCGCACGGTCCCAGAACATCTCGAGGCGGGCAATGCGCCCATCTCGCATCTGCACGACGTTCGCCACCTCCGCGTCGGTGTCGATCCCGCTGCCCTTGCCCCGCGCCAGGAGCCTGATCAGCAGGGCGTAGACCCCCTCGCGGCCGCGCACCACCCGCTCGGTCTCGATGTGGAAGTCGTTCCACGCGGAGAGGAAGTCGCGCCAGGCTGTGGTCAGCTGGTCGATTCCGTGGTACTCGGCGGCATCCGGGCCGGACACCACGAAGACGACGTCGTCGGCATACGCATCCGCGTGCCAGAACCTGCCCCGGCTCCACTCGTCCATCACCGCCTCGAGGGTCTCCAGATCCTTGCTCATCGCGCCTCCACCGCGACTCGCGTCGTCCGCAGTGTGCGGTCGCTGGCGCCGCGCAGGGTGCCGCCGTGGGAGAGGAGCGTCTGCACGTACTCCCAGGTCTGGGCCGTCAGGCGCTCCCCGGGCAGCACGTTGGGGATGCCGGGCGGATAGGCGGCCAGCGACTCGGCGGCGATGCGCCCGACGGCCTGGTCCACGGGCACCGCCTCCTGCGCGCCGAGGAACGCCTCGCGGGGGGTCATCTCGAGCGGGCCCCAGGGCGGCGGGGGCGCAAACGCGCGGTCTCCGGTGCCGTCGGTCCCGGGCAGCTCGGTGGCGGCCTGCTCGAGCGCCTTGACCAGCCGCGCCGCGTTGTCACCCGCGGTCTCGCCCATGCCGAACACGGCGACGACCACGTTCTCGCCGGCCAGCTCGGGAAAGATGTCGCGCTGGTGCAGCAGACGCGCCACGTGGTATCCGGTGGCGCCCGAGCCGCGCACGTCCATGACGAGGCGCAGCGGGTCGTAGGCGTGCACGCTCGGCTGCTTCGTCAGCCGCTCGTCGAGCACGTCCATCCCCGGTATCTCCCGGATCGCCTGGCGCGCCGCCGCCAGGCTGCGCACGGTCCCCGCCAGCAGGTCGCCCCCACGCGTCGCGGCATGGCTGCGCGCGGCGTCGAGCGAGCCCAGCAGCAGCGAGTTGGGGCTCGTCGACTCGAGCAGGCTGATGGCCCGGTCGACCACCAGCTCGTCGAGCATGCCCCCGGTGCCGAGATGCAGCATCGCCGACTGGGTGAAGCTCCCGATGATCTTGTGCGTGCTCGAGACGACGAGGTCGGCGCCGCACGCAAGCGCGTGCTGCGGCAGCGCGTCGCTGAACGCGAGGTGCGCTCCCCAGGCCTCGTCCACGATCAGCGGGACGTCGTGCGAGTGCGCCACGTCCGCGAGGGCGCGTACGTCGGCGACCGCGCCGAAGTAGGTGGGTGAGACGACCAGTGCCCCGCAGGCAGCCGGATTTGCGGTCAGCGCCGCGTCCAGCGCCGCGGGCGCGAGGCAATGGGCAATGCCCAGGTCGGGGTCGAGCTCCGGGGCCACGAACGCCGGGCGCAGACCGGAGACGATCAGGCCGTCGATGGTGCTGGAGTGCACGTTGCGCTGCACCACGACGTCGGTCCCGGACTGAGCCAGTGCGACGCAGGCGGCGTGGTTGCCCTGCGAGGCGCCGTTGATCAGGAACCAGCTGCGCGCCGCGCCCCACGCCTGCGCCGCCAGCTCCTGGGCCTGCTGGAAGGGCGTCGGCTCGGGGCCGGCGTCGACACCCTCGGTGAGCGCCGGTATGTCGAGGCTCAGCGCACGCTCGCCGAACGCTTCCACGAGTGCCCGGTCCGCAACCGCGCCTCCCTTGTGGCCGGGGACGTGCAGCCTCCCGGGCTCGCGCGCGGCGTAAGCGCGCAGCGCATCGAGGTATGGAGTGGCAGACTGCAGGCCCTCTTGCCGCATGGGCCCGAGTCTAGGGAAGCGCTGCGTCACGTCGGCCGGGGTTGCGGTATATCCCTGTTGATGACTTTTCGTCAAAGGAGATTTCGGTGAACAGAAGACTTCGGTCATGGCCGCTCGTCGGCCTCCTCGCACTGCTCGCGGCCGTCCTCGTGGCCGCCGGGTGCGGAGACGACGACAGCGGCGGCACATCGCCATCCGATCTCGGCACCATCGCCGAAGGCAAGCTCCGGGTGGGCTCGGATATCCCGTACGCCCCATTCGAGTTCGGCCGCGCCCCTGACTACGAGGGCTTCGACGTCGACATCGTGAACGAGATCGCGAAGCGCCTCGAGGTGGACGCGGAGTTCGTGAAGACGCCGTTCGACCCCATTTTCCGCAACCTCGCACAGGGTCGCTTCGACATCGTGGCATCGGCCGCCACCATCACCCCGGAGCGCCAGCGCACGGTCAACTTCTCGGAGCCCTACTTCCCCGCCGACCAGTCGTTGATGGTGAAGCGCGGCAGCGACATCAAGACCACCGGGGATCTCGCGGGAAAGCGCGTCGGAGCACAGCTGGGCACGACCGGCGCCGACGAGGCCAAGAAGGTCGACGCGGAGACGGTGCGCACCTATGACCTGATCGACGACGCCTTCAATGCCCTGCAGAACGGCCAGGTCGACGCCGTGATCAACGACTTCCCCGTCTCGAAGTACGCGGAGCGCAGCAAGGAGGACCTCCAGGTCGTGCAGCGCATCGCGACCGGCGAGGAGTACGGCCTCGGCATCAACAAGGACGACGCGAAGCTCAAGGAGGAGATCGACAAGGCGCTGCAGGACATGAAGGAGGACGGGACCTACACCAGGATCTACAAGAAGTGGTTCGAGGAGGACCCGCCCGACAGCATCTTCAACACCGGCTCCGAGAACGCGAGCGACAGCGGCGGCGGGGGCGGCGGCAGCTACTAGCCCCGCCATCCACGGAACCACCTGAAGGAAGGGCGCCCCACGGGGCGCCCTTCCGTCGTTCCGGGTAGAACAGCGGGCACACCACCCCGCTCCCGGGCGCCCATCCACAGGAGGCCATGCGAATGGACATCTTCTTCGAGCAGTACTTCGACCTCGACATCATGCGGGACAACTTCGACTACGTCCTGGAGGGGTTCTGGATGACGGTGCAGCTCGCCCTCGTGTCCGGGGTGCTGGCGATGGTGTGGGGCTTGGTGCTGGCGTTGATCCGCGCAGCCCCCGGACGGGCGATGCTGCCGCTGCGCGGGCTTGCGATCACCTACATCGACGTGCTGCGCGGCGTGCCGCTCCTCCTGGTCATCCTGCTGATCGACGGCAGCCTGCCCGTGCTCGACTTCCTGCCGGAGTCGATCAGGATCCCCGACTACTTCGGCAAGCCGGAGATCTTCTGGTACGGCGTGCTCGCGATCTCGCTCACGTACGGCGCCTACTACGCGGAGGTGTACCGCGCCGGCCTCGACGCGGTGCCCTACGGCCAGATGGAGGCCGCGCGCTCGCTCGGCATGAGCTACCCCAAGGCGATGCGCCACGTGATCGTGCCGCAGGCGATCCGCAAGGTGATCCCGCCGATGCTGAACGACTTCATCGCCCTGATGAAGGACACCTCCCTGGTGGGAGTGATCGCGCTGGTCGAGGTCGTGAAGGCGGGCCGCGAGGTCCAGGCCGAGAACTTCAACAGCTCGGCCCTCACCCTGGGCGCGATCATGTTCATCATCGTGACGATCCCCCTCGCCCGGATCGTGGACCGGCTGATCGCGCGTCAGCAGGTCGCGATGCGCAGGGTCGCGCCACAATAGAGCGATGGAAGCGCGCTCCCAGCCCACGCAGACGTCCGCCGCCTCCGGCGAGGACGTGGTGCTGCGCCTCGAGGGGGTGCACAAGAGCTTCGGTGACCTGCACGTCCTCCGCGGCATCGACATGAGCGTCGATCGCGGCAGCGTCGTCTGCGTGATCGGCCCCAGCGGATCGGGCAAGAGCACGTTGCTGCGGTGCATCAACATGCTCGAGCCGCCCGAGGCGGGCCGGATCTTCCTGGAGGGCAAGGAGATCACTGGTGCCGCGCGCAGCGACATCGACTTCGTGCGACGCCGCGTCGGGATGGTGTTCCAGCAGTTCAACCTGTTCCCGCACATGACCGCGGGGCGCAATGTGTCGATTGCCCAGCGCAAGGTGCTCGACCGGCCAAAGGACGAGGCAGACGCCCGCAGCCGTGCCCTGCTGGAGCGCGTGGGACTGCACGACAAGCTGTTCGAGTACCCCGATCGAATGTCCGGCGGCCAGCAACAGCGGGTCGCGATCGCGCGCGCACTGGCGATGGACCCGCACGTGATGCTGTTCGACGAGGTCACCAGCGCGCTGGACCCGGAGCTCGTGAAGGAGGTGCTCGACGTGTTGCGCGAGCTGGCCAACGAGGGCATGACCATGGTGGTGGTCACGCACGAGATGGGGTTCGCGCGCGAGGTTGCCGACACGGTGTTCTTCATGGATGAGGGCGTGATCATCGAGCGTGGCGACGCGAGCCTGATCGACAACCCGCGCCAGGAGCGCACGAAGCGCTTCCTCGGGCTGGTGCTGGAGCACTAGCCGCCGCGTCCCGCGAACTCCGTGCAGTAGGGACCGTCATGCGGTCCCGGATCAGCAAAGTTCGCGGCGGCTAGTCGCCTTCGCCGCCGCCGTCGCCTTCGCCGCCGCCGGCCGCGCTGCGCGCGGCGGCCAGCTCTTTCTTCACCACGCCGCGCTGGTTCTTGAAGCCGAGGCGCCGCTCCAGCACCGGAATCGCCTCGGCGGGGCGGCCGGCAAGCCGCAGCGAGCGGCCGAGGTTGTAGAGCGCATACGCCAGCGTGAGGTCCGTGCTCCCTTCCGGGAAAGCCGCCACCGCACGCTGCAGCACCGGGATCGCCTCGTCGTAGCGGCCGGCGCTCATGAGCTGAAAGCCCTGGTCGTTGAGGGCCGGGCCCGAATCGCCACCAGTGTCAGGCGGCGGTGCGGTCCGCTCCGGCGCCGGCGTGGTCCGTTCCGGCGCGGCCTGCTGCTCCGGCTCCCTGGCCCGCTGCGCGCTCTCACCCCGATCGGCCCGGGACGCCTTCTCGCCGCTCCCGCCGCCGTCACCGTTCAGCAGGGTCAGGCCCACGATCAGACCCGCCAGCGCGGCGGCGAGGCCGAGCAGGATCGCAGCCACGGGGGGCCTGCGCCGCACGCGCTCCATCGTCGCCCCGGGCAGCCCGAGCGTGTCGGATGGCACTGCGGGCGCCGGGGGTGCCACGCGCACAGAGGGCGCCCCGCGCAAGGCGTCCTCGAGCGCGCCGACGAACTCGCAGGCGGTCGGCCATCGCGCGGCGGGATCGGCCGCGAGTCCGCGGGTCAGCACGTCGTCGACCGCCGGCGGCAGGTCCGGCGAGCGCTCGCTCGCCCGCGGCGGTTCCGCGTGCGCGCGGCGCGCCGCGATCTCCATCAGTGTTCCCTTGCCGAACGGCAGCCCGCCGCTGAGCGCCTCGTAGGCGACCACCGCGAAGGCGTAACGGTCGCTCGCGGGAGTGGCAGGCTCACCGGCCGTCTGCTCCGGTGAGATGTAGGCGGCCGTGCCCAGCAGCTCACCGGTCGCGGTGAGCTGTTCCTCGAAGGCGGCGCGGGCGATGCCGAAGTCGGCCACGACCAGCCTGCCCATCCCGTCGAACAGGAGGTTGCGCGGCTTCACGTCCCGGTGCACGACCCCCTTCGAGTGAGCGTGGTCGAGCGCCGCCCCAGCCTCGCCCAGCCAGCGCAGCACGTCGGCCCGCTCCGGCCGGCCGGTGCTCATGCGGTCGGCGAACGTGCCGCCCGCGAGATGTTCCATCACGATGAAGGGCCGCCCGGCGTGCTCACCAACGTCATAGATGGTCACGACGTGCGGGTGGCCGGACAGCGCCGCGGCTGTGCGCGCCTCGCGCTGGAAGCGCTCCACGAACTGCGGCTGCTCGGCGAACTGCTCGGCCAGCACCTTGATCGCGACGGCGCGTCGCAGCAGGCCGTCTTCGGCGGCCCAGATCGCCGCCATTCCGCCCACGCCGATCAGGCCGGTCACCTCGTAGCGATCCGGCAACTCGACAGCACGGGCTGCGTCACGGGCATTCCTGCCCACCACAGACTGCCCCATGGCGGTCGGGGTACCCGCATGGCGGGGAGGCGAACCGGAAGTCGTCATCCTTCCGGTAGCGGCCGGGGCGGCCGCAGCCGCGGGATTGCATCAACCGCCACGATCGCCGCCAGGATCAGCGCGGCGCCCAGCCAGCCCGCCGCGGACAGCCGGTCATCCTGCAGCAGGTAGCCGAACAGCCCGGCAAACGCGGGCTCGGCAGCCAGGATCAGCGCCGTGCGGGCGGACGAGATCATGCGCTGGGCGTAGCTCTGCACGAGGAATCCGAGCGCGCTTGCGACCAGCGACGTGACCAGCAGCGCGCTCCACACGGTTGCGCCCCGCGGTGTCTCGATGTCGCCGGCGAGCGCGGCCGCGACGAGGCACACCACCCCGCAGAAGGTGAGCTGGACCGCCACCAGTGCGCCCACGTCGTAGCGCCGCACGGCCCGCTCGGTGACCAGGATGTGGATCGCGAACGAGCACGCGCAACCGAACACCAGCAGGTCGCCGCGCAGCGCCGTGCCGCTGCCGGCGCCGGACAGCAGGAAGAGGCCGAGGGCGGACACACCCGCCGCAGCCCAGGCCACCGGCCCCACCGGGATGCGGAACAGGACCAGCCCGAAGAGCGGCGTCAGCACGACGAACAGGCCGGTGATGAAGCCGGCGTTCGAGGCGCTCGTGTGCTCCAGCCCGATCGTCTGGAAGACATAGCCCGCCGTCAGGAAGACGCCCATCACGATGCCGGCCCGCCACCCGTCCGGGCCGAGCGCCACCAGCGCACGCCGCGCGAAGACCGCCACGAGCAGGCCTGCGGGGACGAACCGGTAAGCGAGGAACGCCAGCGACGGCAGCTCCTCGATCGCGTCCTGGACCATCACGAACGTGAGGCCCCAGACGGCCGCGATGCCGATCAGCGCGAGCTCGGCGAGTCGCCTCACGGCCAGGAAGTGAAGCCGCTACGCCGCGCGCTTGCGGGCCGCGGGGGCCGGCGGCAGGCCCACGATGTCCCGCAGGTACTGCCCGGTGTAGGAGTCGCTCACGCCGGCGACCTCCTCGGGCGTGCCGGCTGCCACCAGCCTGCCGCCCCCCTCCCCGCCCTCGGGCCCGAGGTCGATGATCCAGTCCGCGGTCTTGATCACGTCGAGGTTGTGCTCGATCACGACCACCGTGTTGCCGGCGTCCACCAGCCGGCCGAGCACCTCGAGCAGCCGCTGGACGTCGGCGAAGTGGAGGCCCGTCGTCGGCTCGTCCAGGATGTACAGGGTCGATCCGGTCGCCACCTTCGACAGCTCCGACGCGAGCTTGATGCGCTGCGCCTCACCGCCGGACAGCTGGGTCGCCGGCTGGCCCAGCCGGATGTAGTCGAGCCCCACGTCGTGCAGCGTCTGCAGGCGGCGCTTGATCTTCGGGATGTTCTTGAAGAACTCGAGCGCCTCCTCGACCGACATCTCGAGCACGTCGGCGATCGTCTTGCTCTTGAACCTGATGTCGAGTGTCTCGCGGTTGTAGCGCTTGCCGTGGCACTGCTCGCACGGGACATACACGTCTGGGAGGAAGTGCATCTCGATCTTGATCTGGCCGTCCCCGGCGCACACCTCGCAGCGCCCGCCCTTCACGTTGAACGAGAAGCGGCCGCGCTTGTATCCGCGGGCGCGCGCCTCCTGTGTGCGCGAGTAGAGCTCGCGGATGTGGTCGAACACGCCGGTGTACGTGGCCGGGTTCGAGCGCGGCGTGCGCCCGATCGGCGACTGGTCGATGTTGATGATCTTGTCGATCTTGTCCGTGCCCTTCACCTTCCGGTGCCTGCCCGGGCGCAGCTTCGCGCGGTGCAGCCGGTTGGCGACCGCGCGGTAGAGGATCTCGTTGACGAGCGTGGACTTGCCGGAACCCGACACCCCGGTCACGCAGGCGAACACGCCCAGCGGGACCTCGACGTCGATCGCCTTCAGGTTGTGCTGCGCCGCCCCCAGGATCTGGATCGACCCCCGTGGCGGCCGCCGGTCGCCGGGCACGGCGATCTGCCGCTTGCCGGCCAGGTACTGCCCGGTCAGCGACTGGGACACGCGCTTCACCTTCGCCGGAGTGCCCTCGGCCACGATCCGCCCGCCGTGCTCGCCCGCTCCCGGGCCGAGGTCGACGATGTGGTCGGCGGCCCGCATCGTGCCCTCGTCGTGCTCCACGACGATCACCGTGTTGCCGAGATCGCGCAGGCGCTTGAGCATGTCGAGCAGCTTGTGGTTGTCGCGCTGGTGCAGCCCGATCGAGGGCTCGTCGAGGATGTACAGCACACCCACGAGGCTCGACCCGATCTGCGTCGCGAGCCGGATGCGCTGCGCCTCACCGCCCGACAGCGTGGCGGCCGCGCGCTCGAGCGTCAGGTACCCGACGCCGACGGCCTCGAGGAACTGGAGGCGCTCCACGATCTCCTTCATGATGCGCGCGGCGATCTGCTCCTCGGCGCCGCCCAGCTTCAGGTCGGCAAGCCACCCGATCGCCTCGCGCGCGGACTTCCGCGTGAACTCGTGGATGCCGAGGCCGCCGACCTTGACCGCCAGCGTCTCCGGGCGCAGGCGGGCGCCGTCGCATTCCGGGCACGGCCGCACCGACATGTACTCCTCGATGCGCTCGCGCGAGTACTCGGAGTCCGTCTCCAGGTAGCGGCGCTCGAGGCTCGTGACGACGCCCTCGAGCGGGGCCATGTAGGAGCGCTTGCGGCCCATGCGGTTGCGGTAGGAGACGTACACCCGCTCGCCCTCCTCGCCGTACAGGAACAGCTCCTGGTCCTCCTCGGCGAGGTCCTCCCACGGCACGTCGAGGTCGATCGCGTACTTCTCGCCGATCGCCTGCGCGAGCTGCTCGTAGTAGTCGGCGCCGGAGCTCCAGGGCAGGATCGCGCCCTCGTTGATCGTCAGCGAGGGATCGACGACCAGCTCCGGGTCGATCTCCATCTTGGAGCCGAGCCCGGTGCAGCGCGGGCACGCGCCGTGCGGCGAGTTGAAGGAGAAGATGCGCGGCTCCAGCTCCGGCATCGACGTGCCGCACTCGAGGCACGAGAACTTCTCGGAGAAGACGAGCGTGCCGGCCGACTCGCGCACTCCCTTGGCGCCTGTGGCGTACGGCTTCTTCGAACCCTTTGCAGACCCGTCCGCCGGTTCGCCGGCGGACGGCACTTCTTCCACCTCGACTATGCCCTCGGCGAGGGCGACCGCCGTCTCGACGGAGTCCGCCAGCCGCTTGCGCACGTCGGGCTTCATCTGCAGCCGGTCGACGACCACCGCGATGTCGTGCTTGTACTTCTTGTCGAGGTCGATCTCGTCCTCGAGGCGCCGCAGCTCGCCGTCGATCTTCGCGCGCGTGTAGCCCTCGGAGCGCAGCTCCTCGAGCAGGTCCTTGTACTCGCCCTTGCGGCCGCGTATCACCGGCGCGAGCAGCATGAAGCGGGTGCCTTCGTCGAGCGTCATCACGTGATCGACGATCTGCTCCACCGACTGCCCCGCGATCGGAGCGCCGCACACGTGGCAGTGCGGATGGCCGATCCGGGCCCACAGCAGCCGCAGGTAGTCGTAGATCTCGGTGACCGTCCCGACCGTCGACCGTGGGTTGCGCGAGGTCGTCTTCTGGTCGATCGAGATGGCCGGCGACAGCCCCTCGATCGAGTCCACGTCGGGCTTGTCCATCTGGCCCAGGAACTGGCGGGCATAGGCCGACAGCGACTCGACGTAGCGGCGCTGGCCCTCGGCGTAGATCGTGTCGAAGGCAAGGCTCGACTTACCGGAGCCGGAAAGCCCGGTGATGACGATCAGGGCGTCGCGCGGCAGCTCGAGGGAGATGTCCTTGAGGTTGTGCTCGCGCGCACCCGAGATGCGGATGCGGTCGTCGGCGGCCAACCGTCCAATTGTATGGAGGCGGTCCAGAGTTCCCGGGGAGCAGGCCAAAGACCGGTGCCGGGGCTAAGGGATCGGCCCGCGCCTGCCGAGCAAGGCGCTCAGAGCCCCGTTGACCAAGGCGCCCCCATCGCTACCCGGCGGCGTCCCGCCGCCCCGCTCCGCCGGCCCTCCGACCGGCACCGCCACCGCCGGTCCTCCGCCTGCGGTCGCTCCCGTCGTCTCCCGCGAGGTGCGCGCGGCCGCCGCGCTGCGCGCGCTGGTGATCGGCGCGCTGGGCGCGCTGGCCGGAGGAATGATGCTCTTCTGGACCGCATACGACCTCGGCGGCCCCGTCCCGGACGCCCCCGGGGTGAAGCGGGTCGCAACGCTGGCCCTGGCGGCGGCCGTCGCGGGCCTGGGCGCGGTCTCCTTCGTGCGGGCGCTGGTGACCCGCGAGGAGCTGGCGCGCGGCGCGGACGGCGCCTCCATCGCCCTCGTCACCCTGGTCTTGGTCCCGCTCGCGGCGATCGGGCTCGGCAGCTACGCGCACACGCATCCGCCCGACAAGCAGGTCCGCGCCGCCGTGCCCTACACATTCAGCTATCCCGGCAGCTGGGACCGGAACCGCCTGGTGGAGCAGGTGACGGCCCGGCGTGAGTACGGATACGTGCTGGCGTTCGGCCGGCCTGCCGGCGCGCCGCCGCAGGAAGGCGTGCTGGTGGTGGCGTTCATCCCCCGGGACCGTGCATCGCTGGAGGAGTGGGTGCGCACGGCCGGCCCCGGCGTGCACGCGGTCAACGAGCGCCGGATCGAGATCGCGGGAAGGCGGGGGATCATGGTCGACTACGAGCGCACGCCCGGCCGCATCTTCCAGTCGCAGGCCGCCGTGCTGCGCGACGACACCGCCTATGTCGTCACCTGCTTCCGCGAGGCCGCAGGAGGCGAGGCCGGGTGTCAGAAGGTGCTCGACACCTTCCGCTTCATGTGACGGAGCGCCGCACGCGGTAGAGCGGCACGCGGCGCGTGAGCCCCTTCAGGTGACGGGCGCCGGCGTCGGACCACTCGTATCCGTCGGGCGCGGCGTCGTGCACCTCCTGGGTCGCCAGCACGCTGCCCGGCCGGGCCACCCCGGTGACCCTGCTGGCCAGGTTCACGGGCGGCCCGTACCAGTCCCCCTCGCGGCTCACGGCGAGGCCCGCCGCGACGCCGGCCCGCAGCTCCGGAAAGTCCTCTCCCTCTCCTTCCACCTGCTCGACCAGCTCGAGGGCGGTGTCGAGCAGCGGCCCCGGGGCCGGAGCGACGAACATGACCGCATCCCCGATGGTCTTCACGAGCCGCGCGGGCGGCTTCATGTGGCGGAGGGCAAGCTCGGTGAGGCGCGCACCCAGTGCGCCCAGCTCGCCCAGCTCGACTCGCTCCCCCAGCCCGGTGAACCCAACGATGTCGGCAAACCCGACGAACACGGTGCTCGCGTTGCGCGCCGCGCCGGCTGCGAGCTCCTCCTGGCTGAGCGCCTGGTTTCGCACCAGGTCCCGCAGGTGCAGTCGCAGGATGTTCAGGAGCAGGGGCGCCATCTGGGGGAGGAACCGGCTCGCGGCCTCGGCGTTGCGGCGCGCCAGCTCGTACTCGGTCATGCCGCTCTCGATGAAAGCTTCAGCCGACACCGCGCGGATGACCTCGGCTCCCTGGGCCAGGCTGCGGCCCAGCACGCGCGTGATCTCGAGCAGGCCCTCGTCGGGAATCCCGGAGGTCCGCAGTTCCGCGATGACCCGCGCCGTCTCGACGTCGTCGTCGGTGTAGACCCGCTCGTCCGGCTCCGGCAGCGCGAGCCCGGCCGCTTCGCGCGCGGCAAGCAGGTACTCCAGCGGCATCCCGACCTTCTTCGCCACCTCGCGCGCCGTGTATCTCGGCTCTCCCGACAGCTCGCGGTCGAGCAGCAGGAACACAAGCCGGTCCTGCTCGATGGCGCGCTGCATCTCCTCGAACGGGACGCCGCGCGCAGCGAGCTCGCGCAGCAGCTTCAGCCGCGCCTCACGCGCCGCGCCCTCCGGGACGCCTGCCAGCAGGCCCGCCTCGGCGAACTCGCGGTCACGGTTTGTTGCTCTTGTGCGGCGGGGGATACTTTGGATCCTATGGCGCACTCGAACGTCGAGGTCGTGAAATCCGTGGTGGCCGCGTTCAACCGCGGCGACTTCAGCGCCGCGATGGACATGCTCACGGAAGACGTGGAATTCGACTGGTCACGCCGCATGCTCGACGGTGAGGTCCTGCGCGGCCGTGAGGAGGCGGTGGGCTTCCTGCAGAGCATGACCGAGCTCTTCGATGAGATCCACATCCCGTCCGATGAGCTCACGGACCTCGGCGAGGGTCTCGTCCTGCTGTTCGGGAAGGCCCGCTTCAAGGGGCGCGCGAGCGGGCTGGACGTGGAGGCCAGCGCGGCCAACCTCTGGACCGTGCGCGACGGGAAGGTGGCGCGCTTCCGCTTCTACCAGACCAAGGAGGACGCGCTGGAGGACGCCGCTACTTCGTAGCGGACTGTTGCGCTCCGGCCGCGAGGTCGAGCTCGTGGCGCAGGTCCCTGATCTCGTCACGCAGGCGGGCCGCGTACTCGAAGCGCAGCTCGTCGGCCGCCGCGATCATCTCCTCTTCGAGCTCCACGATCAGCTTCTCGATCTCCTCCGGGGAGCGGATCTCCTCGTCCTTGATCGCGCGCCGGCGATTCGACCGCGGCACCTGCGACTCGAGCGCAAGGAAGTCGCTCATGTCCGAGATGCCCTTCTTCACGGTCTCCGGCGTGATGCCGTGCTCGGCGTTGTAGGCGAGCTGGATCGCGCGCCGGCGGTTGGTCTCGTCGATGGCCGTCCGCATTGCGGCCGTCTCCCGGTCCGCGTACATCAGCACCTTGCCCTTCACGTTCCGGGCAGCCCGCCCGATCGTCTGGATCAGGCTCGTCTCGCCGCGCAGGAAGCCCTCCTTGTCGGCGTCGAGGATGCCCACCAGCGACACCTCGGGAAGGTCCAGCCCCTCGCGCAGGAGGTTCACGCCCACGAGCACGTCGTACTCGCCGAGGCGCAGGTCCCGGATGATCTGGATGCGCTCGATCGTGTCGATCTCCGAATGCAGGTAGCGCACCCGGAAGCCGTACTCGAGCAGGTACCCGGTCAGGTCCTCCGCCATCTTCTTGGTGAGCGTCGTGACCAGCACACGCTCGTTGGAGTCGGCGCGGACCTTGATCTCGTTCATGAGGTCGTCGATCTGGTGCTTGGTCTCGCGCACCTCCACCTCCGGATCGACGATGCCGGTCGGGCGGACGATCTGCTCCACGATCCGGCTCGAGTGCTGGCGCTCGTACGGCCCGGGGGTCGCCGACACGAACACCATCTGCGGCACCCGCTGGAGGAACTCGTCGAAGCGGAGCGGCCGGTTGTCCATCGCGGAGGGAAGGCGGAAGCCGTAGTCGACGAGCGTCTGCTTGCGCGAGCGGTCGCCCTCGTACATCCCGCCCAGCTGGGGGACGGTCTGGTGCGACTCGTCGAGGAACATGACGAAGTTGTCGGGGAAGTAGTCGATCAGCGTGTGGGGCGGCGAGCCGGGCGGGCGGCCGTCGAGGATGCGCGAGTAGTTCTCGATCCCCGAGCAGAAGCCCATCTCCTTGAGCATCTCCATGTCGTACTCGGTCCGCTGGCGCAGGCGGTGCGCCTCGAGCTCCTTGCCGTCCGCCTGCAGCTCCTTGACGCGCTCCTCGAGCTCCTTGCGCATCTCCCACAGCGAGCGCTCGATGATGTCGTCGGAGGTCACATAGTGCGTCGCCGGCCAGACCGACACGTGACTCAGCTCGTGGTAGATCTCGCCCGTCAGCGGGTCGAAATGCTGGATCTGCTCGATCTCGTCGCCGAACAGCTGAATCCGGTAGGCGGACTCGGCGTAGGCCGGGTGGACCTCCAGCACCTCGCCGCGCACTCGGAAGTTGCCGCGCGCGAGGTTCGTGTCGTTGCGGACGTACTGCATCGACACCAGCTGGCGCAGCGTGGCGTCCCGGTCGATCCACTCGCCCTGCTTGAACAGCACCATCTTCTTCTTGTAGAGGTCGGGCGAGCCGATCCCGTAGATGCACGACACCGAGGCGACGATGATCACGTCCTCCCGCGCGAACAGCGAAGCCGTGGCCGCGTGGCGCAGCCGGTCGATCTCGTCGTTGATCGAGGAGTCCTTCTCGATGTACAGGTCCTGGTGCGGGACATACGCCTCGGGCTGGTAGTAGTCGTAGTACGAGACGAAGTACTCGACGGCGTTGTCCGGGAAGAACTCGCGGAACTCGCTGCAGAGCTGCGCCGCCAGCGTCTTGTTGTGCGCGAGCACGAGCGTCGGGCGCTGGATCTTCTCGATCGCGAAGCCCATCGTGGCCGTCTTGCCCGAACCCGTGACGCCGAGCAGCGTCTGGAAGCGCTCGCCCGCCTCGATGCCCTCCGCAATCTCGGCGGTGGCGGTCGGCTGGTCGGCGATCGGCGAATACGCAGGGTTGAACCTGAAGGGCGGCATTTCACCCATGGTAGTGCCGTGCCATATTGCCTTCGTGGAGATGACAGACCTCGAGCGGGTGCGGGCCGTGTACGCGTCCCTGAGCACCGACGTGACCCCGGATCCCGAGCTCTTCGATCCCGATGTCGAGTGGCACAACGCGCCCGAGCTTCCCGGGGCGACGGTCCATCACGGCATCAAGGCGATGATGGCCGACATCCGCGCGCAGGCGGAGGCCTGGGAGGACCGGAGCTTCGAACCGGTCGAGCTGATCCGCACGGACGACGGCGCCGTCGTGTTCTTGGAGGTGACGGCCCGGGGCCGGTCGAGCGGGGCGCCCGTCCGGCTGGAGATCATCCACGTGCTGACGCTGAAGGACGACAAGATCGTGCGCGTCCGGGCCTTCATCGACCGAGACCAGGCACTGCGCGCGGCCGGCGTATCCGCGGAGTAGCCAGGTCCTACAGACCCAGCTCGGACCGGTACTCGCGCCGGTACTCGGCGCGCTTGTCGATCACGTCGCGCGTGTAGTCGGCCGTCTCGACGAAGCGGATGTCCTCGACCGTCAGCGCCTTACCGCCCCATCGGTCGACGCGCCCGTGCCCGGCGTTGTAGGCCGCGACCGCGGCCACCACGTTTCCCTCGTAGCGGTCCAGCAGATAGCGCAGGTACCAGCTTCCGTAGGAGATGTTGATCTGCGGGTCGGCGAGGTCGCCCTGCTCGAACTCGGTGCCGCCGGAATTGCGCGCGATGAAGTGCGCCGTCTCGGGCAGGATCTGCATCAGGCCCTTGGCGCCCGCCCTCGACGTCACGTCGCAGAACTTGGACTCGCGGTAGATCACGGCCGCGATCAGCGCCGGGTCGAGGTTCTTGTCGCGCGACTGCTGACGGATCACGTCCTCGTGGCGGAGCGGGAGGGTGATCTCCTTGAGGGCGTCGTCCACCATCGGCCGCACGGCGATGGCCGCTGCGGTGACGAGGCCGAGGACGCCGAGCAGGATCACCGCCGTGCGGCGGCGGCCAGCGCGGCGCCGGGCCGCGGCGACGCGCCCCGCGCCCGCGGCGTGACCGGCAAGCTGCGCCCGGTCCCTCATCCGCTCACCCGTGCTCTGAGCTGATCGAGCACAGCGCCAACCGTACCTTCGAGCTCGGCCAGGGAACCGTCGTTGTGGATCACGAAGTCCGCACGTGCCGCTTTTTCGTCCTGGCTCAGCTGGCGGACCTCCCGGCCCGCCACGCCTTCGTGCCCCCGCGCGGCGGCGCGCTCCTCTCGCAGCCGCTCGTCGGCGACCACCGCAATGGTGGCGTCGAAGAAGCCCTCGCGCCCCGCTTCGAAGAGCAGCGGGACCTCGACGACGGCGACGTCCGGCGGCTGGTCCCGCCCCTCCAGCTCGGCCCGCCACGCGGCGGTCCGCATGCCGACGCGCGGGAACAGCTCGCTTTCCAGCCAGGCCAGCTCCTGCGGGCGCTCGAACACGATCCCCGCGACCGCCGCGCGATCGACCTCGCCGTCAGCCACGACCTGCTCGCCCCAGCGCGCGCGCAGGAGGTCCCGGACCTCGGGGGTCCCGAGCAGCTCGTGCACCACGGCGTCGCTGGAGAGCGTCGCCGCCCCCAGTCGCTCGCAGGCGGCCAGCGCCTCGGACTTGCCGGAGCCGAGGCCTCCGGTCAAGCCGACGAACAGCAATGCTCTAGGTCTGTTCCTCGGCTGCCGGCTCGGGCTCGGGCTCGGCGGCGGTTTCTGCCGGCGCGTCCTCCGGAGTGGCGTCTGCTGCGGCAGGCTCCGCCTCCGCGACCGGCTCTGCTTCGGCGGCCGGCTCTGCGGCAGCTTCGACTGCCTCCGGCTCGGTCGCCTCGGCGGTCTCGACGGCTTCCGTGGTCTCGGCAGCTTCGGGCGGCGCCTCACCCTCCGGCGCGAAGACCTCCTCGGACAGGCCGAGGTCCGGCACCGCGCCGGTCTCCTCGTCGTCCGCAGGAGGCAGCTCCTTGGGCTCCAGCACCTGGCCCTCGACGCGCTTCAGGCTCAGCGACAGGCGGCGGCGCTCTTCGTCGATCTCGAGGATCTTGACCTTCACCTCGTCCCCGGGCTCGACGACCTCGCGCGGGTTCTCGACGTGGTGCTGCGCAAGCTCCGAGATGTGGACCAGCCCCTCGACGCCTTCCATGATCTCGACGAACGCGCCGAAGCTGACGACCTTGGTGACCTTGCCCTCGAGCACGTCACCCACGTTGTACGTGCGCACGACACGTTCCCACGGGTCTTCCTGCGTCTGCTTCAGGCCGAGCGAGATGCGCTGGCGGTCGCGGTCGATGTCGAGCACCTTCACGCTCACCGTCTCGCCGATGTTGAGCACTTCGGAGGGATGGTTGACGTGGCCCCAGGAAAGCTCGGAGATGTGGATCAGGCCGTCGATGCCGTCGAGGTCCACGAACGCGCCGAAGTCCACGATGTTCGAGATGGTGCCTTCGACCACCTGGCCGCGCTCGAGCCGGTCGAGGATCTGCTGGCGGGCCTCCTTGCGCTCTTCCTCGAGCACCGCGCGCCGTGACAGCACGACGTTGTTGCGGCTGCGGTTCAGCTCGATGACCTTGCACTCGATCTTCTCGCCGAGGAAGTCGTCGAGGTTCTGTACCCGGCGGATGTCCACCAGCGAGGCCGGCAGGAAGCCGCGGACGCCGAGGTCGATGATCAGGCCTCCCTTGACCACCTCGATCACCGTGCCCTCCACGGGCTCGCCGGACTCCGCCGCGCCCTCGATCCTGCGCCAGGCGCGCTCGAAGCGGGCGCGCTTCTTCGACAGGATCAGGCGGCCGTCCTGGTCCTCCTTGGTCAGCACGAGCGCGTCGACCTCCTCGCCCAGCGACACTTCTTCGGCCGGGTCGATGGAGCGGCGGATCGACAGCTCGTTCTGGGGGATGACCCCTTCGGACTTGTAGCCGATGTCGACCAGGACCTCGTCCTTGTCGATGCGCACGACCTTGCCCGTCACCACGTCGCCCTCCTCGAAGGAGACCATCGTGGCGTCGTAATTCGGGATCAGCTGACCGTCGACCTCGATCATGAAGTCGTTCATGGCCGGTAGCTGAGAGTTTTCCTGGGCAGCCTGCGGGGGCGTGTCTACCTGCGGCACGCCCAGCACTATAGCGGCCGACCTCGGGTCCACATCGTGGCCCGAACCCCCTGGGCGGCCGTTGGTAGCCTCATGCCGCGATGCCGAGGCGGAGCACCAAGCGGGGGGCCGATCGCACCGCGCTGAGCGGCGATTACGACGCGATCGTGTGCGGCGCGAGCTTCGCGGGGCTCGCGACGGCGCGCGAGCTGGCGGGCGCACGGGTGCTGCTGCTGGACCGCTACGACATCGGCGAGCGCCAGACGTCGGCCTGCGCGGCGCCCACCGGGTGGCTGGAGGTCCTCGGCCTCGCGCCGTCGATCCGCCAGACGTTCGACCGGCTGGTGCTGCACACGCCGCACGGGACGGCGCGCTTCCCGCTGCCGTGGACTTTCTCCACCTTCGACTATCCGGCCCTGTGCGAGCTGCTCGACGCGCAGAACGACGCCGAGTTCGAGACCGCCAAGGTCGAGGGCCGCACCGCGGCGGGCCCCGGCCTGGTGGGCATCAGGACGGACCGCGGAGAGGTCTCAGCCCCACTGGTCGTCGATGCGCTCGGGTGGCGCAGGGTGCTGGGCGCGGACGGGTACCAGCCGCCCGATGCCCCGCTGTCTCGCGGCCTCGAGGTACACCCGGGCGGGTCGAGCGGCGAGCTCGAGATCTGGATCGACCGCTCGATCGTGCCGGCGGGATACGGCTGGAGCTTCCCCGCCGCGGACGAGGTGCGCGTCGGCGTCGGTTCGTTCGACCCGCGGTTCCACGTCAAGCAGCCGACCGTCGACCTGGCCGAGCGGCTGCGGCGTGACGCCGTCCGCTACCAGGGCAACTGGATCCCGCACAAGCTGCGCCCCGCGGTCGACGGGGACGTCCTCTTCGCCGGCGACTCCGCGGGCCACTGCCTCCCCCTGACGGCCGAGGGGATCAGGACCGCCTTCTACTTCGGCATCGCGGCGGGCCGGGAGCTGCGGCAGGTCATCGAGGGACGGACGTCGCGCGAGGCCGCTCTGCGCCGGTATGCGGCGTTCTCCGCCGAGCACGAATGGAAGTTCACGTGGATGCTGCGCGCCCAGCGTTTCGTCCCCCGCGTGCCCCCCCGCGTGCTGGCGTTGGCGACCAGGGGCATGGCGAGCCGCCGTTTCACGCATTGGGCGTTCGACCACTATCTGAAGATCGCCGCTCCCGGCTTCGCCGACACCGCCCCGCCGCCCTCCGTGGCGAGGGGCCTGGAGCTCCGGCACACCGCCACTTCCGGCGCCCGGTCCTGAACCTTCCCCCCTCGCACCCGACAGGTGGGTGCGAAACGCGAAAGTTCGCGGCCGGGGCGGCCTGTTCGCCCCCTGACGTTTACGCACTGCCTCGTTGGGCACCCTCCCTGAGAGCCATCAAGGAGGCCAAATGAGCATCATCGACAAGATCACGGGCCGCGCGAAGAAGGCGGCCGGCGACCTCTCCGGCGACTCCAGCCTGCGGCGTCAAGGCGCCCGCGAGGAGCGCAAGGGCGAAGCCAAGGAGCAGCTGGACAGCGCCCAGGAGAAGGTCCAGGACAAGGCCGACGAGGTGGCGAACCTCGAACGCAAGACCTGAGGACCCCTCGGAGCACCCGGAATTCGCGGCTACGCGAATTCCGGTTCTCCTCCTAGGTTCTGATCACCAGGAGGGTCCCGGCGAAGAGCAGCAACACGCCGATCACGCGGGACAGCGTGATCGGCGTCTCTTCGAGGCCCAGGAAGCCGAGCCGGTCGATCACCACGGACATGGTGAGCTGGCCGGCCACCGTCGCGGCCGTCACGCCGCCGGCACCCAGCGTGCGGACCGTGAGCAGCACCGTGGTCACGTAGGCGGCGCCCAGGATCCCGCCGACCAGGTAGTACCACTTGACCTCTGTGGCCTTCGTCAGGTTGCCCGCCTCTCCGGCGAGCACCACGATGCCGAGCAACAGCGCCGTACCCACGAGGAACGACACTGCGGCGGCGGGCATCGTCCCGGTCACCTTGCCCAACCCGGAATTGATGGGTGCCTGCAGCGCGATGAGCGCACCGACCACAACGGTCGCCGAAGCTGCTGCAAACGTCTTGTCCATCAGGCTTCGAGGCGGCTTCGCCGCCACCTCAGGTCCGGTGAGCCGGCCCGACGGCCGTCTCCGGTCATTTCGCGTCCATCCAGTTCTCCCCCACGCCGACGTCGACGACGAGCGGCGGGTCGAGGTCGTAGGCACCCTCCATCTCCCGCTTCACCAGCTCCGACGCGCGGCCGGCCTCTTCCGCCGGGCCCTCGAACAGCAGCTCGTCGTGGATGGTCAGGACCAGCCGCGTCTGCAGGCCGGCGTCGCGCAGCGCGGCGTCGCACCGCACCATCGCGATCTTGATGATGTCGGCGGCGGTGCCCTGGATGATCGTGTTGACCGCCAGCCGCTCGCCCAGCGAGCGTGTCTGGTACTTGCGCGAGCGCAGCTCTGGGATGTCGCGGCGGCGCCCGAACAGCGTCGTCACGTAGCCGCGGTCGGTGGCTTCCACGATCGTGCGGTCGATGAACTTGCGCACCGCGGGAAACCGGCCCAGATAGCGCTCGATGTACTCGGCCGCCTCTTCGTGGGGGATGTCGAGCTGCTCGGACAGGCCGTGCGCGCTGAGCCCGTACACGATCCCGAAGTTAACGGCCTTCGCGCGCGAGCGCTCGCCCGGGCCGATGTCGGCGGGGTCGAGCTTCAGCACCTCGGCCGCGGTGGCGGTGTGCACGTCCTCGCCGGCCGCGAAGATCTGCTTCAACACGTCCTCGTCGGCGACCTGGGCCAGGATGCGCAGCTCGACCTGCGAGTAATCGGCCGAGATCAGCCGGCAGCCCTCCTCGGCGATGAAGCAGCTGCGGATCTGGCGGCCCAGCTCCGTCCTGATCGGGATGTTCTGGAGGTTGGGGTCGGTGCTCGACAGCCGCCCGGTGGTCGTGGCCGTCTGGTTGAAGGTCGTGTGCAGCCGCCCCGTCGTCTCGGAGATCAGCGTCGGCAGCGAGTCCAGGTACGTGCTCTTCAGCTTCGACAGCTCGCGCCACTTCTCGATCAGCGGGATGATCTCGTGCTCGCCGCGGATCGCGCGCAGCACGCGCGCGTCCGTGGAGAATCCGGTCTTGCCGCGCCGCTTGCGGCTCAGCTCGAGCTTCTCGAACAGGATCCGCGAGAGCTGTTGCGGTGAGCCGATCGTGAACTCCTCGTCCGCCAGCTCCCAGATGCGGTGCTCGAGCGCCTCGATCTCGTCCGCAACCCGGGCGGCGGTCTCGCCCAGCAGGTAGGTGTCGAGCTTCACGCCCTGGCGCTCGAGCCGGTACAGCACCTCCACCAGCGGCAGCTCGATCTCCTCCAGCAGGCCGCGCAGCTCCAGCCGGTCGACCTCCGGCTGCTGCTCCTCCCACAGAGCCCGGACCTCGAGCGCCTCCCGGGCCAGAGGGTCCTCCGCCATCGCTTCGATGCTCGCGTCCTGCACCAGCTCGTCGAGCGGATAGCGGCGGCGCGCCGGGTCGATCAGGTAGGCAGCGACCGAGGTGTCCCACGCCAGCGGCGTGTCGCCGAGGTCCTCTCCCCGGACCTCGCGCGCGACCGACTTCCAGTCGTGCGCGACGACCGGACGAGTGCCCAGGACGCTCCCGAGAGACTGCGCCACCCCCGTCACCACCAGGGCGTCGCCGGCGGCGGCCCAGTGCACGCCGGCATCGTCGCGGCGCGCGGCCAGCGCCACCTCTCCCGCGGGCAGGTCGGCCACCGCGCCCTGCCGCACGGGCGCCTCCACGCGCCGCTCGCCCTTGGGCCGCGGGGCCGCGGCCTGCTCGCCGAGCGCCTCCTCCAAGCGCCGCAGAGGGTCGCGCAGCTCGAAGCGGTTGAACACCTCTCGCAGCTGAGAGCGGTCGGGCTCGCGGTCGGCGATCTCGGCCACGTCGACGCCCGCGTCGATGTCCCGCTGGAGGGTCGCGAGCTTCTTCGACAGCCGCGCCAGGTCCGCGTTCGCGCGCAGGTTCTCCTTGCGCTTCGCGCCCGAGATGTCGTCGATGTGCTCGAGGACGCCCTCGAGCGACCCGTACTCCTGCAACAGCTGGGCGGCGGTCTTGTCGCCGATGCCCGGGACGCCGGGGATGTTGTCCGAGGTGTCGCCCTTCAGCCCGATGAAGTCCGTGACCAGCTCCGGCGGGATGCCGTAGCGCTCCACGACGCCCTCGCGGTCGTACACGCGGGTGTCGGTGATGCCGCGCGAGGTGGTCATGACCCGCACCGAGCCGTTCTCGGCCAGCTGATAGGCGTCGCGATCGCCGGTCACGATCATCACCGGGATGCCCGCCGCCTTCGCCCGCTCGGCCAGGCTCGCGATCACGTCGTCGGCCTCGAAGCCCTCCACACGCACGTTCTCGTAGCCGAAGGCCTCGACCAGGGGCTCCAGGTGGGGCCACTGCTCGCGCAGCAGGTCCGGGCGGGACTTCCGCTCGGCCTTGTAGGGCTCGTACTCCTGCTCCCGTCCCGACATGCCCGCGTCCCACACGACGATCGTCGCCTTCGGGCCGTACTCGGTGAGGATCTTGACCAGCATGGAGGCGAAGCCGAAGATCGCGTTGGTCGGCTCTCCGCGAGACGTGGCGATGGTGTCGGGCAGCGCGAAGAAGGCCCGATAGGCCAGGCTGTTGCCGTCGATCAGGAAGAGCTCGCGGTCCGCCATCGGGCCCAATCATAGGAAGCAATTCGGAACCGCCCGGGATTCCGATCGCGAGCGTCGAACACTCAAAAGTATGATTAGCCCTGCAAAGACGAGGGGCGCGCGAACGCGCCGCCGGCGGGGACCCATGTCAGTCACACCGAGTGCTTCATACAGCCTGACGCTGCGCATCGAGCTCGACAACGAGCCGGGGATGCTGGGCGACGTCACGTCGGCCATCGGCGAGAGCGGCGGATCGGTCGGCGCGATCGACATCGTCAAGGCCAGCCGCGGCAAGCTCGTGCGGGACATCACCGTCGACGCGCCCAGCCAGGAGCACTGGGCCCCGATCATCGAATCGGTCCGCCAGATCGAGGGCGTCGAGCTGCTGGACGTCACCGACCGCACGTTCAACATGCACAAGGGCGGCAAGATCGCCCAGGAGAACAAGCACCCGCTCAACAACCGTGACGACCTCTCGATGGCCTACACGCCGGGTGTTGCCCGGGTGTGCCGGGCGATCCAGGCAGAGCCCGACCTCGCGTTCCGCTACACGATCAAGCGCAACTACGTGGCGGTCGTGTCCGACGGCTCGGCGGTGCTCGGCCTCGGCGACATCGGCCCGCGCGCTGCGATGCCGGTGATGGAGGGCAAGGCCATGCTGCTGAAGGAGTTCGGCGGCGTCGACGCCTTCCCGATCTGCCTCGACACGAAGGACGTGGACGAGATCGTCGCCACGGTGAAGGCGATCGCCCCCGGCTTCGGCGGCATCAACCTCGAGGACATCTCCTCCCCGCGCTGCTTCGAGGTCGAGGAGCGCCTGAAGGCAGACCTGGACATTCCCGTCTTCCACGACGACCAGCACGGCACGGCGGTGGTGGTGATGGCGGCGCTCTTCAACGCGCTGAAGATCACCGGCAAACGCCTCGACGACCTGCGGGTCGCCATGGTGGGGCTCGGCGCGGCCGGCATCGCGGTGACCCGCATGCTGCTCCAGGTGGGCGTCGGCGAGATCATCGGCTGCGACACGCAGGGTGCGATCTACGTCGGGCGCGACGACTGGGACGAGATGCACCCCTTGAAGCGCTGGTACGCCGAGAGCACCAACTCCGAGCGCCGCCGCGGCGGGCCGGCCGAGGTGCTGGAGGGGGCGGACCTCTTCATCGGGCTGTCGGGGCCCGGCGTGGTCGACGCGGCGGACCTGGACCGCATGAACGAGGACGCAATGGTCTTCGCGATGGCGAACCCGGAGCCCGAGGTGATGCCCGAAGAGGCTGCCGAGCGTGTCCGGATCGTCGCCACGGGCCGCTCCGACTACCCGAACCAGATCAACAACGTGCTGTGCTTCCCGGGGCTGTTCCGGGGTGCGCTCGACGCGCGCGCGACCGCGATCACGGAGGAGATGAAGCTGGCCGCCGCATACGGCATCGCCGAGGTCATCTCCCCCGCGGAGCTCTCCGAGGACTACATCATCCCGAGCGTCTTCGACCGCCGCGTGGCCGAGGCCGTGGCGAAGGCCGTCTCCGACGAGGCGCGCCGCGCCGGGATCGCCCGCGGGACTCCCACCTCGGACGTCGTCCCGCCCGAGGGCGTCCAGGTCACTAGGGCTTAGCCGGCTCGCCGCGCAGCGCCGCTGCCAGCGAGAGACGCCCGTTTCGCACGCGGTAGCCGGACAGCCGGTCCAATGACGTGTCTCCGTTCTCGTCGATCGAGATCGTCCCCACGGCGCTGGAGAAGCCGGTCGTCGCCAGGGTCTCGTCGATCACGCGGTCGCGCTCGGGCGCGTCGTCGCCTGCTCGCCCGATCGCGTTCAGCAGCAGCGCCATGGCGGCATGCCCGTACGCGGCGAACCGGTCCGGCGCCTCGCCGAACTCCCGCCGGTAGTCACGCACGAAGCGCCGCCCACGGGCGGGCAGCTGGCTCGGGTCGAGCGCGGCGGAGGTGATGTACGTGCCTGCGCTCGCAGATCCGAGCCGCCCGTAGAAGTCCGGGACGAGCAGGTTGTGCGACCCGATCTTCAACGTGCCCGGCGCCGCCGCGTGCAGGTCGCGCCACAGCTGCACCGCGTTGCTGTCGGCGCCGCCGCCGAAGTAGATCGCGTCGGGCCGGGCGCGGGTCACGTCGCGCGCGAGCTCCACGTAGTCCTCGTCGCGCGGATCCATCCGCTCCTGCCCCACGACGCGCAGCCCGGCGTCGCGGGCAGCCGTCAGGTACAGCTCCGCGAGGCCGTCGCCCTCGAGCGACTTGTCGCCGAGCACGAACACGGTGCGCGCGCCCAGCTGCCGGGTCCAGCGGGCAGCTGCGGAGGCCTGCACGTCGTCCGCGGGCACGACGCGCGCGAAGCTGCGATCACCCGACGGATAGAACTTGTCCGGCTCGCCCGCCTCCACCGCGCCCGGGACGACCTTCGTGAGGCCGATCGCCGTCGACGCGGGGCTGACCTGCGCGAACCCGGCCTCGTTCGTGATCGGCAGCGAGATTGCGGTCGCGCCCGACTCGAAGTCGCCGATGTACGCGATCGTGCGCGTGTTCTCCACCGCCTTGCGGGCGTTCTCCGCAGTCTTGTCCGGGTCCCAGCCGACCCGGTCGCCCCCTGCGGTCGCATCGTCGGCGGAGGCAAAGTTGATCTTGAAGTCGCCCACCCGGCCACCCGCCTCCCGGAGCGCGAGCTTCTCTGCGTTGACGACGCTCTGCGCCTGATCGGCATGCGGTCCCTGGAGCGGCAGGCTGGAGAAGATCGTGAGCGTGTCCCCCGGCACGCGTCCCGAGCGGCTCTGCTCGTCTCCGCATGCAACGAAGGTCGCGGCCGCGAGGCATGCGAGGACCAGCAGGGCTGTGACGAGGGTGCGCGGCAAGGTGGGGAAGGAACCGGCGGGCGATTCTAACCCGCGGATAACGGACCGGCCGCGGTGCGGGCCGCCAACCTATATTGCCGGGATGAAGATCGGCGTCCTGACCGCCGGGGGCGACTGCCCCGGCCTGAACGCGGTGATCCGCGCGGTGACCCGCAAGTCGCTCGCCGGCGGCCACGAGGTGGTCGGCCTGTGGCGGGGCTATGCCGGGCTTGCCGAGCGGACCTACGTGCCCCTCGACATGCGCGCGGTGTCGGGCATCCTGCCGCTCGGCGGCACGATCCTCTCGACGTCCAGCTACGACCCATACCGCCACGATGACGGCCTGGCGAGCGTCACGGCGGCTGTGGCGGAAGACGGCTTCGACGCCGTCGTCGCGATCGGCGGCGAGCACACGATGAGCATCACGCGCAGGCTGCACGAGGACGGCCTGCCCATGATCGGGGTGCCGAAGACGATCGACAACGACGTCCCCTGCACGGACTTCACCTTCGGATTCGACACCGCGGTCCAGATCGCCACCGACGCGATCGACCGGCTGCACACCACGGCCGCCTCCCACGACCGGGTGATGGTGATCGAGGTGATGGGCCGCAACACCGGCTGGATCGCCGTCTTCAGCGGCATCGCGGGCGGCGCCGACGCGATCGTGATCCCCGAGCTGGAGCTGACGGTGGAGGAGATCGGAGACGCGATCAACGCCCGCCACCACCGCGGCAAGAGCTTCTCCATCGTGGTGGTCGCCGAAGGCGCCGAACTGGCCTTCGCATCCGGCGAGAAGCGCCAGGTCCGGGCCTCGTCGGAGACCGACCAGTACGGCTACCCGCGGCTGGGCGGCATCGGCCAGGCGCTCGCCCGCGAGATCGAGCAGCGCACCGGGTTCGAGACACGCGTGACGACGCTCGGCCACGTCCAGCGGGGCGGGACGCCGACGGCCACCGACCGCGTGCTGGCGACCCGCTACGGGGTGAAGGCCGCCGAGCTTGCGATCGCCGGCGAATTCGGTCGCATGGCCGCGCTGCACGGGAGCGAGATGACGAGCGTCGCGCTCGCCGAGGTCCAGGGGGTCAAGCAGGTCGACCTCGGCTACCTGCGGTTGGCAAGCACCTTCTTCGGGTAAGCCTCCTTGCCGTAGGGGTTCCAAAGCCACCCGAACCCCCCGCAAACAGGGATACTCCCGGCTGACCAGTGGAAGCGCAATCAATCTCAAGCGCCGTTGACCTGCCGCTGCGCGAGCGGCTGCGCGAGACGGCAGCGGCGCGGCTTGCGGCCCAGCACCCCCAGTACACCGCGGCCGCTGTCATGGCGCTCGGGATACTGATCCTGATCGCGCGACACGGCTTGCACGACGTCGCCCAGGTGTCCCTCAACGGCCTCGTGCTGGGATCCGTATATGCGCTCGGCGCAGTGGGGCTGACGCTGGTCTACGGGATCCTCAAGCTGACGAACTTCGCCCACGGCGACTTCCTCACCTTCGGTGCCTACATGGCGTTCCTCGTGAACGTCACATGGGGCGGCCCGCTCGTGCTCGCGATCGTGTTCGGCATGCTCACCACAGCCCTGGTCGCCATCTTCCTCGAGAAGATCATGTGGGGTCCGATGCGGGCGCGCCGCGCCGGGTTGTTGCAGCTCCTGCTGATGTCGATCGGGCTGGCGTTCCTGCTCCGTTACACGATCCAGTTCATCTGGGGAACCAAGGTGCGGGCCCTGGACGTGAACGTGACCGACACGGTCGAGTTCCTCGGCCTCCGCATCGGGCGCACCGACCTGATCGTGATCGTGATCGGCGTGATCACGCTCATGGCGGTCGGGTTGATGCTCAAGTACACGCTGCTGGGCAAGCGCATGCGCGCGCTGTCTGACAACTTCGACCTCGCCGAGACTTCCGGCATCGACACGTCGCAGATCGTCCTGTTCACGTGGATCTTCGCCGGCGCCCTGGCGGGGCTCGCCGGCGTGCTGGCGTCAGAGGTCACCAACCTCCGCCCGGAGTTCGGCTTCGCGCTCCTGCTGCCCATCTTCGCCGCGGTGATCCTGGGCGGCATCGGCGACGCGTTCGGAGCCCTGGCGGGCGGGATCGTCCTGGGGCTCGTGACCGAGCTGTCGACCCTCGAGATCGAGCCGCGCTGGAAGGTGGCGGTCGGGTTCGGGGTCCTGATCCTGGTCCTGTTCGTGCGCCCGCAGGGCATATTCGGAAAGGCGACCGCGATATGACGCTTCCGCTCGGGGTCACGTTCGAGGCCTTCACGGACTTCGGCTTCTGGACGAGCGTCGGGATCCTGGCGGGCACCTACGTGCTGTTCACGCTGGGGCTCCAGCTCAACGTCGGCTACACCGGCATCGTCAACTTCGGCCAGGCCGGCTTCATGGCCATCGGCGCCTACGCAATGGGCGTCCTGGTCGTCAAGGCGGACTGGTCGTTCTGGCTCGCGCTGCCCACGGCGGTCTTCATCGCCATCGGCTTCGGCCTGCTCGTGGGACTGCCGTCGTTGCGGCTGCGCGCCGACTACTTCGCGATCGCGACGATCGCCGCGGCCGAGATCGTGCGCATCACGGCCCTGAACCTGCGCGACGTGACAGGCGGCAACCAGGGCCTCTTCGGCTTCGACGACTCATGGAACAACCTGGCGGACCAGATCGAGAGCTGGCTCGTGTCGCTCGGTTGGAGCGACCCGGAACAGCTGTTTCCGTTGTTCCTGGTCGTCTGGGTGACGGCGCTGATCGCCACCGTGCTCCTCAACTTTGCGACCAAATCGCCGTGGGGACGAGTGCTGCGAGCGGTCCGTGAGGACGAGGACGCCGCACGCGCCCTCGGGAAGAACACGCTGGCCTACAAGCTCCAGTCTCTGGCCATCGCTTCCACGCTGGGCGCGCTGGCCGGCTTCTTCGTCGCGATCAACCTGAACTTCCTCACGCCGGAGGCGTTCCTCCCCGCCTTCACCTTCATCGGCTATGCGGTGCTGGTGCTTGGAGGCCTGGCCAGCTACTGGGGCGTCGCGGCGGGAGCGATCGTCATGTGGACGATTCTCGAAGGCACTCGCTTCATCGACCTGCCCATCAGCGCCGAGCGCGAGGCGGCGGTGCGCTTCATGATCGTGGGGCTCGTGCTGATCCTGTTGATGGCCTTCCGCCCGCAGGGCATGTTCGGGAAGAAGGAGGAGATGGTGCTCGGTGACTGACGGAGCGGTCGCGGAGACCATCCCCGAGGCACCCCCTGCCGGCGACGGGCAGCCGATCCTGGCCATCGACGGGTTGCTCAAGCACTTCGGCGGCATCGCGGCCGTGAACGGTGCCGCGTTCGACGTCGAGCGGAACTCCGTGACCGCGCTGATCGGGCCGAACGGCGCCGGGAAGACCACGCTGTTCAACGTGATCACCGGCTTCTACCGGGCCGAGCGCGGGTCGGTCCTGTTCCAGGATCAGCAGATCGTGCGCCGGCCGCCCCACGTGGTCGCGCGGCTCGGCATGGTCCGCACCTTCCAGATCACCAAGGCGCTCGCGAAGATGCCCGTGATCGACAACATGATGCTCGCGGCTCCGGCGCAGCCCGGCGAGCGCCTGTACAACCTCGTCCTGCGACCGGCGGCCACGCGGGCGCGGGAGCGCGAAGTGCGCGAGCGGGCCGAGGAATTGCTCGAGGTCTTCCAGCTCGGCAAGCTGGCGGACGAGTACGCGGGCGTGCTCTCGGGAGGGCAGCGCAAGCTGCTCGAGTTCGCACGCGCCCTGATGACCGAGCCCACGATGCTGCTGCTGGACGAGCCGATGGCGGGGATCAACCCCACGCTCGGCGGCCGGCTGCTGGAGCACATGCAGCGCCTCCGCTCGGAGCGCGGCATGACCTTCCTGTTCATCGAGCACGACATGGAAGTCGTGATGGGCCATTCGGACAAGGTCATCGTGATGGCGGAGGGGCGCGTCATCGCCCAGGGCGCGCCGGACGAAGTGCGTCGCGACCAGCGCGTGATCGACGCCTACCTCGGCGGCGGCGCCGCCATCGGCTCGGAGCCTCCGCGATGAGGGAGAACGGAACGATTCTCACGACCAGCGACGTGGTCGCCGGCTACGTGCCCGAGGTGGACATCCTGAACGGCGTCACGATCGAGGTCGGCAAGGGCGAGATCGTCACGGTCGTGGGCCCCAACGGCGCCGGCAAGTCCACGCTGATCAAGACCATCTTCGGCCTGCTGAAGCCCAGGCAGGGGTCGATCACTTTGCGTGGCGAGGACATCGCCGGTGACAAGCCCCACACGATCACCCGGCGCGGCATGAACTACGTGCCGCAGCTCGACAACGTCTTCCCGAACCTCACCGTGGAGGAGAACCTCGAGGTCGGCTCGCTGGACAGCTCACGCACGAAGGCCCAGATCGACTACATGTACGAGCTGTTCCCCAGGCTCGGCGAGCGCCGCCGCCAGACGGCGGGCACCATGAGCGGCGGGGAGCGCCAGATGGTGGCGATGGCACGGGCCTTGATGACCGACCCGCAGGTGCTGCTGCTCGACGAGCCCTCGGCGGGGCTCGCGCCGGCCTTCGTGGAGGCGATCTTCGAGAAGATCGCGGACGTGAACCGGGCCGGCGTCACGATCGTGATGGTCGAGCAGAACGCCCGCCGCGCCCTGGCGATGTCGCACCGCGGCTACGTGCTCGACGTCGGCCGCAACGCGTTCGAGGGCAAGGGCGACGAGCTCCTCTCGGACGACAAGGTGGCCCAGCTGTACCTGGGCGGCACGGCCCGGATGCGACAGGCCGAGGACGCAGCCCCGCAGAACTGAGACGGCCGGGGCGCGTGGCCCCGGCCGTCTCGAACTTCAGTCGCTGACGTCTGTCAGGTTTGCGGCTCTTCGACCGGCAGCTCGTCGTAGATCTCGAGCTCGCCGCCCTTGTAGCGGTAGATGTCGTACACGCCCGACGTCGGGTCTCCGTCCTCGTTGAGGTCCACCGGGCCGGAGGCACCCTCGTAGTCGATGTCGTCGCCGTTCTGCAGCGCTTCGATCGCCTCGGGCAGCTGCTCGAACGTGTACTTGTCACCACCCGGGCCGGAGACGTCCTGCAGCTCGGCCGCCATGTCCTTACCGTCCGTGCTGCCGGCGGCGACTGCCGCCAGGTAGCACAGGACAACGGCGTCGAAGTTCTGCGCGTCGAACGTCTGGCGGTCAGGGCCGCCCGCGGCCTCGTATGCCTTGTCGAAGGCCTGCGCCGCCTCGCCGCTGTCGGGCGAGCCGGGTGCCGTGCCTCGCATGCCCTCGGTCGCATCGCGACCCACGTCCTTGGGCAGCTGGCCGGACGCGAGACCGTCCGTGATGAACGACTTCTTCGGGTCCCAGTCGCCCGTGCGCACCAGCGCCGGACCGACCTTTGCGTAGGTCTCCGGGAAGTCGATGATCACCCAGCCGTCGGGGTTGCCCCGCACGATCTGCTGGGCTTCGGAGTTGTAGCTCGGCTGCTCGGGGTCATATTCCACCCGCTCGCCGATCTGACCACCCTTCTCTTCCCACGGCTTCGTGAAGGTGTCGGCCAGTCCGGTGCCGTAGGCGTCGTTACGGGCAGCGATGTTGATCGTCTTGCCCTGCGCGCCGCCGAGGGCCTCCTCCACGAGACCGGCCAGGGTCGGGCCCTGGAAGCGGTCCGGCGGGGACGTCCGGTTCAGGATGCCGTCGTCTTCGATCCCGGAGATCTCATCGGCCGTGGAGGCCGGCGAGAGCTGCAGCACACCCTCGCGGATCGTGACCGATCGCGAGATTGGGATCGTGCTGGACGTCGACGAGTACCCGCCTGCGATGCAGGTCGAGTTGTCCGCGTCGACGACCTTGCGAGCCGCCTGCACAGCGGCCTGCGGATCGGTCTGGTCGTCCTCATGCACGACCTTGACGGTGTGATCCGACCCGGCCTCCTTCGCCGCCGCGTTGATCTGATCGACCGCCAGCTCGGCGGCCTTGCGGCCGGAAGGACCGTAGTCCGACAGGTCGCCGGTCAGCGGCACGATGTCGCCGATCGTAAGGTTGAGCGTCTCTTCCCCGCCGCCGCCTCCGTCGTCGCCGCAGGCGGCCAGGCCGACTGTGGCGGCGAGCACGAGGCTTGCGACCATGAGAGGCACGATTCGTGTTCGCCTCAAAGTCCCTCCTCTGTTCAGGTGTCACCTGCGACACCCGATGCTGCGCCGGCGGGGGCCAGGCATGACCGGGTACCGGAAGGCGTCCGATTGCGGACCATTCTCTATCACAGGAGCGCCGCGCAGCGGGGGTCGAGCCGCCAAATTGGGCGATCGCGCTGGACTAGGGCGCCGCTCTGTCCCGGCTGCCGCGGCTCTCGACCATCTGGGCGAGCACGCCGATACCCAGCACGCCGAGCGCCGCGATGCCCGCGGCGTCCTGCGCCAGGCCCAGGGCCCAGAGCACGACGAACAGGCACATGCCGACGGTGAATCCGAGGAAGACCCACATGGGCGCGCCAGTTTACCCTGGCGAGCGCCGGAGGCGCGAAGCACTGGACTTTAGGTGGGCGAAGCCCTCGATGTTTACCCTGGCGAGCGCCGGAGGCGCGAAGCGGACTCGGCCAGGAACCCGCGCACGTCCGTGAGTGCATCGTCGTGCGTGGGCGCGTCGAGGACGCCGCGCACAAGCCGGCTGCCGACGATCACCCCGTCCGCGATCTCGCCGACCGCGGCAACCTGGTCGGGAGTCCCGACTCCAAATCCGACCGCCACGGGCACGTCCGCTGCCTCCCGCACTCGCGCCACCACCTCTCCCAGGGCGGGCGGCAGCGATGCCCGCTCACCGGTGACTCCCGTAACCGACACGACGTACACGAACCCGCGCGCGGCCTCGGCGATCTGCCGCACCTCCTCGGGAGGCGTGGTGGGCGCGACCAGCGGTACCAGCGCAACGCCCGCCTCGTCGCAGTGCGCGCGCAGCTCCGCGGCCTCGGCGGCAGGCATGTCCGGGACGATCAGGCCCGACACGCCGCGTCCCGCGATCGCATCGACCGCGCGTTGCAGGCCGCGGGCAAGCAGCGGGTTCGCGTAACACATCAGCACGACCGGAACGTCGCGCGCCAGCGGCGCCGCGACCTCGTCGAGCACGCGCTCGAACGTCGCGCCCTGCTCGAGCGCCCGCTGGCCGGCCGCTTGGATCGCCGGGCCGTCGGCAAGCGGGTCCGAGAAGGGCACGCCGAGCTCGACCAAGTCGGCGTACTCCGCGTAGGCCTGCCCGACGGCAAGCGACTCGGCGAGCGAGGGGAAGCCGCCCATCAGGTACGGCATCAATGCAGCGCGGGGCCCGTGGAACGCTGCTGCGATCCGCTCGGCGCCGGTCGCCACCTCGGCTTCAGCCATCGTGCGAAAGGACCTCGGCCAGGTCCTTGTCGCCGCGCCCGCTGAGCGTCACGAGCGTGAGATTCTCGGCCGGAACCGGGTTGGCCAGCACCCACGCGATCGCGTGCGCGGGCTCCAGCGCCGGGATGATGCCCTCCAGCCGCGAGAGCTCCTTGAACGCCGCGACCGCCTCGTCGTCGGTGACGGACACGTACCGCACCCGGCCCGTGTCGCGCAGGTGGGCGTGCTCGGGCCCCACCCCCGGGTAGTCGAGTCCCGCCGAGATCGAATGTGCCTCGAGGATCTGGCCGTCCTCGTCCTGGAGCACCGACGACAGCGCGCCGTGCAGCACCCCTTCGCGCCCGGCGGCCAGTGAGGCGCCGTGACGCCCGTCCAATCCCTCGCCCGCCGCCTCGACGCCCACGAGGCCGACCGCCTCGTCGACCACGAATGCGGCAAACGTGCCGATCGCGTTGCTGCCGCCGCCCACGCACGCCACCACGCGGTCCGGCAGGCGGCCGGCGCTCTCCATGATCTGGGCGCGCGCCTCGTCGCCGATCACGCGCTGCAGGTCGCGCACGAGCGCCGGATAAGGGGCTGGCCCGACAGCGGACCCGATGATGTAGTGCGTCGTCTCCACGTTCGCGACCCAGTCGCGGATCGCCGCGCTGACCGCCTCCTTGAGCGTGCGCGCGCCCGCCTCGACCGGCGCGACGGTCGCTCCCAGCAGTCCCATCCGCTCCACGTTCGGGCGCTGGCGGCGCATGTCCTCGGTGCCCATGTAGACGACGCATTCGAGTCCCAGCAACGCGCAGGCGGTGGCAGTTGCCACGCCGTGTTGACCAGCGCCCGTTTCCGCAACGATCCGTCCCTTGCCCAACCGTTGGGCCAGCAACGCCTGGCCCAACGCATTATTGATCTTGTGCGCGCCCGTGTGCAGCAGGTCCTCGCGCTTCAGGTACACGGCGGACCCGACGCGCTCCGACAGGCGCAACGCGTGATACAGCGGGGTCGGCCGCCCCACGTAGGCGGCGAGCAGCCCGTCGAGGCGGGCGCGGAACTCCGGGTCTTCGCGCGCCGACACCCATGCCTGCTCCAGCTCCGCGAGCGCGGGCATCAGGGTCTCCGGGACGTAGCGGCCGCCGTAGGGGCCGAAGCGCTGCTCGACCTCGGTGGCCATCAGGCCGGGGCCGCCGCCTGCTCGACGGCCTCGAAGAAGCGGCGCATCCGGTCGTGGTCCTTCACGCCCGGGGATTCCTCCACCCCACTCGCCACGTCGACCGCGAACGGGCGCGCCGCGGACAGGCCCTCGCTCACGTTCTCGGGCGTCAGGCCACCGGAGAGAACGAGGGGCGGCCGTCCCGGGTGACCGGCTGCCAGCTCCCAGTCGAAGCGCTCACCGGTGCCGCCGTACGTGCCGGGCACGTGGGCGTCGAGCATGTGGAAATCCGTCTTGTACGCGGACAGCGCCTTCACGGTGTGCGCGTCCTTTGCCCGGGCGGCCTTCATCACCTTCAGGCCGCTGCGCCGCGCGGCCTCGGCGCAGTAGGCCGGGCCCTCGTCGCCGTGGAACTGGAGCATGGTCAGCGGGACGCTGCCGGTGATCGCCAGCACGTCGTCGAGTGGCGCGTTCACGAACACGCCCGCAACCTCACAGCGCCGCCGGTGCGCGGTAGCGATCGCGGCCGCCGTCTCGACGTCGACGCGGCGCGGGCTCTCGTCGAAGAAGATCATCCCGATCGCCCACGCGCCGCTCGCGACCGCGAGCTCGGCGTCCTCGGGCCGGGTCAGTCCGCAGATCTTCACCTTCGCGGCCATCTGCCCAATCGTAGAGCGCCGGACGCCCGGCCAACCGCAAATGCGGCGCGGGCCCCGTCCTGGGGCCCGCGCCGTTGCTGTGTGGATTCGCCCTAGGAGGGGGAGGGCGGTTTGGGGAGGAAGGTGCGCGCTCTCATGGCGAGAGCTGGGGTGTCTGTGGACTTTCGAAGCCTGAGCTGGCGTTCGCCGGGCGGCTGCCGAGCGTGGCCTTCACGGTGCGCTCGTCCTTGCCGCGCAGCAGGCTGAGGGTGACCTGGTCGCCCGGCTCCTTCGAGTCGACGACGCGGATCACGTCCTCCATCGACTTCACCTGCTTGCCGTCGACCTTCGAGAGGACGTCGCCGCCCAGCAGGATGTCGGCGCCGCCGATCGACACCTGGGTGTCGCCGCCGCGCACGCCCGCCTTCTCCGCGGGGCCGCTGGTCTGCTGGATCAGCACGCCGGACTCTGCCGGCAGGTTGAGGTTGTCCGACATCGACTTGGTGATCGAGACGCCGGTGATGCCGAGGAAGGCGTGGTCGACCTTGCCTTTGTCCTTCAGCTCGGCCGAGACCTTCTTGACGGTGTTGACCGGAACGGCGAAGCCGATGCCCACCGAGCCCCCTCCGCCACCGGTGGCGATCTGCGAGTTGATGCCGATCACCCGGCCGAGGCTGTCGAGCAGCGGGCCACCGGAGTTGCCGGGGTTGATCGCCGCGTCCGTCTGGATCACGTTGCGGATGCTGAAGCCATTGGGCGCCTCGAGCTGGCGCTGGAGCGCGCTGATGATGCCGGTCGTGACCGTGCGGTCGAGCCCGAACGGGTTGCCGATGGCCACCACCGCGTCGCCCACCTCGAGCTTGGAGCTGTCCCCCAGGGTGAGGGGCTTCAGGTCCGTGTTCTTCGAATCCACCTTCAGGAGCGCCACGTCGGTGCTCGTGTCGCTGCCGAGCAGTCGCGCGTCGACCGTCTTGTCGTCGCTGAAGCTGACTTCGACCTTGCTCGCGCCCTCGACCACGTGGGCGTTCGTGAGGATGTGGCCGTCCTTGTCGATCACGAATCCCGATCCGGTCGCCGTGCCGCGCTGCTCCTGGGGCAGCCCGAACGGGGAATCGGTCTGCTGGGTGACCTCGGCGCGGATGAACACGACGCCGGGGCCGTCGCGCTTGTAGATCTCGTTGGCCGACAGGCTCTGGCCCTCGTCCCCGTCCGCTGTCGAGCCCGCCACGGGGCTCTGTACGATCGTGGTCTTCTCCTCCTTGCCGACCACGCCGGTGACGATCAGGAGCGTTCCGGCCAGGAGGACGACCAGGCCGCCGATGATCCCGGCGATCAACGGCGAGCGCGCCGCCGTGGCGGCGCGCTCGGAGACGGGCGGTCGGGGAGGGTAGGTCGACATTGGTTTCTGTTCTATCCGCCCCGGCTTAGAGAAAGCTGAAGGCGGGCTAGGGATCTCGTTAGGAGTCGGTCGCGCCGGGCCCGGCCTTGAGGCGCCGGCCGGAGGCTAGGCGGTCGTCGCCTCCTCGGCCCCGGCCAGCTCACGGCACGCGGCCTCGGGGTCCTCGGAGGACATCAGCGTCTCCCCCACCAGCACCGCGTCCACGCCAACCTGCTCGAGCTCCTCGATCTGCTGGCGCGAGCGGATGCCGCTCTCGGAGACCACGGTCTTGCCCGCGGGCACGTCGGAGAGCAGCTCGAACGTGGTCGCGACGTCGACCGTGAAGTCGGACAGGTTGCGGTTGTTGATGCCGATCACGTCGGCGTCGAGCTCGAGCGCCGCCTCCAGCTCCTCGGCATCGTGGACCTCGACCAGGCAGTCCAGGTCGAGCTGCCGCGCCTCGGCGTGGAGCTGCTCCAGCTCGTCGCGCTCCAGCACGGCGACGATCAGCAGCACGGCATCGGCCTGTACGGCAGCGGCCTCGAAGAGCTGGTAACGGTCGATCGTGAAGTCCTTGCGCAGGATGGGCAGGTCGGTCGTCGCCCGGGCCGCGCGCAGATCGGCGATCGAGCCGCCGAAGAACTCGCTCTCGGTGAGGATCGAAAGCGCGGCCGCCCCGCCGCGCTCGTAGGCGCGCACGATGTCCTCCACCGGGTCCGAGCCGCGCGGCAAGTCGCCGGCGGCCGGCGAGCGCCGCTTGAACTCGGCGATCACGGACATGCCGGGAGCTGCCAGCGCCTCGTTGAACGGGCGCCCTTCGCGGCGCCCCGACATGGCGCGCTCGAGCTCCGCGAGCGAGACCTGCTCCTTGCGCCGCTCGACCTGGTCGCGCACGGCGCGCGTGATGTCATCCAGCGCGCCCAAGCGCCTCCTCCTTCGGGGCCAGCTCGCGCGTCTTCGTCACGAAGCTCTCCATCGCATTGAGGGCCGCGCCCGAGTCTAGGGCCTCCTCGGCCAGCCTCACGCCCTCCTCGAAGCTCGCCACGCGCCCCGCCACGAACACGGCCGCGCCCGCGTTCAGGGCCACGAGCGACCGCCGGGGGCCGGTCTCGCCCCCCAGCACGGCCCGGGAGATCGCGGCATTTTGCTCCGGCGTGCCGCCCTTGACCGCGTCGTGCGGCGCGGACTCGAGGCCCACCCGCTCGGGCGACACCGTATGGGCCGTGACGCCCTCGGGGGTCACCTCCAGCAGGCGGGTCTCGCCCGAGACGCTGATCTCGTCCATCCCGTCGTCGCTCGCGACCACGGCCGCGCGCGTCGCGCCCAGCTGCACCAGCGCGCCCGCGATCACATCCAGGTAGGCGGGGTCGGAGACTCCGATCAGCTGGCGGTTCGCGCCCGCCGGATTGGTCAGCGGCCCGAGGAAGTTGAAGATCGTGCGCACGCCCAGATCCTTGCGCACGGGGACGACGTGCTTCATCGCCCGGTGGTGCGCCGGGGCGAACATGAAGCCGAAACCGACCTCCTCCACGCACTGCGCGACCGCGGCCGCATCGAGGTCGATGCGGGCCCCGAGCGCCTCGAGCAGGTCGGCCGACCCGCAGAGGCTCGTCGCCGAGCGGTTGCCGTGCTTGGCCACGCGGCAGCCCGCGCCGGCGGCCACGAACGCCGCCGTGGTCGAGACGTTGAAGGTGAGCACGCCGCCGCCCGTGCCCGCGGTGTCGAGCAGGTCCTCGCCCCCCACGTCGACCGGGACCGCAAGCCGGCGCATCGCCCGCGCGAGACCGGTCAGCTCCTCGACGGTCTCCCCCTTCGTGCGCAGCGCGATCAGGAACGCGGCCGTCTGGGCCTCGCCGACCGCGCCGGCCATGATCTCGGCCAGCACCTCCTGCGCCTGCTCGGCGGTCAGATCGCGCCCCGACGCGACCGCGTCGATCGCGCCGGTCAGGACGTCGTTCGGCATCAGGCCCCGCCCGCGGCGCCGTCGATGAAGTTGCGCAGGATGCGCTTGCCGCTTCCGGTCAGCACGGACTCCGGATGGAACTGGACACCCTCGGCGGGGAGCGTGCGATGGCGGATCCCCATCACGGTGCCGTGCGACTCGGCGGACTGCTCGAGCTCGTCCGGCAGGTCGGGAGCCACGACCAGGGAGTGGTAGCGCCCGGCGGTCAGCGGGTTCTCCACGTCGCGGAAGATCGAGCGCCCGTCGTGGCGCACCTCCGCCGTCTTCCCGTGCACGGGCTCCCCGATCTCCACGGTGCCGCCGAACGCCTCCGCCATGGCCTGATGCCCGAGGCAGACCCCGAGCACCGGCACGCCCTCGGCGGGGAACCGCCGCGCCGCCTCGATGGACACGCCGGCGTCGACCGGGCGGCAGGGGCCGGGCGAGATCACGACGCGGTCCGCGCCGCGGCCGAGCAGCTCGTCGACCGTGTGGACGTCGTTGCGCACCACGTCCGGCTCGGTCCCGAGCTCTCCCAGGTACTGCACGAGGTTGTAGGTGAAGCTGTCGTAGTTGTCGATGACGAGGATCTTCATTCCCAGTCCGCCTGGCCGCACGCCAGCTCGAGCGCGTCGAACATGGCACCCACCTTGGCGACCGTCTCACGGTACTCGTATGCGGGATCGGAGTCGGCCACGACACCCGCGCCGGCCTGCAAGTAGGCGGTGCCGTCCTTGAACACGACCGTGCGGATGTGGATGCACGTGTCGAGGTCGCCGGTGTAGCTCAGGTAGCCGATCGCGCCCCCGTAGAAGCCGCGCTTCACGCGCTCCACCTCGTCGATGATCTCCATCGCGCGGATCTTGGGAGCGCCGGACAGCGTGCCGGCCGGCAGGCACGCGCGCAGGGCGTCCATCGCCCCGAACTCGGGCCGCAGCTTCCCCGACACCGACGAGACGATGTGCATCACGTGCGAATAGGTCTCGATCTGCATCAGGTCGCCGACCTCCACTGACCCGAACTCGCACACGCGGCCGAGGTCGTTGCGGCCGAGGTCCACCAGCATCACGTGCTCGGCCCGCTCCTTGTCGTCCTCGAGCAGGTCCCGGGCGAGGCGCAGATCCTCCGCGGGGCTCGACCCGCGCGGGCGCGTGCCGGCGATCGGGCGCACCTCCGCGAGGCCGCCGCTCACCTTCAGCATCGGCTCGGGGGAGGCTCCCGCGATCGCGAAGTCGTCGAACTCGAGGTAGTACATGTAGGGCGACGGGTTCACCACGCGCAGCCCGCGGTAGAGGGAGAACGGGTGCACCGGGCACGGCCCTGCCCAGCGGTGCGACGGGACGATCTGGAACGCGTCTCCCGCATAGATGTATTCCTTGGCCTGCTCGACCGCCGCCTCGTACTCCGCCTGCGTCATGTTGGACTCGAACGCGGCGCGCGGGTCGCCCGGGCGGGGCGTCGCAGCCTCCCGGCGGGGCACGGGTTGCGCGAGCAGGTCACGGGCGCGCTCGATCAGGCCGACCGTGTGCGCGTACGCGGCGTCGATCTCGCCCGGGCCGTCCACGAACGCGTTCACGAGGATGGTGACGCTGTGGCTGAGGTGGTCGAACACGATCAGCGCGTCGGACACCATCAAGGCCATGTCCGGAGTCCCCACGTCATCGGGATTGGCGCCCGGCAGCCGCTCCACCGTGCGCACGAGGTCGTAGCCGAACATGCCGACCGCGCCCCCCGCGAACGGCGGGAGCCCCTCGAGCGGCGCCACGCGATAGCTCGACAGGTATTCGGCGACCGCGCCGAACGGGTCTTCTCCGCCTTCCAGCGCGCGCGTCTCGCCCTGCTCGGTCACCTCCAGCCGGCCGTCCGCGAAGCGCAGCAGCGCGCGCGGGCGGAAGCCGAGGAACGAGTAGCGGCCGAAGCGCTGGCCCTGCTCCGCGGACTCGAGCAGGAAGGCAGGCCCGCCGCCGCGCAGCTTCAGGAACGCCGACACCGGAGTCTCGATGTCGTCGATGAACGTGTGGCGCAGCGGGATCACGTTGTAGTCGCGCGCCAGCGCCTGCGCCTCGTCGAGCGACGGGGTGACCGGCAGGCTGGAGGTCGCGACCGCGCTCATCCGGATCTCGAGCTCATGCGCGCCACGAGCTCCTCGAACGCGTCGCTGAAGCCCAGCCCGCGCGCTTCGAGCGCGACGCCGAGGTGGTACAGCAGGTCGGCGGCCTCCTCTCCCAGCCGCGTGTCGCTCTCCTCACGGCCGGCGCGGGCGACCTCCTCGGCCTCCTCCTCGACCTTGGCGCCGATCGCCTCCTGGCCGCCGCGGAAGAGCTCGGCCGTGTAGCTGCCCTCCGGCATGTCGCGGTGGCGCGCGGCGAGGGTGCGGCCCAGCGCGGGCAGCGCCTCGTGCGCGGCCACGGTCTCGCCGCCGATCGCGTTGTGGAAGCAGGTGCGCTCCCCTGTATGGCAGGCGGGGCCCGCCGCGTCGACCAGCGCGAGGAGCGCGTCGGCGTCGCAGTCGTAGCGCAGCGCGCGCAGGCGCATCACGTTGCCCGAAGTCTCGCCCTTGTGCCACAGCTCCTGGCGCGAGCGGCTCCAGAAGTGCAGCTCGCCGCTGTCGAGGGTGCGGTCGAGCGCCTCCCGGTTCATGTAGGCGAGCGTCAGCACTTCACCCGACGCCCAGTCCTGCATCACGCAGGGCACGAGGCCGTCGCCGTCCCAGGCGAGCGACGGTATGCCGGGCTGTCCTTCGGCCTGCATTGCAGGCTGATTCTACGGACGCGCCGTGCGCCCTCTCCGGGACGGCCTGGGGCGCAACGTTGCGGCCCGGCGAGCGGGCGACCGGGTAGGTCGGGGCCGGGTCCGAAAACGACAGGTGATTGCGTTCGAGGTCGTACTACGACCTCAGGT
Source organism: Solirubrobacterales bacterium (assembly GCA_035650255.1). GTDB lineage: Bacteria > Actinomycetota > Thermoleophilia > Solirubrobacterales > JBBDJG01 > DASRIA01. The sequence continues at coordinate 61,272 of DASRIA010000046.1, forward strand.
GCTCTCACCTGCGGGTCGTGCTACCCGACCTGCGAAAAGCAAAGCGGCCCCGTTGCAGGGGCCGCTTCCCGGAGTTTGTGTTCCGGTCGGAAGACCGGCGCTACCTAGGCCTGAAGAAAGCCCGCGCCAGGTCCGAGGATCGGGTCGGGAACGTAAGGCTCGTTCACGACTTCCCGAACCTCCTCGCCGCAGTCGTCACAGACCAGTACGTAACGGATCTGCTTCGACTCCTTCGAGTAGAAACCCATGCCGGAGTGAAACCCTCCGTGCGAACAACCAACGCCATGTCCAGCTGCCATCCGTAGCCCTTTCGTTTGCGCGAAGCCAGCCTTAACTGTGTAGCTGAACGGGGTGCTTCTTGCGAGGAAAATTGTTCTAGGCGGAGCGATCAGCGACACCCGGTGACCGAGGTTGGCGAAGCCCTCGATGTTTCTGGACGCCTACGCTTCGATGCCGAGCCTGTCCAGCAAACCGTCGTCGCGGCGCCACCCTTTGCGCACCTTGACCGTCAGGTCGAGATGCGCGCGGCTTCCCACCTCGCGCTCGATCTCCTTGCGCGCCGACGTTCCGATCGACCGCACCATGGCCCCGGCACGCCCGATCAGGATCGACTTCTGTGAATTGCTCTCGACCCACAGCACGGCGCGCACGACGGTCAGCCCGTCCTCCCGGCGCGCGACGTCCTCGACGTGCACCTCGATCGAGTGCGGGATCTCCTCGCGCGTGCGCTTCAGCGCCGCCTCGCGCACGAGCTCGGCGAGCCGCACGTTCAGCGGCTGGTCGCTGACGTCCTCGGGCGGGAAGTAGAGCGGCCCCTCGGGCAGCTGGGCGGTCAGCGCCGCGCGGAGCGTCTCCACGCCCGACCCCTTCAGCGCCGAGACCGGCACGATCTCGCGGACGTCGACGCCTTCCTGCTCCAGCTCCCCGGCGCCGGCCAGCGCGGCAGCGGTCTTCGCATGGTCCGCCAGGTCGACCTTGTTCACCGCCACGACGACCGGCAGCTTTGCGGCGGCCAGGGCGGCGGCGATGAACCGGTCTCCTCCGCCGCTGCGCTCGGCGGCGTTGATCACGAAGAGTGCGGCGTCGCAGTCGGCCAGCTCGCGCTCGACGCGCTTCTGCATGCGCTCGGTCAGCTCGTCCCGCGGGCTCTGAACTCCGGGCAGGTCCACCAGCACGAGCTGGTAGGGCTCGCCGTCGCGGGTGCCGTTCACGATGCCGCGGATCGCGCGGCGCGTCGTCTGGGGCTTGTCCGAGGTAACCGCGACCTTCGCGCCCACCAGCGCGTTGACGAGAGTCGACTTTCCCACGTTCGGGCGGCCCGCGACGGCAACGAAGCCGGAGCGCGTCATGCCGCCAGCCGCCCCATCACGTCGTCCTGGAGAGCAAGCATCTCGCCCTCGTCGGACTCGTGGTCATAGCCCGCGAGATG
>DASRIA010000047.1:0-43974 GCA_035650255.1 Solirubrobacterales bacterium
CGCGCAACGCCGCGGACAGCGACTCGTCGTCGTCGAACGTGGTGACCATCAGCACGTGTGGTGCAGGATCGACCTCGGCGAGCAACCGCTCCGTGGCCGCGATGCCGTCGATTCCCGGCATCCGTATGTCCATGACGACGACATCCGGGCGAGCGCGCCGTGCGAGCGCGAGCGCCTGCCCGCCGTCCGCTGCCTCGCCGACGACCTCCATGTCGCGCTCGACCTCGAGGATCATGCGAAAACCGGCCCGGACCATTGCCTGGTCGTCGGCGATCAGTACCCGGATTGCCATCACCCGGCACCAATCGGTAGGCGCGCGATCACCACGAAACCGCCGCCGGGACGTGCCGCGGCCTCCAGCGTCCCGCCGTAGAGGGCAGCTCGTTCTCGCATGCCGATCAAGCCGTGTCCTCCACCGCCGGCATCCGGAGGGTGCGCTGTGCCGCCATCGTCTGCGACCTCGATCTGCAACATGGAGGCCGTTCGCCGAAGCGTGACGCTCACATGCGAGCCCGGCGCGTGTCGGAGCGCGTTCGTGAGCGCTTCTTGGAGTATGCGGAAGCCGGCCAAGGCCCGGCCGGCGGACAGGTCGTCGAGCTCACCGTCGACGTGCAGATCGACGCTGAGACCCGCCCGGCGCACGTCGGCAACGAGCTCGCCGACACGCTTGCGCGTGAGCGGCGTGCCCACCGCGGCTTGGTCGCTGTTCGAGCGCAGGAACCCGAGCAGTCGTTGCATTTCTTCCACCGCGTCACGACCGGTCCGCTCGACGGCGAGCAGCGACTCGCGCTCGCGTGCCTGCTCCGGAGCAAGCAGCCGGCGCACCGCGCCGGCCTGCACTCCCATGACGCTGATGCTGTGACCGATCACGTCGTGAAGCTCACGCGCGATTCGGGCACGTTCTTCGGCCACGGCGGCCTCCGCCATTTCGTCCCGCTCGCGTTCGAGTCGCAACGCTCGTGCCTCGAGCGCATCCGTCTCGAAGCCCAACACGCGCACCGCTCGGCCCACGGCCACCGCTCCGAGCACTCCAACCACCATGGCGGCGAAATTGGACGCATCCGAGCCCGTCCCGCCCAGCGCCGCGACAGCGTAGGCGACGATCGCCGCGCCGGTCCCGGCCACGATCCCACGGAACGATGCGTTCGCACCCAGCGAGTAGACCGCGACGAGCGGCGCCAGCACCGGCACCAGGGCATCATCCGTGCGAACTCCCAAGAGGACGGCCATGGCATACCCGCCCGTCGTCACTACAACCGTCTCGACGGGCGCGACCGTTCTCCAGGCGAGCGGAACGGTTGTGAGGACCGCGGCCGCCAGCTTGGCGGTGGGCGGCCCGGATACGTCACCGACCCAGACTTCAAGTTGTGCAGCAGTCAAGAACAAGAGGGCAACAGCCACATCGGTGGTGCTCGGGCGGAGAGCCATCCGCGTCATGGGCCTAAGGTAGCCGCGCGGTTCCAGGCGAGCATCCAGCACGAGGCGGGTTGTGGCTCCCGCCGGGTATGCCTCAAGAGGTAGACGAAGATCAGTCCGCGGGCGGATGCGCGCGCGCTGACCGCGGATTAACGTCGTGCTCGACTCTCGAAACGAGCGAAGGAGACGGCAATGATCAACCGCACCACTCTCATCGGCCTCGCTGTAGTGACATTCGTCCTGCTCGTCGTCAGCGCCGCGATGGGCCAGGACTTCGGGGAGGGCAACGCCTTCCTGTGGACCCTCGCCGACGTCGTCTGGTTCGGCTTCCTGGCCTGCGCATTGGCGTTGATCGTGATGAGCGTCAGCGTGCTCGTACGGTCACGCACACGCTCCCGGCACCCGGGCTCGAGCAAGGTGTAGCTGCGCCGGGCCGGCTACGCCGTAGCGTCGACGCGCGGCTTCTCGAGCTCGGTCAGCACGACCTCGTGCTCCAGCCGGGCGGCCGCGCGGCCGTCAAGCACGCCGGCGCCCAGGTGCAGCGTCGACTCCGCGCCACAGGCGACCGCGAACCGCAGCGCGTCCGAGTGCGGCCGCCCCGTGTAGCGAGCGGCGAGATACCCCGCCAGGAACGCGTCCCCGGCGCCGATCGCCGACACGGGCTCCAACGGGTCGATGCGCAGCTCGTAAAGGGAGCGCTCGTGGTCGCGGCCGACCAGCGCGTAGCACCCCTCGGCGTGCGTGATGATCGCCTCCCGCGGGCCGCGCTCGCACAGCTCGTACAGCGCGAAGACGTGATCGGGGTCGTCGCGGAACTCGTGGCCGACGAGCTGCTCGGCCTCGCCCGCGTTCGGAGAGACGAGGTCGGGCTGCGAGCGCAGTGCCTGCTCCATCGGCTCGCCCTCTGCGTCGATCACGGTGAACACGCCGAGACGGCGCAGCTCCGTGATCAACTCCGCGTAGACCTTGTCGTCGACGCCGCGCGGCAGGCTGCCGGCGAACACGCAGATGTCGGCGCCCTTCGCGAGGTAGGTGAGCTTGTCGCAGAACAGCGACACCTCGGTCTCCGTCACCTCGGGGCCGATCTCGTTCACCTCGGTCTGCACTCCCGACGTTGGATCGATCACGGCGGTGGAGGTGCGCGACTCCTCGCCGATGCGCACGAAGTCGCAGAGGATCGCCTCGGCGGTCAGCTGCTCGATCACGCGCGTTCCGGTCGCGCCGCCGGCGAGGCCCGTCGCGATCACGGGCTGCCCGAGGGTCTTCAGCGCCCGCGCGACGTTGACGCCCTTGCCGCCCGCCATGGTGCGCTGCTCGCTCGACCGGTGGCGCCGGCCGATCTGGAAGTTGGGTACCGCGAGCGTCTTGTCGATCGCGGCGTTGAGCGTGACTGTGATGATCATGCAACCACCCCCCTCGGCGGCATATCTATACAAGCACGGCCCGCAAGGAGTCGCCACCGCGGGATGGCGCGCGGATCATTCCGCCCGGGCCGGTCGGCGGACGGTCACTCCCCCACCCCTCCGCTTCCGCACGGCAAGCCAGATTGCGAGCCCGGCCGCGACCATCACCACGGGCAGCAGGTAACCCCATGCCTTTCGCAGCAGGCCGGCCTCCGGCACTGCCGCGCCGGTGACGAGCGGCACCGTGCGCACCAGCTGCCGCCCGCGGTAGACCCGCATCGTGCCCACGCGGGCTCCTTCGGCGAGCGGTCCGCTGAGCGTGCCCGGCGCCTCCACGACGGCGCGCACGCGCTGGCCCCGGCGGGCGGTGACGGCGACCCGCCGCCGAACCACGATGGGCGTCTCGCGGTCGCCGAAGTGCTCCACCTTCGAGCGCGCGACCGTCGCGCCGGCAGACGCCACCGGCATGCGCCGGTACCGCGTGAACCCGTACCGCAGCAACGCCAGCGTGTCGGCGTCGCGCGCGCCCTCGGACGGCTCGCCCAACACGACCGTCACGAGGCGGGCCCCCTTGCGGGTCGCCGCGCCGACGAGGACATATCCGGCGGTCTGCGTGTGGCCGGTCTTGACCCCGGACACCGACGGCTCGCGCGCGATCAGCCGGTTGCGGTTGACGATGATGCGCGGGCGCGCACCGGTGGCGAGCCGCGCGCGGGGCATGTCGACCGTCGCGGCCAGGAAGTCGTTCTGCAGCACGCGGCGGGCGAGGTGGGCGAGGTCGAGCGCAGAGGAGTGGTTCTCGGGGTCGTCCAGCCCGATCGGGTTCGCGAAGTGCGTCTGGGCGAGGCCCATGTCGCGGGCCATGGCGTTCATGCGCGCCACGAAGGCCGTGACCGAGCCCGACGCGCGCACCGCCAGCGTGTGCGCGGCGTCGTTGGCGCTCTCGAGCAGCAGCGCGCGCAGCAGGTCGGCGACCGACATCCGCTCTCCCCGGCGCAGGTCGATGCGCGACTCGAGCGCGCCGGCTGCGTAGTCGACCGCGCGCACACGCCGCGCCAGCGGCAGCTCCTCGATGGCGACGAGCGCCGTCATCAGCTTCGTCGCGGACGCGATCGCGCGCTCGTCCCGGGCGTCGCGCCGGTAGAGAACGTGGCCGTCCCGGGCATCCACGATCGCGGCTGCGGCCGCGTCGATCTGCGGCGGGCCCTTCGCCTGGGCGGGCGGGGTCTGCAAGGCGAGCGCGAGGAGCATCACGGCGATCGCCGTGCACGCGACTCGCGCCCGGCACGGGCGCTGCGGACTCGTCACTCGGCGCCGCCCTGCGCGCTCCCGTCCCCCTGCGCCCCGGTTGCACCGGTCGCCCCGGTGTCGGCGGAGCCCCGCAGCCGCACCCGCTGACCCGTCACGAGCGCCTGCGGGTCGAGGTCGGGGTTGAGCGTGCGCAGCTCCTCGAGCGGCACGCCGGTGCGGTCGGCGATCAGTGCGAGGTTGTCGCCGGCGCGGACCGTGTAGAAGCGGCGGTTGCTGTTGTCTCGAGTGACCGTTCGCGGCTCGCGCCGCTGCCGCGCGTTGCGCGTGCCGCGCTCACGATCAGAGGTCGCCGCCGCACGATCGTTCGTCGAGGTGTCGCCGTCCCCGCCGACCGACGCGATTACGACGATCAGGAAGGCGATCGCGAAAACTGCAAGTGCGGCGGGCGCAAGCAGCCTCAGTGGGCTTTGCTGTTGGGCGCTCATGCCCGGAGCGATGATACCGGCGCCGCGGTCGTGCCGATCGCGCTGGTCGGGGTCGTGACATGCGTAATTGCAGGGAAAACGTGGCCGGGGGCGGTCGTCAGGCGGCTGCCGCCCAGGCGGCAGCCCGGATCTCCTCGGCCGCGGGGCGCGCGGCTGCGGCGTCGCCTGCGTCGAGCGCCGCCCGGGCGATCGTGCGCGACACGGTGATGAGCGCGCCGGCGAGGTGGCCGCCGAACGCGGGCGCGAGGTCCTCGACGCGGCCACCCTGCGCGCCCACGCCGGGCAGCAGGAAGACGGCCTGCGGCATCCGCTCGCGCAGGGCGGCGAGCAAGGACGGCTCCGTCGCCGCCACCACGGCGCCGACGTCCGACAGCCCTTCATCCCCGACGCCGTCCGCGCCGAGCTCGGCGACCAGGGCCGCGAGCCGGTCACGCAGCGGCGGCCCGCCGCCGGGCGACACATCCTGGATCTCGGCCGCGCCGGGGTTCGACGTGCGCACGAGCACGAACACGCCGGCGCCCGCGGCCCGCGCCGCGGTGACGAGCGGCTCCAGCGCGTCCCGGCCGAGCAGCGGGTTGGCCGTGACCGCGTCGGCGCCCAGGCCGGGCACGGTCCCCCAGGGAGTCTCGGTGGCGCCGAGCAGGGACTGGGCGTAGGCCGCGGCAGTGTGGGGAACGTCCCCCCGCTTGCCGTCTGCCACCACCAGCAGCCCGGCCCCGCGGGCGTGGGCCGCCACCGCCGCGAGCGCAGCCGCGCCCGGCGCGCCGAGGCGCTCGAAGCACGCCAGCTGGAGCTTCACGCCGGCGCAGGCCTCACCGGCGGCGTCGATCAGCGCGCGGCAGTGGGCCGCGACGGCGGTGGCGGCAAGCTCTGCGGGAGAGTCACCCGCGGCAGCGCGCGCAGCGGCCGGCAGCAGGTCGGCCGGGTCGGGGTCGAGCCCGAGCAGCAAGTGGCTCTCGCGGGCGCGCACCGCGCCGGCGACGCGGTCGCCGAAGTTCACCGGCCGGTGGCCGGCAGATCGGCCGGGGTTGTAGACGCCGACTAGCCGCCCTTGACGGCTTGCTTGAGCGCGGAGCCGGCCGTGAAGCGCGGCACCTTCCCGCCCTTGATGGTGATTCGCTCGCGCGTGCGCGGGTTCACGCCCTGGCGGTCACCGCGCTCTGCCACGTGGAACTTGCCGAAGCCCGTGAAGTTGATGTCGCCTCCGGACTTGAGGGTGTCGGTGATCGTTCCCAGCACCGACTCCACCGCCTCGGTTGCTTCCTTCTTGGAGAGACCGGTCCGGTTCGAGACCTGGTCGATGAACTCCTGCTTCGTCACGTTTCCCCCTTCTTCGTGGGCAAATCGGCCGCAACCCTAGCAGCGACCACGGATTTGACGCCTTAGGCGCCCGCGACCGTCATCTCCTCGACGAGCAGGGCCGGTGCCTGGACGGAGCCGCCGAACGGCACCCAGCGGGCGGCGGCCCCTGCCCGCGTGACGCCCTGGAGCATCGCCACGAGGTCGGAGGCGATGGTCATCTCGCGGGCGGGCTCGGCCAGCTCGCCGTCCCGGATCAGCCGCCCGGTGGCACCGACCGAGAAGCTGCCGGAGACCGGGTTCACGCCCGAATGCAGCCCAGACACGCCCATCACGTAGAGCCCGTCGCCCGCTGCCTGCAGCAGGTCCTCGGAGCTGGCGTCGCCGGACGCCACGAGCAGGTTGGAGGGCGACACCGAGGGAGGCGTCCGGTAGGACCCGCGGTCCCCGTTGCCGGTCGAGTCGCGCTGGCCCTTGTTTGCCGTGTAGGTGTCGAACAGGTAGGTGCGCAGCACGCCGTCCTCGATCAGCGTCGTCGTCTGCCGGGCCACGCCCTCGCCGTCGAAGGGCGATGTCGCCATCCCCTCCGGGTGCACGCCGTCGTCCACCAGGCGGAAGGACGCGGCGGCGATCTCGTCGCCCTCGCGGCCGGCGAACAGCGAGCGCCCGCGCTGCACGGCGTCGGCCGACAGCGTGCGGCCGATGATCGAGGCGAAGCTGGCCGCCACGAACGGGTCGAGCACGACGGGGCAGCGGCGGCTCTCCGGCTGGCGCGCGCCGTGCAGCGCGAGCGCGCGGTCCGCGGCCTCGTGGCCGACCTGCTCCGGGTCGAGGTCGTCGGGGCCGCGGCCGACGGCAAAGCCCATTCCGGTCATGCGGTCCGCGCCGTCACCCGCGAAGGCATAGGCGAACGAATAGCACTGCGTCTCTTCGTAGGAATCGCAGAATCCGTTGGAGTTCGCCAGCGCGGCGCGCGCCTCGGCGTCCGAGTAGACGGTGTCCTCGACGTTCGTCACGAGCGGGTCCCGCTCGCGGGCGGCGCGCTCGACGGCCAGCGCGAGGTCAACCCGCCGCTCCATCGTCCAGTCACCGAAGCCCGGCGAGCGCAGATCTGCGATCGGAGCGGCGCCCGGCCGGCGCGGGATCCCCGCGTTCTCGTCCGGCTCGGTGACGGCAGCGGACGCGGCCGCTGCGCGCGCCAGCTCGCGCAGGCCCTGCTCGCTCAGGTCCGAGCCGTACGCGTAGCCCGTGCGGCCGTCGCGGAATACGCGCACGCCCGCGCCCTTCGAGCCGGCCTCGGTGAGGCTCTCGACGCTGCCCTCGTAGACGCGCACCGAACGCTCGACGGAGTCCTGGCACCACGCATCGGCCTCGTGCACGCCCTCCGCGAGCGCGGCGTCGACCGCCAGCCGCGCCGCCGCCTCGAGGTCCTCAGACATCTGTGCCGCCGACGGTCAGCTCCGAGATCCGCACGGTGGGCTGCCCGGTGCCGACGGGTACCTGCTGGCCGTCCTTGCCGCAGAAGCCGCTCTTCATCGCGAGATCGTTCCCGATCGCGTCGATCTTGGTGAGCACGTCGATGCCGTTGCCGATCAGCGTCGCGCCACGGACCGGTGCGGTGACCTCGCCGTTCTCGATCAGATAGCCCTCGGACAGGCCGAACACGAAGTCACCCGTGGCCGGCTCGACCTGGCCGCCCCCGAACGAGACCGCGTACAGGCCCTTCTGCACGCCGCCGATGATGTCCTGCGGGTCGGTGTCGAGCGGCGCGATGTACGTGTTTGTCATGCGCGGGATGGGCAGGTGGCGAAAGCTCTGGCGGCGGCCGTTGCCGGTCGAAGGCCGGCCGTCCTTGCGCGCACGCAGCAGGTCGTAGAGGAAGACGCACAACTCGCCCTCGTCCAGCACGCGCGTCGACTGGCAGGGCGTGCCCTCGTCGTCGATCGCGTCCGTGCCCCACTCCCCGGGCATCGTGCCGTCGTCGTACGCGGTCACGATCGACGAGGCGAGCTTGTCGCCCAGCCGCCCCTCGTACACGGAGGCATGCTTCTGCACCGCGTCGGACTCGAGGCCGTGCCCGGTCGCCTCGTGGAACAGGACGCCGCCGAACCCGTTGCCGACGACCACCGGCATCCGGCCGGCGGGAGCCGGCCGCGCGGCCAGCATCGTGACCGCGCGGCGGGCGGCCTCTTCGGCCACGGCCGCCGGGTCGCCGTCGAACAGCTCGAACCCGGCGTGGCCCGCGAGCGACTCGCTGCCCGACTCCACGCGGTCCTCGCGGCGCGCCACCACCTGCGCCCCGAGCCGCACGCGCGTGCGGTCGTCGGAGCCGAGCAGCCCGTCCGAGTTGGCAACCTGCACGCGGCGGCGCCCTTCGACGTACGAGGCCGCCACCTGGCTGACCTCGTCGCCGACGCTGCGGGCGCGCTCGTCGCATTCCCGCAGCAGCTGGGCCTTGCGCTCCGGCGGCACGGACTGGGGATCGATGCGCACGTCCTGGAGCGACACCGGGCGCTGCGCAGAGAGCGGGCGCGGCTCGGCGCGCCCGGACCGGACCGCCGACGCGACCTCGTCGGCGAGGCGCTCGAGGTCCGCCTCCGCCAGCCCGTCCACGTGCCCGAAGTACGTCGCGTCGCCCGCCACGACCCGGATCGCCGCGCCCGTCTCGGAGCCGGTCTGCGCCCGCTCCACGCGGCGGTCGTCCAGCGACAGGGTGAAGCCGTCACGCCGCTCCACGTACAGGTCGGCGAAGTCCCCGCCGCGGCGCAGCGCGCGCTCGACGAGCCCACCGGCGAGATCCTTCGAAAGCAGCAGCGAACCGTCAGCCGGCACCGGCGCGCTCCCCCTCCGGCTCCACCGCGGGCGGCTCGCCGATCAGCTCGCGCGCCAGCGTCAACAGGCCCTCCGCCTCCGGCGTCCCGTCGTCGAGCAGGCGCGCCTCGCCGTGATCGACGCGCACCCGCACTCGCGGCCGGCGCACCTCCTTGCGGCGGCGCATCGCGGCGGCAACCTCCTCCGCGTATCCGCCGAGCCTGCCTCCGGGGCGCCTCATCGCCTTCCCCCCTGCTCGCGCAGCGACTCGGCGGCCGCCGCGCGCTCGAGGTCGCGGAGCACCGCGTGCATGTCGTAGAAGATCAGCCCGGGGTGCACGTTGCGGTTCGTGACGCAGGCCATCACGAGGTCGGCCTCTCCCAACAGGAACATCGCCCCGCCGGTCGCCAGCACGTCGATCTCGATCGCGACGTCCTCGCCGCCCCCCGCCGGGGCGCCGTTCGGGGACAGGCCGCGGGCGGCCCCGGCGAGTCGCCGCGCGACCGACTCGAGGTCCTGCGCGGGCAGCTGCCCTGCGGTTGCCAGCAGCTCTCCGTCGCGGTCCAGCAGCAGCGCACCCCGGATGTCGGTCGACAGCTCGAGCAGGTAGCGGACCGCGAGGTCGTTGGCGGAGGCTGGCACGGCGCACACGATAGCCCCGGGCGACCGACTTCTCGCTGCGCCACAATGCACGGGCTCATGAGCCTTTCCCGCGCCGCCTGGATCACCGTTACCGGCATCTGCGCGATCGCCTCTCTGCTGCTGCTCGTCAACGGCTACGACGGGTACAGCGCGGTGCTCGCGTTCGTGGGCCTGGCCGCCGCGGTCAACCTTCTCCCCTGACGCCCCGCGCCTGCACGCGGCGCGACGGCTCGATGTGCACGAGCAGCTCCGCCGCCGGAATGCGGGCCCGCACGTCCGCCTCCAGCTCGTGCGCGATGGCGTGCGCGCGCTCCAGCGAGGTGCCGGCGGTGAACTGCAGGTGCAGGTCGATGTAGCGCGCGCTGCCCGCCCGCCGGCCACGCAGCTTGTGAAAACCCTCCAGCTCCGAGCCCGGGTAGTCCGCGATCAGCTTGCGCACTATGTCGAGCTCCTCCTGCGGCAGTGCCTCGTCCATCAGCACGCGCGAGGATCGCGTGAGGATCCGCACGCCCGTGTAGACGATCGCGGAGGCGACCATCAGTGCCACGATGGAGTCGATCTGCTCGAAGCCGGTCACTTCGATCAGCACGAGGCCGAGCAGCACGGCCAGCGAGGTGGCGGCGTCCGCCCGCAGGTGCGCGGCATCGCCTTCGAGTGCCGGCGAGTCGTGCGCACGCGCCTGCCGGTACAGGTAGGTGGATACGCCGAGGTTGACGATCGCCGACACGGCGATCACCGCGATGCCGAAGCCGATGTGCTCGATCTCTCCGCCCGACGCCAGCCGCCGCGAGGCCTCGAACACGATCACGCCCGCCCCGACGAGGATCAGCATGCCTTCGATCGCGGCCGCCAGGTTCTCGGCCTTGGCGTGGCCGTACTGATGCTCCGCGTCGGCGGGCTCGTCGGCCTTGCGCAGCGAGAGGTAGGCGACGATCGATGCGAGCAGGTCGATGCTCGAGTGCACCGCCTCGGTGATGATCGCGATCGACCCGGTGACCGCGCCCGCGACGACCTTGAGCGTGATCAGGATCGAGTTCGAGACGATCGACAGGCGCGCGGCGCCGAACTTCGTCGATCCCTTGACTGCGTCCGGTGCGACCAGCGGGGTGTTCAGCACCCGCCCGCGACGGCCGCCGTCCCCGGCGCGGCGGGCGGGCGCGCGTGTCACAACCCCGGCGGGAGCCACTCGATCAGCTCCCGCATTGCGCGACCCCGGTGGCTGATCTCGTCCTTCTCCTCCTGCGACAGCTCGGCCATCGTGCGCTCGTCGCCGTTCAGGTCGGCCGGCACGAACACCGGGTCATAGCCGAAGCCGCCGGTCCCGCGGGCACTCTCGATCAGGCGCCCCTCACAGGTCCCCTGGAAGATCTTGTTCGTGCCGTCCGGCTCGGAGAAGGCGATCGCGCACACGTAGCGGGCCCCGCGATCCTCCTTGCCGCGCATCTCGGCGAGCAGCTTCTCGAGGTTCTCCTCGTCCGTCGCATTCTCGCCCGCGAACCGGGCCGAGCGCACGCCGGGCGCATCGTCGAGCGCGTACACCTCGATCCCGGAGTCGTCGGCCACCGCCGGGATGCCCGAGGCGGCCGCGGCGGCGTGGGCCTTGAAGACCGCGTTGGTGGCGAAGGTCGCACCGGTCTCCTCGGGCAGCTCGGCCCAATATGGAAGCGGTACGAGCGAATGGCCCGTCAGCATCCGTCCGAGCTCGCGGAGCTTGTGCTTGTTGAGCGTGGCGACTACCAGGCGCAATGCAGCCCAATCGTACGAAAGCGGGTGGCCCGACCGGCGGGCGGACTCGTGCGCGCCGGCCGGCTCAGGCCGCGTCGACGGCCGCGCCCTGGGCCGAGTGGAGCTCCGTGATGCCCTTCGCGGCCAGCGCCAGCAGGTCGTCGAGCGAGGCGCGCGAGAAGGGGACCTCCTCGGCCGTGGCCTGCACCTCGACCAGCTCGCCCTCACCGGTCATGACCACGTTCATGTCGACCTCGGCCGCATAGTCCTCGCGGTAGTCGAGGTCGAGCCGGGCGCCACCCGAGACGAGCCCGCACGAGACCGCCGCCACCGAGCCGTGCAGCGGCACGCGCTCCAGCTTGCCCTGCCCGACGAGGTCGCGTAGCGCTCGCGCGAGCGCAACGTAGCCGCCCGTGATCGCGGCGCACCGGGTGCCGCCGTCTGCCTCCAGGACGTCGCAGTCGATGTAGACGCTGCGCGGGCCGAACGCGTCCAGGTCGGCCACCGCCCGCAGCGAGCGGCCGATCAGGCGCTGGATCTCGACGGTGCGCCCGTCCGGTCGCCCCCGCGTCGAGTCGCGCGGCTTGCGGGCGCCGGTGGACGCGGGCAGCATCCCGTACTCCGCAGTCAGCCATCCGCCGCCGGACGCCTCGCGCCACCCGGGGACCGAGTCCACGACCGACGCGGTGCAGATCACGCGGGTTCCTCCGACGGCGATCAGCGCAGACCCGTGCGCGGAGCGCACGAAGCCGGGCTCGATCTGGACGGGCCGCAGCTCGTCGGGGGCGCGTCCATCGGGACGGGGGTCGGGCACAGCGCGCCATGCTAGTCGGCGGTCACGCCCCGGCGTCCCTGACGTCGCGACGCAAGGACGCAGGGAGGGGCAATGCAACGTTGCATTGCCCCGACCGAGGACACCGCGTCGCGGCGTCAGGGCGTCAGTACTTGATCTTGCTCACGGCCTCGGTGATCTTGCGCAGGATCACGGCGCCGAGCTCCTGTCCCTCGGCGAACTGCGCGCTCTTGAGCGCGGCGATCACGCCGACCATGACGAGCGCGACCAGCGTGATCAGCGCGACGTACTCGACTGTGCCCTGGCCGCGCGTGCCGCCGGCAGCGAGATGCAGCCGGGCGGCGGCGCGGGCGAGCCAGACTTCCTGCTTGACGAGCGGTGCGAGCAAGGCGACCTCCAGGTCGATCGGATGGACGCCCCAAGGCTGACTGGCAGCGGCATACCGATCCACGCACCGCAGTCAAGGATCACGCGCGCAGGCCTGCCAATTCGACACCGAAAAAAAGATGGTGCCGCCGTCCAACTGCCCCTATAGTCAGCACAGGCGTATTCGCCTCCGAACCACCTTCGGTTCGTGTGATTCGCGGGACAAGGAGGATCCATTGGCAGCCACGGAACGGCCCGGCCGTTCTCTCTTGGCCATTGTGGCTTGCCGCACCGAGCGTGCGGCATGTGTTCGTGGCTACGCCGTAGTCCGGCGGACCCGAGGCGTAACAAGCGGGTTCGCCGACCTCGATCAGTGGCCGATACCTACCAGGGGCATCAAGGCAGGTGCGGCCGGCAGGGGTCGGAGGCAGTTCCACCGCCTCCGAGCCGAACGCGCGAAGAGCCATCGCTTCGCGCCACACCACGAGGCCGGCGACTCGACGATCGCCCTTGCGGCGGTCGTTACATACAAGGCTCCCGGGAGGCAGCGCTAGACGCTGGGGAGCCTTGGCTAGCGGGGGGCAAGGGCGCCGTGCTTGCACGGCGCCCTTCTTTTTTCCGCGACCGAAGCATGTCGTTCGCGGACCCAACGGGCGAAGTCGTCAGGTCGCCAGCGCCGGCCACCAGCGCGCATAGTGCGCGCGGGCGTGTGCGGCCAGCGGGCCGGCGGTGACGCCGGGCGGCGCGGCTCCGTCGAGAGCCGCCTCCATGGTCGCGGCGACCGACGCTGCCAGGGCACGCAGGTCGTAGCCGCCCTCCAGCACGAATCCCAGCGGCGCCTCCAGCTCGTCCCCCAGCGCGCGCATGCCGGACGACATCGCGGCAAAGCTCTCGGCCGTGAGCTCGCAGTTCGCGAGCGGGTCGTCGCGGTGGGCGTCGAACCCGGCCGACACGAGCATCAGGCTGGGACGGTACTCGCGCGCGATCGGCGCGACGACGTGCTCCACCAGCGACAGGTAGTCCTCGTGCCCGGCGCCGGGCGGCACCGGCAGGTTCACGGTGAATCCCTCGCCGGCCCCGGACCCGTTCTCCTGCATGGACCCCGTACCGGGATAGAGCGGCGACTGGTGGATGCTGAAATACAGCACCTCGGGCGAGTCGTAGAAGATGTCGTTCGTCCCGTTGCCGTGGTGCACGTCCCAGTCGAGGACCAGGACCCGCTCGGCACCCAGCGCGGCGAGCGCCCTGCGCGCCGCGATCGCCACGTTGTTGAAGAGGCAGAAGCCCATGGCGCGCGCCGCCTCGGCGTGATGCCCGGGCGGACGCAGCCCGCAGAACGTGACCGCGGCGTCTCCCGACAGCAGGGCCTCGGCGGCCCGCACGGCGGCGCCGGCCGAATGCAGGGCCGCGTCGAACGACCGCACGGACGCGACCGTGTCCATGTCGAGCATCCCTCCGCCCTGTTCGCTGACCGCCGCGATGCGGTCGACGTATGCGCTCGGGTGCACGGCCTCGATGGTGCTGCGCTCCGCCGCCGGCGCCAGCTCGCGCTCGTAGCCGAGCCAGTCCCGGCGCTCCAGCTCGTCCTCGATCGCCGTGATGCGCGCAGGCTGCTCCGGATGGTCGCCCGTGTCGTGCTCGAGCGAGAGCGGGTGATGTAGGTACAAAGCGCGGCCCATGGGTCACCCGGGAGAGGTGCCGGGCTCCCGGCTGCGGATACCGTACTGGCCCGTGCAACGCCCGCCCCATCCCCCAGCGCGCGCCGCCCGCCCCCCGGTGCCACGCAGCCCGCGTTGACCGTCGAGGCGGGCGCCGTCGAGGCGGTCGACACGGTCGTCGTGGGGGCCGGAGCGGCGGGGCTCTTCACGGCGCTCGCGGGCGCGGAGCAGGGCGCCCGGGTGGTGCTCGTCTCGCGATCGCCCCTGGCGCAATCGGCCAGCTACTGGGCCCAGGGAGGCCTGGCGGCGGCGATCGCCGGCGACGACGAGGTCGCCCTCCACGTCGCCGACACGCTCCAGGCCGGGCGCGGGACGTGCCGGGCCGAGGCCGTCCAGATCCTGTGCGAGGAGGCTCCCGCCCGCGTGCGCGAGCTCGAGGACCTCGGCATCCCGTTCGACCGCTCCCCGGACGGCGACTTGCAGCTCTCGCTCGAGGGCGGCCACACGCGGCGGCGGATCGTGCACGCGGGCGGCAGCGCCACCGGGCGTCACCTGACGGCGCGGTTGTCCGAGCTGGTCACCTCGCACCCGCGGATCGAGGTGCACGAACGCAGCTCCGCAGTTGCCTTGTGGGTCGAGGAGGGCCGCTGCGTGGGAGTGGTCACCGAGACGGCGGCGATCCCCGCCCGCGCCACGGTGCTCGGCACGGGCGGAGCCGCGGCGCTGTGGCAGCGCACGACCAACCCGCGCGGCGCGATCGGGTCGGGGCTGTCGCTGGCTCTCGACGCGGGCGCCGCGCTGGCCGACCTCGAGTTCATGCAGTTCCACCCCACGGCGTTGCGGATGGAGGGCGAGCTGGACGGGTTCCTCGTGACCGAGGCCGTGCGCGGCGAGGGCGCGCTGATCGTGGACTCGGGGGGAGAGCGGTTCGTGGACGAGCTCGCGCCCCGAGACGAGGTCGCCCGCGCGATCGACGCGCGCCTGCGCAGCGGCGGCGAGGTGTACCTCGACATGCGCGGCATCGACACGAGCCGGTTCCCGAACATCGTGGAACGGCTCGCGACGGCGGGCCTCGATCCTCGCGAGCGCCCCGTCCCGATCGCGCCCGCGGCCCACTACATGATCGGCGGCGTCGTGACGGACAGCGACGGCCGCGCTTCGCTGCCCGGCCTGCTCGCGGTCGGGGAGTGCGCGTGCACCGGCGTGCACGGCGCGAACCGGCTGGCGTCCAACTCGCTGTCGGAGTGCTTCGTGTTCGGCCGGCGGGCCGCGCTCGCCGCGCTGGACGAGCCTGCGCCGGCGCCCGCCGGCGCGCCACGCGCGAGCGGGCCCGGGCCGGAGGTGAGCGAGGCGACCCGCGCCGCCCTGTGGAACGGTGCGGGACCGTTGCGCGACGCCGCGAGCCTCGAGACCCTGCGGGACGACCCCCATCCCCTGGCCCGCGCGATCGCGCAGATGGCGCTCGAGCGGCGCGAGACGCGCGGCTGCCATCTGCGCGCCGATTTCCCCGACACGGAGGCCGGCTTCGACCGCCGCCACCGCGTCCTGGCCGGCTCCGCCGCCGCATGGGAGACCTGGGACTAGCCGCTCCCGGACCGAAGTTCGGGCAAACGGGCGCGTTCGCCCACCGCCGATCCCGCTCCACAAGCGGGATCCCGGTGTCTTAATCCAGGCTTAACCGGTCACACACCTTTTATTCACAAGGGCGGGAAAGACTTGCCGCGTTCTGAGGTTCGGGGGAACCGGAGGAGAGACCGTGACCACAGAGACTGCGAGGACTTCACCTCATGTACCACTTTAGTCGCGCTATCTACCGCGACCTCGCCCCTTACATCCAGGACGAGAAGCGCCCCGCCCAGCACGAGAGCAACCGCGCCGTCGTGCTCCGCGAATGCGAGTCGGCCATCGAGCGACTGATGACCGACCGGCGCTATTTCGCCCGACCCTCACGCACGCTCTTCAACAACGTGCGGCCGTACTTCTCCATTGCCGACCTACCCCGCGTATACGTGACGATCGACCGCAACATCCAGCTGGCGCTGCGGTTCCTCGCGCAGATGCCGGGTTACGCCGAGGAGGCCAGCGGCATCCCGCGCCGGTGTCACGCGATGACCCGCAAGGGCCAGCCGTGCCAGCGCCAGCCGCTGCCCGCCAGCGATTACTGCCCGTCCCACCAGCACCTGATCGAGACGTTCGAGGATCTGGAGCTGGCGGACATGGCCGCTTAGCCCGCCGCGATCCGAAAGCCCGAGCGCCGCGTTAGATTCGCGGCGCTTTGAGCGTTACCGAACCCCAGACGGCGGCGCCCGGGTGGTCGCTGGGCGTCGACGTCGGCGGCACCTTCACCGACGCCGTGCTCACCGGCCCCGGCGGCGTCTTCACCGGCAAGGTCGCGACCACGCCCGCCGACCAGGCGGAGGGGGTGATGGCCGCCGTCCGCATCGTGCTCGACCGCGCGGGGATCGAACCCCGCGACGTGGCCACGTTCGGTCACGGGATGACGGTCGCCACCAACGCACTGCTCGAAGAGCGGGGCGCGCGCACGGCGCTGCTGACAACCAAGGGGTTCACCGACGTGCTTGCGCTCGCCCGCCAGACACGGCCGGAGCTCTACCGCCCCTGCCGGGCCCGGCCGGCGCCGCTCGTCCCGCCCGAGCTGCGCCTGCCCGTGGCCGAGCGCTGCGACCCCGGCGGCGTCCTACACGAGCTGGACGAGGAGCAGCTGGCAGAGACGGTCGAGCGCCTCGGCGCCGCGCAGGTCTCCTCCGTCGCCGTCTGCCTGCTCCACTCGTACGCTCATCCGGACCACGAGCGGCGCGTGGCGCGCGCCGTGCAAGAGGCGCTGCCGCACGTGCACGTGTCGGCCTCGCACGAGCTCGTGAGCGTGTTCCGCGAGTACGAGCGCACCTCCACGACCGTGATCGACGCATACCTGTCGCCGTTGCTGCGCGGCTATCTGGACCGGCTTTCCGAACAGGCCGCGCGGACGGGCCTGCCCGAGCCGGAGATCATGCGCTCGAGCGGTGGGCTGACGACCGCCGGCGAGGCCGGCCGCCACGCCGCCTGGACCGTGCTGTCCGGGCCCGCGGCGGGCGCAGTCGGAGCTGCGCGCGCGGGCGCGCTCTCGGGGCACGACGACCTGCTGTCGTTCGACATGGGCGGCACGTCGTGCGACGTGGCGGTGATCGACGGCGGGGTCGTGCGGGCGGCGACGGAGCAGTCGATTGCCGGCCGGCCGATCCAGCTCCCCATGGTCGACGTGCACACCGTGGGCGCCGGCGGAGGCAGCATCGGCTGGGCCGACGCCGGGGGTGCGCTGCGCACCGGCCCGCGGTCGGCGGGGGCCGACCCGGGGCCGGCCTGCTACGGGCGCGGAGGCCTGGAGCCGACCGTCACCGACGCGAACCTCTTGCTCGGTTACCTGGGCGCCGACGCGCCCCTGGCCGGCGGCGTGCGCCTCGACCGCGACGCCGCCGAGGAGGCGGTGCGGCAGCTCGCCGGCGCGCTCGGGCTCGACACGCTGGAGGCCGCCCGGGGCATCGTGCGCGTGGCCGACGAGGAGATGCTGCGCGCCCTGCGGGTCGCGACGGTCGAGCGCGGCGTGGACCCCCGCCGGTACGTGCTGGTCGCATTTGGCGGCGCGGGCCCGATGCACGCGGCGCGGCTTGCCGCGGAGCTCGGCATCGGGCGCGTCGTGTGCCCGGGTGCAGCCGGCGTCCTGTCCGCGCTCGGCCTCGCGACCGCGGGCCGGAGGCGCGACGCCGTGCGGACAGTCCTGATGTCGGAGGACGACGTGCGCACCGGGCGCGCGGCCGGCGTCGCGCAGGAGCTGGCGGCGGAGGCAGCGCGCGGGCTCGACTCGCCCCACATCGAGGTGACCTGGGACGTCCGCTACCGCGGCCAGGCGTTCGAGCTGCCGATCGCGGCGCCCGGGGACGCGGACCTCGCCTCGCTCAGGGAGCGGTTCGAGCAGGCTCATCGCGACCGCTACGGCTACTCGGACCCGGCGGGAGGGCTCGAGGTGGTGAACCTGGGCGCGACGGCGACCGCCGCGCGCCCCGGCGAGGACCGGCCGGTCGGCGGCGCGCCGGGCGCGCCCCCGCGCAGCGCGAGGGCGGCGGACTTCGGCGGGCGCACGGTGGACACGGAGGTGCTCTCCGGCCCGCCCCCGGCAGGCGAGCAGCTGCGCGGCCCCGCGGTGCTCGAGCTCGCCGAGGCGACCGTGGTCGTACCGCCGGGATGGACGGCCACGTCGGACCGCCAGGGAGCCGTGCTGCTCGACCGGGACGGCGCGCGATGAGCGCGCGCCTCGACCCGGTCACGCTGCAGGTGATGCTGGGCGGCCTGCGCGCCGTCTGCGAGGAGATGGGCGCGGTGCTCGTGCGCGCCGCGCACTCGGCCAACATCAAGGAGCGGCGGGACGCCTCGACAGCCCTGTTCGATGCGCAGGGCCAGATGGTCATGCAGGCCGAGCACATCCCCGTGCACCTGGGCGCGATGCCCGACGCGGTCGCCGCCGTCCTGCACGAGGAGCACGCGGCGGGCGACACGTGGATCATGAACGACCCCTACCACGGCGGCACGCACCTGCCCGACATCACGCTGGTGTCGCCGCTGTTTCGCGGGACGCGACATGTCGGCTTCGCCGCCACGCGCGCCCATCACGCCGACGTCGGCGGCGAGGTGCCGGGGAGCATGCCGGCGCGCTCCCGCCGCCTCGCGCAGGAGGGCGTCGTGATCCCTCCCACCCGCCTGGCTCGCGACTGGGAGGTCCACCCCGGCACGCTGGACTCGCTCGTGGCGGCGATGCGCGGGCCCCGTCAGCGTGCCGCGGACCTGCGCGCCCAGCTCGCGGCCAACCGGCTGGCCGCCCGGCGCATGGGCGAGCTGGCGGACCGTCACGGCGACGAGACGCTCGACCGCGCGATGGACGAGGTCCTGCTGTACGCCGAGCGGCGCACGCGCGCGTCGATCGCCGAGATGCCCGACGGCCGCTACCACGCGTCGGACGTGCTCGAGGACGACGCCGCCGGCGCGGCGCACGATCTGCGCATCGAATGCGAGGTGCGGATCTCGGGCGAGGAGCTGACCGTGGACTTCGCCGGCACGGCCCCGCAGACGGACGGCAATCTCAACTGCCCGCTGTCGGTGACGAAGTCCGCCGTCTATTACGTGGTGCGCGTGCTCACGGATCCCGACCTCCCGCCATCGGCCGGCGCCTACCGCCCGGTGCACGTGAGCGCGCCGCCGGGCACCGTGCTGAACGCCCAGCCGCCGGCCGCGGTGGCGGGCGGCAACGTCGAGACGTCGAGCCGGATCGCCGACGTCACGATGGCGGCACTCGGTCAGGCGGTGCCCGCACCCGCAGCCGGCCAGGGAACCATGAACAACCTGACGCTCGGCAACGAGCGGTTCACCTACTACGAGACGCTCGGCGGCGGGCAGGGCGCGTGCCCCGACGCCGACGGCCCGTCCGCGGTGCACGTCGCGATGAGCAACACGCTGAACACGCCGATCGAGGCACTCGAGGCGGAGTTCCCGCTGCGGGTCCGCGAGTACGCGGTGCGCCGCGGGTCCGGGGGCGCCGGCCGCCACGCGGGCGGGGCCGGGGTGGTCCGCGAGGTCGAGGCGCTCGAGCCGATGACCTTCTCGCTGCTCACGGAGCGGCGCCGCGTGCCGCCCCCGGGGGCGGCCGGGGGCGGGCCCGGCTCCCCGGGCCGGAACATCCTCCTGCGGGCGGGGGAAGCGCCGCTGGTGCTGCCCTCGAAGGCGGAGGGCGAGCTGCGCCCCGGAGACCGGCTGCGCCTGGAGACGCCCGGGGGCGGCGGCCACGGGGCCGGGCCCTGACAGGACGTCGATTCACGGTCGTACAGCCGTCCGGGTCGCTGACTGATCCACCGATCACGACTTGGAACTTTGGAGGTCAGCCCCTACAATGGGCCGCAGTGAGCGGTTTTTTCCGCTTGCTGCGGGCTTCAGGCGCCACCGATTTCAGGGGGATTCAAGCCACCGGCCACGGAATCCGTGCGTCCCGACCCGCACCCCAAACCGATGCCAGTCGCGTTCAAAGAATGGGCCGTAACCGTGCGCGCACTCGCCGAGGGCGAGCAGCTGCTCACCCTCCGGAAAGGCGGGATCCGGGAGGAGAACAAGCATTTCGAGCTCGATCACGAGCGCTTTTTCCTCTACCCCACCTTCGATCACCAACGTAACAACCTGGTCAGACAGTCCCATCACCCCGAGCTCCGGCGGGCGCTGGAGGAGGGTGTGTGGGCGGACGGCGAGCCGCCGCCCAAGGCCCTGATCCAGGACGGCGGGATCGAGCAGCCGGACCGGGTCCGCATCCGCGCCTGGGCCGAGGTGCACGAGCACTACGAGGTCGCCGACCCGCGGATCGTGGACTCGCTCAGCCCGTTCCACATCTGGACGCCCGACTACGCCTTCAAGCGGCTGCGCTGGAAGCCGCGCCACCCGCTGCACGTGCTCGTGCTGCGGGTCTACAGGATCCAGCGGCCCGTGACCGTCCGGGTGCGCCCGGAGTACGAGGGCTGCAAGTCCTGGGTCGAGATCGACCGCGACCTGCCGTTCGAGGGCACTCCCGTGATCGCCGACGAGGAGTTCGAGCGCGCAGCGGCGGGCATCGAGGCGATCGTGCGCGAGGCGAGCGTGCTCGCCCCGGCCGCCTCGGTCGCCTGAGCACCGGGCTGACTCGAGCCCACCGCTCGCTGCACGAGATCGTGCGCGCGGCGTCGCGCGCGCTGGTCCTCGGCATCGGCGGCGGCGGAGACGTCGTGGGAGCGCTGGCGCCCGCAGAGCTGTGCCGCGCACTCGGGACCGCGCCGGTCCTGGGCGGGGTGACCTGGGAGCGCCTCCCCATCGACCCGAAGCCCGGCCCGCGCTCCGCCGCGGAGATCCTGGACGGGACCGAGATCGCGCCGGGCGTGCTGCTGGCCGACCGGCAGACGCGCACGCAGGACGGCGCGGTGTTTGCCGAGTCCCGCATGGCCGAGCACCTCGGTGAGCAGACCGTGCTGGTCGATCCCGGCCTGGGACCGGCGCGCATCGCCGCGAGCCTCGAACAGGCGGCCGCGGAGCTGGGCATCGACCTGTTCGTGTTCGTGGACGTCGGCGGCGACGTCCTGGGGGCGGGCTCCGAGCCCGGGCTGGCGAGCCCGCTGTGCGACGCCGTGATGCTGGCCGCGGGAGTGCTGCTCGAGCGGGCCGGGGCGAGCATCGTGGGCGCGATCTTCGGGCCCGGCTGTGACGGGGAGCTGACGATCGAGGAGCTGCTCGGCCGCCTGGCGCTGCTGGCGGGAGCAGGCGGGTTGTACGCGATCGAGGGGCTCACGCCGGAAGCCGTCGACCAGGTGGAACGGGCAGCCGCAGCGATACCGACCGAGGCCAGCGCCCAGGCGGTGCGCTGCGCGCGCGGGGAGGTCGGCGTCGCCACCATCCGCGGTGGGCGCCGCACGGTGCACCTCACGCCGCTGGGAGCGGCGACCGTGTACTTCGATCCCGAGATCGCGCTGGAGAGCGCCGCTCCGCTCGCCCGCGCGGTGCTCGACGCTCCCGACCTGCTGGCCGCGCAGGAAACGCTGCACGCGCTGGGCATCAGAACGGAGCTCGAATACGAGCGCACCGCCGGCGACAGATGACAGCCGCGCCGGATCTTCCCTAGCCGGAGGATCCGGCAGCTCCGAGGTATGGTGGCGGGGTGCCCTGGGTCGAGACGCCATCGCTGTCGTTCACGGCCCGGCACGAGGCATCTCAGGTGGACGACGCGCTCGCCGTGCTCGACGACCTCGAGCAGCACCGGGCGCGTCTCGAGCAGCTGCTGCCACGCGTGCCCGCGAACGTGACGGTGATCCTGCACGACTCGCCGGTGCAGCTGCTGTTCGCGAGCCCGATGCTGGCGGTGATGCGGCGCTTTGCCTCCCGTGCGGCGCGGCGCTACATGGTGGGCTGGTACCGGACCGGCGAGGTGCATGTGCTGGCGCCGCCGGCGCTGCGCGACATCTCCGCCGGCCCCGACTCAGAGCGGGCCCTGCTGCTGAGCCCGCGCCGCACGTACACCGCGCTGGCGATCGGGACCAACAACCCGCTGCTGCCGCCTCCTGCCCGGCCCGGCCGGGTGGCCCGGCTGCTGCGCACCGCGTGGCAGGCGGAAGGGGCCGCGCAGCACTTCGCCGGTCAGGTGCCGTTCCTGCGCGCGGCGATCGCGACGCGCCTGCGCGGCGGCAGGGTGCGGTTCCCGCCCGGCGTCCGGGACGCAGGCCTGATCGGCGGCACCATCTACGACCTGCTCCAGCAGGAGCGGGGCGAGCGCGCCTGCGTGCGCCTGGCCACCCATCCCGCCGGCGATCACATGAAGGCGCTGGAGGAGGCGTTCGGCAGCTCGCGGCACGAGATCGAGGCCGCCTGGCGCGAACACCTCGACCGCCTCGCCACACCCGCGCCCGACGTCTCGCCCGTGGGTTAGGCGGCGCGGTTCCGGCCGCTCCCTGCTACCTACCGACCCATGGAACGCATGACGCGCCGCCAGCTCGTGGTGCGCGGCGGCGCCGTCGCCGGCGCGGCCGCGGTCGGCTCGCTCGCCGTCGCCCGGGAGGCGAACCGGCCCGGCACGGGAGTGAGCGTGCCCGCGCAGGGGCCGGCCCGGCCGCTGAAGGGCCTCGCGCTGGGCGGCTTCGGGCCGCTGCGGTCACCTCACGACCCACACGACTATCTCGAGTGGGGCAACCGCGAGTTCGTGCGCGACAGCCGCACCGACGTGATCCGCCTGCAGGTCTCCTGGAAGTTCCTGCAGCCGCAGGCGCCCGCCGGCCGGGAGGCGTCGTGGGACCAGCTCAACCGCGACCACGGCAGCGGTGCGCTGCAGCGCCTCGACCGCCAGATCGCCACCGCCAATCGCGACCGGGTGCGCGTGATCCTCGGCCTCTATCACTCCTATCCGGAATGGTCGAACGGAGCCGCGCCCGGGAGCGCCGAGCCGGTCACTGACAAGCCGGCCGACGCAAAGCTCCCGCTCGACGTGTCTCCGCAGGGCCCGTGGTCGTGGTTCGTCGAGTACCTGGCGGCCCGGTACGGCACGTCGCGCCGCAACCCCGCCGGGCCGCGCCCGCGCGCGGGGCGGCGCCCCGAGCAGGCGGGCAACCCCGCGGGCGCCACGATCTGGGGCCTCGAGATCTGCAACGAGCCCAACCTCCTGTGCTGGCCGCAGGCGGGGGTCGCGGGAGTCGTCACGGCCATGGCCACGACGGCCGCGCGGGCGGTGGCCGGGCGGCCGCATCCCGCCCTGCTCCTGCTCCCCGCGACGTCGGACTTCCCCGACGCCGACGTGATCGAGCAGGGCGTCATCGTGGCCACCGGGTGGCCCGGCTTCACGTCGGCGGTGCTGGAGGGATTGCGGGGCCTTTACACGAGCGGCGCGGCGCTGCCCGCCTGGTCGCACCACAACTACCGCGACACGAAGGCGGCCGACGGGCGCCGCGACCGCGCGGAACAGGTGATCCGCCTGCTGCGGGAGCGCACATGGCCCGGCGACCAGCGCCTCTATCTGACCGAAGGGGGCGTCGACCTGGACCGGCTCGGACCC
Source organism: Solirubrobacterales bacterium (assembly GCA_035650255.1). GTDB lineage: Bacteria > Actinomycetota > Thermoleophilia > Solirubrobacterales > JBBDJG01 > DASRIA01. The sequence continues at coordinate 23,445 of DASRIA010000047.1, forward strand.
AGCCACTGCCCCGAGCTGGACCTGCCCGCGGGCGCGGATGGCGCGGCCGCGCGCGAGCTCTGCCAGGCACGACTCATCCGGGAGGGGTTCGCTGCGATGAGCAGTCCCGACGTGGCGCTGTGGACGCAGTACAAGCTGAACGACGAGCGCGCGGACGTGACCACCGCGTCGGGGCTGCGCCGCGACTTCCGGTTCGCCGCCGACGGGACGCCGATCGGGCCGGGGCCCGAGCGCCCCGCGTGGCACGTGTGGCGGGACCTCTAGCCGCAGGATGGCCGCCCCGCTCGGTGCGGCCCACGCCTTCCGGGGGTTAGTCTCGCCGCGTGGGATGGCTGCGCGATCAGGTTCGCGAGTATCGCGAGGAGAGACGCAGGGGCCGCGAACGCATGGTTGCCGAAGGGTTGCCGCCCTACCGCTGGTACCAGAAGCTCTTGATCAGGGGCGGCTTTCTGCTTGGCGTCTATCTGCTCATCTGGGGCGACACGGTTGACCGTGTGTTCGGTGCGTTCATGGCCGGCGTGCCACTCGCCATGTGGACGTGGGCGGCGGTGATGGTCCTTCGTGAAGGGCGGTGGCGCAGCCCCGATTAGTGCGCCGGGAGCGATCCCCTCGACTCTAGGCGCCCGCCAGCCACAGCAGCAGCGCCGCGAGCCCGGCCGCTGCGAGCAGCCAGGCCAGCACCTTGCCCGGCGCCGGGCCGGACTCGCGCACCTCATGCGGCGCGTGCACGTCGATGTCGCTCTGCAGCAGCACGTCGCGCGCGATCTCGAGGCCTGACTCCGGCACCAGCACGTCGCGCGGGCCGGCCGCGAGCATGTCGGGGACGTCGAAGCCGGCGGAGCGGCGCAGCGTGCTCGGCACACCCTCCTCGAGCAACAGCATCTGGATGAACTCGGCCTCGGGCTGCTGGCGGCCCGTGGCCACGCGGCGCAGCTCGCCGCGCGCGTACTGCGGCTTGATCTTGCGCGCCCGCGCCTGCTTCTCGGTCGTCTCCTGCTCGGCGTTCACCGCGCCCGCATACGTGAGCGGCATGCCGCACTGGGCGCAGAACCGCTCCTCCAGCGGATACCGCAGCGCGCAACGAGGACATGCGAGCGGCTGGTCCATGAGCTAGTCGACCGTCAGCTCGACCTCTTCGACGTCGGGGCCCGTGATGCGGAAGGCCTTCAGGTCGGGCGCGTCGGGATCGGCAAGCGACACGATCAGCCAGATCGCGCCGGGCCACAGCTCGGCGAAGTTGACGTCCGTCTGGGACGGGTGCGCGGGGCTCTTCGTGTGCGAGTGGTAGAGGCCCAGTGCCAGCCCGTTCGACTCGATCTCGTCGTTCGTCTTCATCACGAACAGGCCGTCGATCTCGAACCGCAGCGGGCTGTGGTGGATGTTCTCCGCCGGATACAGCTTGCTCACCGCATCGCCGTCGACCGCGAACAGCCCGCAGCACTCGTTCGGGTAGTCCTCGCGAGCGTGCCGGACGATCGCGTCCGCGAATTCGCGGGGAACTACCACCAAACCGTCGAGTCGACGGCTTCGAGCTCGTCGATCGACTTCGTCCACAGGCCTGCGGACATGTACTTGTTGCCGTCGTCCGCCACCAGGAACACCACGTTGCCCTCGTCGAGCTCGTTCGCGATCCGCACCGCAACGGACGCGATCGCGCCCGACGACACGCCCGCGAAGATCCCCTCCTCGAAGAAGAGCTTGCGCGTCCAGATGATGCCGTCGCGGTTCGTGACGATGATCTTCCGGTCGAGCACCGAGAGGTCGATGATCGGGGGGATGTAACCGTCGTCCAACGAGCGCAGTCCCTGCACATCCTCGCCCTGCAGCGGCTCCGCCGCGACGATTTTCGTCGCGGCGTTGTGTTCTTTGAGGCGGCGGCCGTTGCCCATCAGGGTCCCGCCCGTACCGAGGCCCGCCACGAACGCGGTCACGTCGCCGAGGTCTTCGATGATCTCCGGCGCCGTGCCGAAGTAGTGCGCGTCCGGGTTGGCGGGGTTGCCGTACTGGTAGGGCATGTAGACGCTGGGGTCCTTCTCCGCCAGCTCGAGCGCCAGCTCGACCGCGCCGTTCGAGCCCTTGGACCCTTCGGAATACACGATGTCGGCACCCTGCATGCGCAGCATCTCCGTGCGCTCGGAGGTGACGTTCTCGGGCATCACGGCGGTGAAGGGGTAGCCCTTCAGGCGGCAGATCAGCGCCAGCGAGATGCCGGTGTTTCCCGACGTGGGCTCGAGGACCCGCTGACCCGGGGCGATCGCGCCCTCGGCTTCCGCACGCTCGATCATCGACTTGGCGACCCGGTCCTTGACGGACCCGGTCGGGCTGTAGAACTCGAGCTTCGCGAACAGGCGCACTCCCGGCTTGGGACTGAGCTTCTTCAGCTCCACGATCGGGGTGTTGCCGATCGCCCCGATGACGTCCGGGCAGCAGTTCGGCGGCTCCCTCAAGGGCCTTGCCTCCAGCATGGGGGAAAGCATAGAGGGGCCGCCCCCGCGGCCACCGGATTTCCTCGGCAGCGCTACGTCCGGTGGCTACCGCCGGCCATGGCCGGCAGGATGACGACGGTGTCGCCGGCGGCGACGCCCGTGTCGAGGCCCTGCTGCACGCGGACGTCCTCGTCGTTGACGTAGACGTTCACGAACCGGTTCAGCTCCCCGCCTTCTGCGAACAGCTGCCCGCGCGTCTCCGGATGCTGCTCGGCGAGGCCGTTGAGGATGTCGCCGACGGTGGAGCCGCCGACCTCCACCTCGCTCTGGCCGCTCACGGCAGGGCGAAGCACCGGTGGGATCTTGACCGTGGCCACGGGTGGGACCCTAACCCGCTGCCGCGCAGAGAGCCTCGTAGTCCTCGAACTCGGTGTGCTCGAGGTCGACGCCCTCACCGCAGGTCGGGCAACCCTCGACGTCGCGGCGGACCTTCAGCTCGGTGAACTCGGTGGACAGCGCCTCGAACAACAGCAGGCGGCCGGCCAGCGGCTTGCCCTTGTCGATGACGAGCTTGATCACCTCGTTGGCCTGCAGCAGGCCCATGATGCCGGGCAGCACGCCGAGCACGCCGTTCGCGCCGCACGACGGCGCGAGCTCCGCGGGCGGCGGCTGCGGGTAGAGGCAGCGGTAGCAAGGGCCCTCGTAGGGGATGAAGGTCGTGAGCTGTCCGTCGAAGCCGAGGATCGATGCGTGCACGACGGGCTTGCGCTCCCGCACGGCCGCGTCGTTCAGCAGGTATCTGGTGGGGAAGTTGTCGGCGCCGTCGACGATCACGTCGTAGTCGCGGATCAGGTCGAGCACGTTGTCGCGGTCGAGGCGGATCGGGTGGGGCACCACCTTCACGTCCGGGTTGAGCGCCTCGATCGTCTGCTTCGCCGACTCCACCTTCGGGATGCCGATGCGCTGGTTGTTGTGGATCACCTGGCGCTGGAGGTTGGAGAGGTCGACCTCGTCGTTGTCGACGATGCCGAGCGTGCCCACGCCTGCCGCCGCCAGGTACAGCGCGGCCGGGGAGCCGAGACCGCCGGCGCCGATCAGCAGCACCTTGGCCTCGAGCAGCTTCTGCTGGCCCTCGAGCCCCACCTCCGGGATCAGCAGGTGGCGCGAGTAGCGCTCCCGCTGCTCCGGGGTGAGCGCGAGCGGGCGGTCGAAGTCGTAGCCGCGGTCCTTCCAGAGGGTGAAGCCGCCGGTCATCACCTGCACGTCCTCGTAGCCGAGCAGCTCCGTCATCGTGAGCGCGGCGAGGGCGGAGCGGTTCTGCGTCGAGCAGTACGCGATCACACGCCGGCTGCGGTCCGGGATGGCCTGCTCGATGCGCGTCTCCAGATGGCCGCGCGGAATGTGCACGGCGCCGGGGATGTGCCCCATCTCGTACTCGGTCTGCTCGCGGACGTCGAGGATCACGGGCGCCTGGTCGGCAGACCCGTTGGTGTCGCGATGGTCGAGGATCTCCTTCACCTCGGTGGGATCGAGCTCCTCGATGCGCGACCGCGCGTCCTTGATCAGCTGCTGGCCTGAACGTGCCTGTGTGTCTGTGCTCACGGGGATTCCTATCGTCGGGACCGTGAAATACCTAAATTCCTACTGGCTTTAGGAAATATAGCACCGGGCAGGCCCGATCCGGTGGCTCTGACCGAGCTGTATCAGGGGATCGGGACCGTTGTCCCGGGCCCTCCGCGCTCCCCCTCAACCTGAACCATGTCCCGTTGCGCCCGACAGGTGGGCGCCGGGGGACGAAGTTCGCCCATCGCTCCCATAAAAAAGGGCGGCGGTGCCTTTCGACACCGCCGCCACAGCCCCCTTCATGTTGCCGCAGCTCGCTGAGCACGGAACCTGAAGTTTGTTGTCTAGATGCCCAGTGCGCGCAGCCTGCGCACCCGCTCCTCGATCGGGGGGTGGGTCGAGAAGAGCGCCGCCATGCCGCCACCGCTGAACGGCTTCACGATGAACAGCGGCTCCGCCGCGGCGTTGACCTGCATCGGCATCGCCTTCGCCCCGGCCTCGAGCCGCTCCAGCGCGTCTGCCAGCGCGTTCGCGCTGCCGGAGATCTGTGCGCCGGTGGCGTCCGCCGAGAACTCCCGCTGGCGGGAGATGGCGAGCTGGATGATCGACGCGGCGATCGGTGCCAGCAGCACCATCGCCAGCGCGCCGACCAGGCCCAGCGGGCTGTCGTCGTCGCCGCCCATGAAGAGCAGCATGTAGCCCAGCCAGGTGATCGCACCGCCGATGGCGGCGGCCACCGTGGTGATCAGCACGTCGCGGTTCTTGATGTGGGCCAGCTCGTGGGCGATCACTCCGCGCAGCTCGGTCTCGCTGAGCAGCTGGGTGATCCCCTCCGTGACCGCCACAGCCGAGTGCTTGGGGCTGCGGCCGGTCGCGAATGCGTTCGGCTGGCTGGCCGGGATCAGGTACAGGCGCGGCATCGGGATGCCGGCGGAATGCGCCAGCTCACGCACCATCTGGTGCAGGCGGGGCGCCTCCTCCTCGGACAGCGGCCGTGCCCTGCTCATCCTGAGGGCGATCTTGTCCGAGAACCAGAACATGGCCAGGTTTATGGCCAGGCCAATGAACAGGAAGGTGAGTGCGGTGCCAGGGCCGCCAACCAGATATCCGATGCCGACCAGCAGACCCGTGAGGGTCGCCAGCAGGATCGTCGTCCGCAGGCCCGCTTTCCAATTTGCTTGCGTTGCTTGGTTCATGTCTCCAACCACAGACTCAGGGCGTCCGTTACCCGTGTGTCGGCTGCCGTGCCGGGTACAAGTATCGTCCACCCAAGGCCGATTCCCTGTGGGGTCGCCACCCGATTTGCTCCGGGCGACCACCCCAACCGGGTGAAAATCGGCTCCGGGAAGCCATGAAGCGCCCCTCTCTCCTCAGCCAGATCGTCGCCCTCAACCTCCTGATGGTGACCACCGGCATCCTGGTGGTCATCTTCGCGGCCGGTTTCGACTTCTCCGCCTCCGACCAGCGCTGGCAATTCGCGGTCCTCGCGATGGCGCTGCTCCTCACCTTCCTGCTCAACACGCTCCTGCTGCGCCGCCGGTTCGAGCCCCTGGAGCGGCTGCTGGCGATGATGGAGCGGGTCGACCTCTCGCGCCCGGGCCGGCGGCTGGAGCTCGATCCCGAGCTGGCCGGCGACACGATGGACGTGCAGCGCATGGCGGCGACCTTCAACCGCATGCTGGAGCGCCTCGAGAACGAGCGGCGGCGCTCGGGCGAGCTCGTGCTGCGCGCCCAGGAGGAGGAGCGCAGGCGGATCGCCCGCGACCTCCACGACGAGGTGAACCAGTCTCTGACGGCTCTCCTGCTGCGCATCGAGGCCGTGACCCAGGACGCCCCCGCGGACCTGCGCGACCAGCTGGCGGAGACCAAGCGGCTCGCGGACCAGGCGATGGGCGAGCTGCTCGATCTCGCGCGCCAGCTGCGTCCCACGGCGCTGGACGACCACGGCCTGGTGGCCGCCCTGTCCACGCACGTGCGCGACCTCGACCGCCGCGGCCCGGCCCGCGTGAGCTTCTGGGCCGACCCCCGGATGGGCGACCTGTCGCCGGACGCGCAGGTCGTCGTCTACCGCGTCGCCCAGGAGGCGCTCGTGAACGCCGCCCGCCACTCCGGCGCGAACCGCATCGAGGTCAACCTCGAGCCCCGCGACACGCGTGTGCGCCTCGAGGTCACGGACAACGGGTCGGGCTTCGCCTTCGCGGAGGAGGGCAAGGGCCTGGGCCTGTCCGGGATGCGCGAGCGGGCGCTGCTGGTCGGCGGGACCCTGGAGATCGACTCCCGCCCGGGCAAGGGAACGTCAGTGGTGCTCGAGGTCCCGGCGCCGGAGCCGGTCGCCGCACCCGGCCCGGAGATCCAGGAGCCGGTCGGGACGACCGAGGCCGCATGAATATCGAGTCGGCTTCGCCGACCCCTCGAGTCATGAGCGTTTCCCTTACGGTCGCCGCATGAGAATCTTGATCGCCGACGACCACGGCATCGTGCGGTCGGGTGTGAAGCTCCTGCTGGACCGCCAGCCCGACATGGAGGTCGTGGCCGAGGCCGAGGACGGAGTCGATGCGCTCGAGCAGGCCGTCCGGCTGAAGCCGGACATCGCCGTGCTGGACGTCTCGATGCCGAAGATGACCGGGCTGCAGGCGACGCACGAGATCAAGCAGCAGTCGCCCGACACGCAGGTGCTGATCCTGTCCATGCACGACGACGAGCGCTACCTGTTCGAGGCGCTGCGCGCCGGCGCGTCCGGCTACGTGCTGAAGCGCGCGGCCGACAAGGACCTCGTCGATGCCGTCCGCGCCGCCAGCCGCGGCGAGCCGTTCCTGACCTCGAACGCGCAGCAGGCGCTGATCCGGGACTTCATCGACCGCGGCGAGGAGCCCACGAACGAGCTCAGCCCGCGCGAGCAGGAGGTCGTGAAGCTGATCGCGGAGGCGCACACCAACAAGGAGATCGCCGAGATCCTGCACCTCTCCGAGAAGACCGTGGAGTCACATCGCGGGCGCGTGCTGCAAAAGCTCGGCATGCGCGACCGCGTGGAGCTCGTCCGCTACGCGATCCGGCGCGGGCTCGTCGAGCCCTAGCCCTCCCGCCACGCCCTACGCTTTCGGGCATGTCCGCCCGGGCTCGACTCGTCCTCTTCGTGATCGCGCTGCTGGCGTTCGCCGGCACGGTGGTGGCCGCGATCGCCGCCCGCAGCAGTGACGACGAGCCTGCGGCCGTCGTCGAGGAGGTCAACGCGGCCGGCGTCGAGGGCCCGCGCTCTCCATACAAGGGCGCCGTGCGCCCCCCGGCGCCGCCCGGGGAGTTTGCGCTCCGCAACCAGGAGGGTGAGCTCGTGCGGCTGGCGGACCTGCGCGGCACCGTGGTGGTGCTGAGCCCCACCTATGCCACGTGCGACGAGACCTGCCCCGTGGCGGCCCAGCAGATCCGCGGCGCGCTGGACGATCTCTCCGCGGCCGAGCGCGATCGCATCCGGGCCTTCGCGCTGAGCGTCGACCCCGCCAACGACACTCCGCAGCTCGCGCAGGAGTTCTTGCTCGGCCGGCGCCTGCGCGGCTACCTCGACTACCTGCTCGGGACCCGCCGGGAGCTGCAGCCGGTGTGGCGCGAGTACGGGTTCGCCCCCCAGACCGACGAGCGCGAGCACAACTCCTACGTGGTGCTGCTCGACGGCGAGGGCCGCCAGCGAGTCGGCTTCCCGGTGAGCTTCCTGACGCCCGAGGCGCTCGCGCACGACCTGCGGCTGCTGGTGCGCGAAGCGGCTGCGGGTTAGCGGCGCCCTGGACACGCATCATGCCTAGGACGAACTGCGCGCGAGTCGTAAGACGAGCACCACCGTCGTGATGGCCTGGTGTCGGAGGGCGACACGAAGCCATCAAGGTGGGTGGGCGGCCGCCGGCTAGCGGATGCCTGACAGCGGGCGGCCCTTGCCGACCGGCGCGCGGCGGGGCGGCAGCACGTCGCCCGCGGCGAGTCGCTGCGCCTCCAGCTGGGCCTGCGTCTGCGCAGGCGCATCCACCGGAACGGAGATCAAGAAGCGCTCGTTCATGATCTTCACGACCACATCGGGCTCCAGCGCGGCCGCGAGGTCGAAGTCGAGGTTGACCATGTGCACGAACGTCAGCCGCGCGAAGCTCTCCGCCAGGAAGGGCAGGACCCGCATCGCGAACGAGTCCCCGTACACCATGCAGGCGGGGCCGTCGCCGAGCTCTTCGTTCCGGTATTCGATGCGCCTCCCGGTGTTCCGCACGCGGTTGTCCGACACGAGCCGCGCGCGGGGGCTGATCGCGTCCGCGCGCACGAAGGTGGACGTCATCGGCGGCGTCATCTTCGCGCCCAGGTCGCCCAGGAACTCGAGCGCCACGAACTCGAACGCGTCCGGCGGGAACGGCTGGATGTCGACCACACGCCGGATCTCCTCGACCACCGCTCGGCATGCGATGGACGCACCGAACTCGGACCAGTGGCTGCCGGTCTTCGGATAGGCGAGGTCGTCGCTCGCAGTGAGTTCCGCGAGCGGATAGACGACCCGCGCGTACGAGTCGTGCTCGCGCAGGTGCGTGAGCAGCTGGTGGACCGGGCGCTCGGGCGCGCTCGCCACGCCGTCCGGCAGCGCATCCGGATAGACGGAGTGCGCGTTCGGTGCGATCAAGAAGAGGTGGTGCGAGCCGCGCCGCTCCAGCCAGGCCGCGCGGGTCTCGAGCAGATGGCGCCAGTCGCGCAGCTGGTCCTCGCTGAACCTGAGCGCGCCTCTGTGCTGGTCCACCACCCGGTTGCCGTCGTTGGCCACGAACAGGCGGCCGTCGCGGCCTTCCACGACCTTGCCGTCCCTGATCGACGGGGGCAGGTCCGGCGTCTGGGCGCCGAGGAAGTCGCTCACGCGTCCGGCGAGGCGCCGTCCGCGACCGCGGCCGGCGGCTCGGAGGGCGCCATCGAGGGCCGCCCGCCGTTGATGCGCAGCGTGTCCGCGTTCCGCGGGCCCATCAGATCGCCGGCGGCGCGCTTCTCCGCCTCGAGCATCCGGATGCCCGGTTCGGTGTCGGACTGCACCACGATCATGCCGCGCTCCGAGAGCACCGTCACGACGACGTCCGGCTTCAGCTCGCGCACGAGCTCGTAGTCGAAGTAGATGTGGGCCCAGAACGTGCGCTGGAACGACTCCGCGAACAGTGGCATCATCCGCGTCGCGTACGAGTCGCCGAAGACGAGGCAAGTGAGCGCGTTGTAGGCGTCGGCCTGGAACTCCACGAGGCGCCCGTGGTTGCGGACCCGGTTGTCGTCCACGAGCCGCACGCGTGACCCGATCACGTCGACGTACCCGTAGTCGGTGTCCACGACCGCCGGCTCGAACTTGAGGCCCAGGTCGCCGGCGCGATGCTCGTAGGTGCGGTGCAGCTGGCTCGGCGGGACCCGCCGCACGGGCAGCGACTCCGTCAGCCGCGCCATCACCTCGCGGTAGGCGACGTATGCGCCGTACTCCGACCAGTGGGAGTCCGTCCGCGCGTACACCATCTCGTCGCGCTCCTTCCTGAGCGCCTCCAGCGGGTACAGCACCGGAGCCCATGACTCGCGCTCGGCCAGCCGGTCGAGCACCTGGAGCGCCGGCCGCGTATCGCCGGGGGTCACGTCATCCGGGAGCTTGTCCGCGTAGATGGCGTGCGGGTCGGGCGCGATCAGGCAGACATACGGGATCCCCTGCAGGTAGAGCCACGCCGACCGGGCCTCGATCAGGTCGTGCCACTGCTGGACCTGGAGGGCGGTGAGCAGCTTCTCCCCGGCGTGCTGGCCGAGGGTGTCGTTCGAGTCGTTGCCGAGGAAGAGAAAGCCGTCCTTGCCCTCGACGACCTTGTCGTCCGGGTTCGGCACCGGCAGATCGAGCCGGTGCGGGACGACCCTGCCCCCGGTGAAGACCCGCTGCTGTGCCTGCACTCCGCCCTGCTCCCCTTGCACCTACACCATGTTAGACGGGAATCGCGGGGGCCGCTGGTATCCTGACCGCGCAGCTAGGAATTAGACCGCCAGGAGGCGCCTGCAGATGTTCTCGACCAAGTCGGAGTACGGAGTCCGCGTGATGGTGCACCTCGCGCGCCGCCGCGGGCCCGGTCCCGTGCCGCTGGCGGAGATCGCCAAGGCCGAGAACCTGCCGCTCCCCTACCTCGAGCAACTCGTCTCGCGCCTGCGCAAGGCCGAGCTGGTGTCTTCCACCCGCGGCGCGCACGGCGGCTACGAGCTGGCGCGCGACCCCGCCCAGATCACGATGGCCAACGTCGTGCACGCGCTCGAGGAGACGATCGTCCCGATGCAGTGCGTGAGCGAGCACGGCACGAGCCGCATGCTCTGCAACCATGAGCTGGACGGGTACGAGAACTGCGCCACCAAGCTGCTCTGGACCAGGGTGCAGGGTGGCGTCGAGCGCGTCCTCGAGCAGACGACCCTGGCGGAGCTTGCGAGCTTTGCGGAGGGCCGTGCGCTGCCCGCCCAGTCCTCCGGCACCGCCCCCCGTCCCCGCGCCCGCGTGCGCACCACCACATCACGAACACAGGAGAAGCGAACCGTCCCCAATGCCTGATCTAGAGATCCAGAACCTGCACGTGAACGTCGAAGGCAAGGAGATCCTGCGCGGCGTCGACCTGACGGTCGGCCGCGGCGAGGTCCATGCCCTGATGGGGCCGAACGGCTCCGGCAAGTCCACCCTGGCCAACACCATCATGGGCCACCCGAGCTACGAGATCACCGAGGGCAAGATCGTCTTCCAGGGCGAAGACGTGACCGAGGCCGAGCCGGACGAGCGCGCCCGCGCCGGCCTCTTCATGGCCTTCCAGTACCCGTCCGCGATCCCCGGCGTCTCGGTCGTGAACTTCCTGCGCACGGCGATCAACGCGCACCGGAAGGCACGCGGCGAGGACCCGATCAACCTGAAGGAGTTCCGCAAGACGCTCGAGCAGCACATGGAGGTGCTGGGCGTGGACCGCGAGTTCACCCGCCGCTACCTGAACGAGGGCTTCTCCGGCGGCGAGAAGAAGCGCTGCGAGATCCTCCAGATGGCGATCCTGAAGCCGCACGTCGCCGTGCTGGACGAGACCGACTCGGGCCTCGACATCGACGCGCTGCGCACCGTCGCGAACGCGGTCAACGCGATGCGCGGGCCCGACCTCGGCGCGCTCATCATCACCCACTACCAGCGCATCCTCAGCTACATCCAGCCCGACTTCATCCACATCATGCTGAACGGGCGCGTGGTCGAGGAGGGCGGTCCCGAACTGGGCGCCGTGCTCGAGCAGAAGGGCTATGACTGGGTGCGCGAGAAGCACCCCGAAGAGACCGCGGAGGCAGCGGCCTAGTGGCGGTTGCCGCCCGCACCGCGGAGCTGCCGCGCTCGGTCGAGGAGATCCGGGCCGACTTCCCGATCCTGTCGCGCGAGTTCGGCGGGCGGCGCGTCGCCTACCTCGACAGCGCCGCGACCGCGCAGAAGCCGGAGTCGGTGATCGAGGCGATTTCCTCGTACTACCGCCGCTCCAACGCGAACGTGCATCGCAGCATGCACGAGCTTGCCGCCGAGGCCGAGCACCTGTACGAGGGCGGCCGCGCAAAGGTGGCGTCGCTGGTCGGCGCGCCTCCGCGCGAGATCGTGTTCGTCCGCAACGCGACCGAGGCGATCAACCTCGTGCGCTACACGTGGGCCCGCGAGCACGTCGGCGCGGGCGACGTGGTGCTGATCAGCGAGATGGAGCACCACTCGAACGTGGTCCCGTGGCAGCTGCTGTGCCAGGAGCAGGGAGCCGAGCTGCAATACCTGCGCGTCGACGACCAGGGCCGGCTGGACCTCGCGGAGCTCGACGAGCGCCTCGCAGGCGGCCGGGTCCGGCTGGTCGCGGTAGCGCACGTCTCCAACGTGCTCGGCACGATCAACCCGGTCGGCGAGATCTCCGAGCGCGCGCACGCGGCCGGGGCGATGGTGCTGCTCGACGGGTCCCAGGCCGTGCCGCAGATGCCGGTGGACGTGAAGGTGACCGGCGCGGACTTCTATGCCTTCACCGGCCACAAGATGATCGGGCCGACCGGCATCGGCGTGCTGTGGGCGCGCCGGGAGCTGCTCGAGGAGATGCCGCCGTTCCTGGGCGGAGGGTCGATGATCAAGGCCGTCGAGGACGACCACTCCACATGGGCCACGGTGCCGGCGAAGTTCGAGGCCGGCACTCCCGCGATCGCCGAGGGCGTCGGCCTGGGCGCCGCGGCGGACTACCTGGCCGCGCTCGGGATGGACGCCGTGCGCGCGCACGAGGTGGAGGTGACGGCCTACGCGCTCGACCGGATCTCGGCGCTCGACGGCGTGACGGTCCACGGGCCACCGGATGCCGCGGAGCGCGGCAGCCTCGTGAGCTTTGCGGTGGAGGGCATCCACCCGCACGACCTGGCCGAGCTGTGCAACCGTGAGGCGGTCTGCATCCGGGCCGGCCACCACTGCGCGCAGCCTTTGATGCGGCGCCTGGGCGTGCCCGCCACGGCACGGGCGTCGTTCTCGGTCTACAACACCACCGCAGAAGTGGACCGGCTGATCGGGGCGCTCGAGAACGCGAAACGGATCTTCGGCGTCTGATGGACCAGCTCTACCGCGAGTTCATCCTCGACCACTACAAGACTCCCCGCAACTTCGGGGAGCTCGAGCAGCGCGACGCCGAGTTTCAGGACCGCAACCCGCTGTGCGGGGACGAGATGGGGGTGCACATCAAGCTCGCGGGCGACCGGATCGAGGACCTGCGCTTCCACGGCACGGGCTGCGCGATCTCGCAGGCCACCGCGTCGATCATCTCGGACGAGCTGAAGGGCAAGACCGTCGCCGAGGTGGCCGGACTCGACAGGAACTTCGTGACCGAGGAGATCGGCATCGAGCTCTCCCCCACCAGGCTGAAGTGCGGCCTGCTGTCCCTGAAGGTCGTGCAGGGCGCCCTGCTCGGTACGGACGAGTGGCCCTCGGGTACCCCGGAGCAGGACCCGGATGCCTCCGAGGTCGCACGGCTGAGGAACGAGATATGAGTCGCCCAGGCTAAACTTGACCGTTCCACTCGGAAATGACTGAGACCAGCACGACAATCGACGTCTGCCCCGCGGCGGAGCTGCCCGCGGGCGCCACGCGCATCGTGGAGGCCGACGGTCGCAAGATCGGCGTCTTCAACTGCGACGGCGCGCTGCACGCGATCGAGGATCGCTGCTCGCACGACGACGGCCCGCTCGCCGAGGGGCCGTTCGATCCCGACTCCTGCACCGTCGAGTGTCCGCGTCACGGGTCCCTGTTCGATCTGCGCACCGGCCGGCCCCGTACCCTGCCCGCCTATCTCCCTGTAGAGACTTTCTCCGTCCGTATCGAGGACGACACCATCAAGCTGGAGGTTTCCTGATGGCCACGCCCGAAATCGCAATTGCCAGGCCCGACCAGCTCGAGGGAATCAAGGACTCCTACGAGTACGGCTTCCACGACTCCGAGACCGACTACGCCTTCAAGGCGAAGAAGGGGCTCAACCGCGCCGTGGTGGAGGAGATCTCCGACCACAAGGACGAGCCGCAGTGGATGCGTGACTTCCGCCTGAAGGCGCTGGAGCACTTCGAGGCCCGGCCGATGCCGAAGTGGGCCGGCGGGCACATGGACGGCATCGACTTCCAGAACATCCACTACTTCGTGCGCGCGTCCGAGAAGCAGGGGCGCACCTGGGACGAGGTCCCGGACGACATCAAGAACACGTTCGACAAGCTCGGCATCCCCGAGGCCGAGCGGAAGTACCTCGCCGGTGTGGGCGCCCAGTACGAGTCCGAGGTCGTCTACCACCAGATCCGCGAGGACCTCGAGAAGCAGGGCGTGATCTTCAAGGACATGGACACGGGATTGCGCGAGCACGAGGACCTGGTGCGCGAGTACTTCTCGACCGTGATCCCGGCCAACGACAACAAGCTCGCCGCGCTGAACTCGGCCGTCTGGTCAGGCGGTTCCTTCGTCTATGTCCCACCCGGTGTCCATGTCGAGATGCCGCTGCAGGCGTACTTCCGCATCAACACGGAGAACATGGGCCAGTTCGAGCGCACGCTGATCATCGCGGACGAGGGCTCGTTCGTGCACTACATCGAGGGCTGCACGGCGCCGACGTACACGACCGACTCGCTGCACTCCGCGGTGGTCGAGATCGTGTGCAAGCCTGGCTCGCGGGTCCGGTACACGACGATCCAGAACTGGTCGCACAACGTCTACAACCTCGTCACCAAGCGGGCGGTCGCGCACGAGCGCGCGACGATGGAGTGGATCGACGGCAACCTCGGGTCGAAGCTGACGATGAAGTACCCGTCGATCTACCTGATGGGCGAGCACGCCCACGGCGAGATCCTCTCGATCGCGTTCGCAGGCAACGGACAGCACCAGGACGCAGGCGGCAAGTGCGTCCACATCGCTCCCAACACGACCTCGACGATCACCTCGAAGTCGATCTCGAAGGACGGCGGCCGCGCGAGCTACCGCGGCCTGCTCGAGGTCGCGCCCGGCGCGACCGGGTCCAAGTCGAAGGTCGTCTGCGACGCGCTGCTGCTCGACGAGGAGTCGCGCTCCGACACGTACCCGACGATCCGCATCGGCGAGGACGACGTCGACGTCGGCCACGAGGCGACCGTCTCCAAGATCGGCGAGGAGCAGCTCTTCTACCTGATGAGCCGCGGCCTCACCGAGGAGGAGGCGTCCGGCATGATCGTCGGCGGCTTCATCGAGCCGTTCACGCGTGAGCTGCCGATGGAGTACGCGGTCGAGATGAACCGGCTGATCGAGCTGCAGATGGAAGGCTCGATTGGCTAGCGGTCGTCATGGCCGACACACGGCCGGATTGCCGAGCGAAAATCAAGCGGTGCAAGGACGCAGGGAGACCACGTACCTAGGTACGTGGTCGACTGAGGACGCCGCAGCGCGCAGGTTTGCAGCCGGCAAGCCGGATGGGGGTCGGTCATGACGGCCGCTCACGCTGGGGTTACTTCAGCTTCATCCGCGACGGAACCGGGCTGGCTGACAGACCTGCGGGCGCAAGGTCGCGCGCGGTTCGGGGAGATCCCCATGCCCGTCCAGAAGGACAAGGGCTGGGAGTTCACCGACCTGTCGAAGTTCGACCCCGAGGGCTGGGAACGCCCTGGCGACGGTGACCTCGACGCGCAACCCGCGCGTGCAGCGGCCGTGCCTGCGGACGGTGCCGGCGTGCTGCAGGTCGACGGCAAGGCGGTCACGAGGGGCACCGCCCCGGAGGGCATCGTGGTCACGACGCTGGAGGACGCCGTCTCCAACCACGCGGAACTGGTCGAGCCCCATCTCGGCTCGCTGGTCAGCGACCGCGACAAGTTCGCCGCCCAGAACACGGCGAGCTGGCGCGGCGGGCTGTTCGTGCACGTGCCGGCGGGCGTCGCCGTCGAGGAGCCGATCGTGGCGTCCGTGATCCAGGCATCTGCGGGCGCGCTGCCGTGGCGGTCGCTGATCGTGGTGGAGGCCGGAGCGCAGGTGACGGTCGCCGAGGAATGGCTTTCCGCAGACGCCGAGCTCGAGGGCTACTTCAACCCCGTCAGCGAGATCATCGTGGGCGAGGGCGCGTCGGTGGAGTACCTGTGCGTCCAGGACCTCTCCGAGCAGGCATGGATCCTCGGCAGCCAGCGCGCGCAGGTCGCGCGCGACGCGTCGCTGCACTGGGTCGGGCTCGGGCTCGGCTCCGGGCAGGGCAAGCTGCGGATGGAGACCGACATCAACGGCCAGGGCGCGAGCGCGAAGGTCACCGGCGCGTACGCGGGCCACAACCGCCAGCACATCGACTACGACACCACGCAGGAGCACGCCGCGCCGCACACGACCTCCGACCTCGCGTTCCGGGGCGTGTTGCGCGACCGCGCTACGGCCGTGTGGAGCGGGATGATCAAGGTCGATCCCGGCGCGCAGCGCACCGACGCGTTCCAGGAGAGCCGCAACCTGCTGATGAACGACGGCGCGCACGCGGACGCGATTCCCGGGCTCGAGATCGAGGCCAACGACGTGCGCTGCACGCACGCCGCGACCGTCGCGCGGCTCGACGAGGACCAGGTCTTCTATCTCCAGAGCCGGGGGCTCGACCGCGCAGAGGCCCAGCGCCTCCTGGTAGGCGGCTTCCTCGAGGTGATCGCGGGACGGCTGGAGGGCTCGCCGTTCATGCACGACACGGTCCAAGCCGCGCTGCAGCGCGAGCTGGAAGTCGTCCTCGCCTGACGAACGATGTGAATCCGCTCACGACAGGTGTGAGCGGGTCAACAAAGTTCGGGAGGAGCTACTCCGTGCCGCGCCAGGTGAGCCAGGCGAACAGGCCCTGCACGGGCAGCCGGGCGTACAGCAGAGCGGGCGGGATCTGCGGGAACTTCTCGGGCCGCAGCGCCATGTGGATGTTGGCCGGGTACACGGCGACGAGCGTCGCAAGCAGCCACCAGCGCGCGAGCGGGCGGGTGCGCCCGGGCAGCACCGCTACCCCACCCACGAGCTCCGCGACACCCGCGGCGGCGTTCACCTGGTCCTTCCAGCGGTCCACGGGCGGCGGGACGATCGCCTTGTAGAACCGCGGGCTGCGGAAGTGGTTCAGGCCCGCTGCGATCCAGAAGGCCGCTGCCGCGTAGCGCCACATGCGGGCGAAGGCTATTCGCCTGGGACGATTAGGGCATCGAGATCGACCAGCACACCAGCACGGTCCGTGTGGACTGGCACCACTACTCGCTCGATCAGGTCGACACCTGGGCGGACCGCGTGATAGAGGCGGCCTGGGCACACGGCTACGAGTGGGTGGAGTTCGTGCACGGCGCTCCCGACGTCGGGACGCGCGGCACGCTCGGCTGGGACGGGCGGGCGGCGGCCGGCCGCGGCACCATCAAGGAGCTGCTGCGCCGGCGCCTGTTCGGCAACCGCTGGCACCGCTGGGCGCGCGACCGGCGCGAGGGCATGCACCGGCTCGAGGAGGGCAGCATGACGATCGCCCTGCGGGAGAACCCGCGTCCGGGCAAGCAGGCGAAGTGGCCCATGATCCCGCCACCCGCGCACGGGTAGCCCGCTACCGTTTCGCAGCCTTGCGCCCCACCGACGAGATCACGGTTCCGGACTTTCCGCCCCAGACGGGATGGATCAACGCCCCCTTCGTGCGCATGGGAACGCTGCTCGGTCGCAACGCGCCGCTGGTGTGGTTCTGGGATCTGGGCTCGCTCAACTCGATTCGCACGCTGCCCTACCTCCTGGAGTGGCACCGCCGCTACGCGGACGCGGGCCTGAAGGTGATCGGCGTGCACAGCCCGCAGTTCGACTTCGGCCACGACGCCGCGACGGTGGAGCAGGCCGTGCAGCGGCTGGCGATCCCGTTTCCCGTGGCCGTGGACTCCGACTACGCGATCTGGCGCCAGTACGGCAACGAGGTGTGGCCCGCCCTGTACCTCTGGGACCGCCGCGGGACGCTGCGGCACTACCACTTCGGCGAGGGCCTCTACGACGACACGGAGAACGCGATCGGCGAGGTCCTGCGCGAGATCGACCCCGACGTGCAGCTGCCCGAGACGATGGCGCCGCTGCGGCCGACCGATGCGCCCGGCGCGCTCGTGAAGCCGCCCACGCCCCACACGTTTCTCAACGAGGATCGCTCACCTCGGCCGATCGGCCCAGGCGAGGCGCTGCGGATCCGCTACGCAGCCGCCGGCGCGGCCGCGGTGCTCGACGGCACCGGCGAGGTGGAGGTGCTGATCGACGACGACCGGGTCCGCACGATCGTCCTCGACGGACCACGCCTGTATGACCTCGTCGACACGGGAGCGCACGAGGAGCACGAGCTCGCCCTCGTGTTCGAGGACGCCGCAAACGCATACGCGTTCAGCTTCGTGCCGGGCCCCGCGTAAGCGCGCGGACACACAAGCGGCGCACAAACTCGCCTTAACGATCGGCCCGCGTTTCCTCACGGGCGAAAGTGATACAACCCAGATTCCGGCGCCCGACCCCGCTATTGGGGCCTGACGCACTTTCGCGGGACTTGAGGGAGGACCCGAAGTGTGCCTGGCAATCCCAGGGCAGATCGTGGAGATGGTGGACGAGGCGAATCGTCTCGCCAAGGTCGACGTCGCGGGGGTGCGCCGCAATGTCAACGTCGGCCTGCTGGACGATGACGGCGAGGGCGTGGGGCCCGGCGACTGGGTCCTGATTCACGTGGGCTTCGCGATCTCGCAGGTCGACGAGGAGGAGGCGCTCGCCACCCGGCGCCTGCTCGAGCGCATGGGCGAGGCGTACGAGTCGGAGCTCGAAGAGCTGAAGGCGAGCGTGATCGAGTGAGCTGCGTGACCTGATGGCCGAGCACTCCCCCGCCGCCTGCTTCGACGATCACTGCATCACGTGCGGCGACGAGGGGATTGCGATGCAGGTCGTCGCCGTCGACGAGGTGCGCGGCCTTGCGCTCTGCGAAGAGCCGGAGGGTGCGCGGAGCACGATCGAGATCGGGCTGGTCGACGCCGCGCCGGGCGACCGGCTGCTGGTGCATGCCGGCACCGCGCTCGTGCGGCTGGAGTCTGCATGAGGTACGTCGACGAGTTCCGCGACGCCGACCTGGGCCGCGCGCTGGCCGGGGAGATCCTCGCAACGGTCGAGAGCGGGCGCCACTACAAGGTGATGGAGGTGTGCGGCGGGCACACGCACTCGATCTACAAGTACGGCGTCGACGATCTGCTGCCGGAGAACGTCGAGCTCGTGCACGGCCCGGGCTGCCCGGTGTGCGTGATCCCGATGGGCCGCGTCGACGACGGCATCGCGATCGCACACGAGCCCGGTGTGATCTTCACCTGCTTCGGCGACATGATGCGCGTGCCGGGCTCCGAGGGCACGTTGATGGAGGCGAAGGCGCGCGGCGCGGATATCCGCATGGTTTACTCGCCGCTCGACGCGTTGCGCCTCGCGAAGGAGAACCCCGACCGCGAGGTCGTGTTCTTCGCGATCGGCTTCGAGACCACGGCGCCGTCCACCGCGCTCACGCTGAGGCGCGCCAAGGCGGAGGGGGTCCCCAACTTCTCGTGCGTGTGCAACCACGTCACGATCGTCCCGCCGCTGCGGGCGCTGCTCGAGTCCCCCGACCTGCGGCTGGACGGCTTCATCGGGCCGGGGCACGTCTCCACGGTCGTGGGAGCGCGTCCCTTCCAGTTCATCCCGGCCGACCACGGCAAGCCGGTCGTGGTGGCGGGCTTCGAGCCGCTGGACATCCTCCAGGCGATCCACATGATCCTGCTGCAGCTGCGCGACGGCCGCTGCGAGGTCGAGAACCAGTACAAGCGCGTCGTGCCGTGGGAGGGCAACCTGAAGGCGCTCGAGGTGATGTCGGAGGTGTTCGAGCTGCGCCCGCACTTCGAGTGGCGCGGCCTGGGCTTCATCTCCCAGAGCGCGCTGCGGCTCTCGGACGACTACGCCGACCTCGACGCCGAGCAGCGCTTCAGCGCGCCGGGCGTTCGCGTCGCCGACCCGAAGGCGTGTCAGTGCGGCGAGGTGCTGAAGGGCGTGATCAAGCCGTGGGAGTGCAAGGTGTTCGGCACCGCATGCACGCCCGAGCACGCGATCGGCACGTGCATGGTCTCCCCCGAGGGGGCCTGCGCCGCCTACTACAACTACGGCCGCTTCGCGCGGGAGCGCGCCGTCGTATGAGCGCCACCGACCACACCGCCGTGACCGGCCGCGAGCAGCGGATCCTGGACATCATCGAGACCGCGAGAGGCAAACCGGCCAAGTTCAAGGACGCCCAGATCACGATGGCGCACGGCGCGGGCGGCAAGGCGACGCAGACCCTGATCGAGGGATTGTTCGTCCCCGCGCTCGGCTCCGAGAGCCTGGAACAGCTGGGCGACGCCGGCAGCGTCACGATCGACGGCACCGGCCTCGCGCTCACGACCGACAGCTTCGTCGTCAAGCCGATCCGGTTCCCCGGTGGCTCGATCGGCGAGCTCGCTGTCAATGGAACTGTCAACGACCTCGCCGTCTCGGGCGCGCGACCGCACGCACTGAGCCTCTCCCTGATCCTGGAAGAAGGATTGGACGCGGACATCCTGCGTGCCGAAGTGGAGGCCATCGCGGCCGCCGCCCGAGCGGCCGAGGTCGAGATCGTGAGCGGCGACACCAAGGTCGTCGAGCGCGGTCACGCCGACGGGATGTACGTCTGCACGACCGGCGTGGGCGCGCGCGACCCGCGCGCTGAGCTGTCGCCCGCCGCCGCGGCGCCGGGCGACCGGATCCTCGTCTCCGGCCCGATCGGCGCGCACGGGACGGCGATCATGCTGGCGCGCGGCGAGCTGGGCCTGGACGCCGACATCGAGTCCGACACCCGCTGCCTCTGGCCCGCGGTGGACTCGATGCTGGGACCGGGCGTCCACTGCCTGCGCGACGCCACGCGCGGGGGCGTCGCCTCGGTGCTCAACGAGATCGCGCGCGCCTCCGGCGTGGCGATGGTCGTCGAGGAGGCCGCGGTGCCGGTCGACCCCGCCGTCGCCGGGGCCGCGGAGCTGCTCGGGATCGA
>DASRIA010000048.1:0-2176 GCA_035650255.1 Solirubrobacterales bacterium
ACGGACAGCGGGAGGAGGAAGATCGACATCGGCAGCAGCGCCACCGCTGCGGTGAGGGCGCTGTACCCGAGCACCAGCTGGAGGTACTGGAGCGCCACGAAGAAGAAGCCGAACATCGCGAAGAACTGGAGGAACAGCGAAGCGGATCCCGTGGCGAAGCCCCGCCGGCGGAAGAGCCGCGGGTCGAGCATGGGATCGTCACGGCGCAGCTCCACGCGCAGGAACAGCGCGATCAGCGCGACGCCTCCGACCAGCGCGCCGAGGGTGATCGGATCGCTCCAACCGCGCTCGGGCCCCTCGATGATGCCGAGGATCAGCAGTGCGATCCCGATCGACGACAGCACGGAGCCGGGCGGGTCGAGTCGGACGTGCTCGCTGGACTTGGTGGCCGGCACGACGAAGATCACGCCCAGCAGCGCGGCAGCGGCGAGCACTGCCGTCACGACGAAGATCGACTCCCACGAGTACGACTCGAGCAGCGCCCCCGCGAACAGCAGCCCGAGGGTGCCGCCGATGCCCGCGAAGCCGGCCCAGATCCCGACGGCCTTCGCCCGCTCCTCGGGCGGGAACACGCTCGTGATCGTCGAGAGCGTCCCCGGCATCACGAGCGCCGCACCGATGCCGGTCACGACGCGCCAGCCGATGAGGACCGACGCGGTGTCCGCGGTCGCCGAGAGCGCGGACGAGACCCCGAAGATGATCAGCCCGATGATGAGTGCCCCGCGACGTCCGTAGCGGTCCCCGAGCGCGCCGGCGGGGAGCAGCAGCGCGGCGAGCGCGAGTGTGTACGCATCGACGATCCACTGCTGCTGCGCCTGGCTCGCGTCGAGCGACCCGGCGAGGAGCGGCAAGCCGTTGGCGAGCATCGTCACGGCCGCGACGACCATCACGAGCGCGAGGCACATCACGGCGAGCACGAGGTTGCGCTTCGCTGCACTGATCGGCGGCGGGGTCGTCGCGGTGGCCTCCATGTGGGTTCCTCTCTGGAGTGCTCGGGGGCGCGCCCTCCGGCCCGGGGGGAGCTAGGGTGGCGCGTAACCGGATGGATCCTCCGCTACTATACGGAGGATACCTCCGCTTCGCAAGGGGGATCTGGGACGTGACCACGAACGCGGTGCCGGACACGACCACGCGGGTCCAACGGGCCGACGCGCGTCGCAACGCCGCGCTGGTCCTCGAGGCTGCGCGCGCGGTGTTGGCGACCGACGGGCCCGACGCGTCACTCGAGGAGATCGCGCGGCAGGCCGGCGTGGGCATCGGCACGCTGTACCGGCACTACCCGAACCGCCAGGCGTTGCTGTCCGCGGTCTTCCGAGAGGACCTCGACCGGGCGCGGGCCCGAGCCGACGAGCTCGGGCGGTCGGCGACGCCGATCGACGGCTTCACGACCTGGATGCACGACCAGCTCGCCATGGCGAGCGGGTGCCGGGGCGTGGCGGCGTCCGTGATCATCTCGATGCTCGACGAGGATGACGACGAGCCGCCGATGTGCGAGGCCATGCGCGCGAGCGGAGCCGTGCTGCTCGAGCGGGCGCAGGCCTCGGGTGACGTCCGCGCCGACGTCACGATCGATGACCTGTTGCGGATGGTCAACGCGATCGCGATCGCGACCGAGGACGCACCCGACGGCGCGGACCAGGCCGAGCGCATGTTCGCGCTGGTGATGGACGGCGTGTGCGTCCGGCCCGTTCCGGCGGGCCGATCGCAGCGCTCGGCACGTGCTGGCCGGAAGGCGTCGGTTCGTTGACGGGGGCGCGTGGGAGCGGTACGCTGACACGCCCGTAACTACGAACGTGTACTTCAGGGTGATGCCCCCTCGAGTGCCGGTGGAGACGTCTCGATGCCGAACGCACGCAACCGCCGGCCCGATCAGCCTGTGCCCGCCGATCCTGCGCCCGCCCAGCCTGCGTTGGAGGGCTTCGACGTCGCCGCCGCGTCACCGGGGCACGTGCCCGGGTTCCGCGGACCGCAGGTGTGCAAGATCGTCGGGATCACGTACCGCCAGCTCGACTACTGGGCGCGCACCGACCTCGTACGCCCGTCGATCGCCGACGCGAACGGGAGCGGCACGCAGCGCGAGTACTCGTACCGCGACCTCGTGCGACTCAAGGTCGTGAAGAGCCTCCTCGACGCAGGCGTGAAGCTCGACACCGCGCGCCGCGCGATCGCGTACCTC
>DASRIA010000049.1:0-15642 GCA_035650255.1 Solirubrobacterales bacterium
CCATGCGAGACGGACGCGCGGCGAGCCTCCAGATCTTCCCGGAGCGCGAGGCAGCGCGGGTCGCCGCCGGGCTGCTGGAATAGGCGAATGACCGAGCAGGTGCAGCTGCGCGAAGTCCGGCCCGACGACGTCGACGAGTGCAGCCGCGGCGAGTACCGGGAGCCGCAGGGCTCGTGGTTCCCGTCCGTGCTCTACTGATGTCCGCGGAGAACGTCGCACTCGTCCGCCGCTCGAAGGAGACGTTCAACCGGGGCGACCGCGACGGCGCGCTCGAGAGCTTCGCCGAGGACGTCGAGTGGGTCCATCCGCTGGACCCGTTCTCCGGGCCGCAGGTCTTTCACGGCCGCTCGGAGCTGCGTGCCTTCTGGGCCAAGGTCGACGCGGTCTGGGACGACTTCCGCTCCGAGGCGCAGGAGTACATCGACGCCGGCGAGCGGGTGGTCGTCCCGGCGCGGGTGACGGGGCGCGGCCGCACGAGCGGAGCGGAGGTGAGCATGGTCGAGATCGAGGTGCTGACGATCCGGGACGGGGCGATCGCCCACCGCAGCGCCTACGCCGAGCTGGACGAGGCGCTCCGCGCGGTGGGACTGACCGAACGCGGTCCGTAGAAAGCGGTCAGCGCCCGAGCACCTCGCCCGCCGCGCGCTCCCCGGCCTCGATCGCGCCGTCCATGTACCCGTTCCACACGTTCGCCGTGTCGGTGCCGGCCCAGTGGATGCGCCCTTCCGGGCGGCGCAGGATTTGCCCGTAGCGCCCCAGCGTCCCGGGTCCCATGATCCCGACGGGACCGCCGCGACTGTACGGCTGGGTGGTCCAGTCGCACTCGCCGTACGCGCTCCAGGCGGCGGCCGCCGGGCCGAACATCCGCGTGAGGGACTCGCGGATCGCGGCCTGCCGGTCCGCCAGGGACATGCGGCCGTAGCGCTCGACCGCGCTGCCGGTGATGAAGCACGCGAGCAGCCCGCCGAACGGGCCGTGGCTGCCGGAGTCCACCACCATCTGCACCGGGCCCGTGTCCGAGTACGCGATCCCGGACAGGCCGGCCTCCCGCCACCAGACGTGCTCGTACGCGAGCAGCACCTTCATGTATGCGCCCATCGGCATGCGCTGCGTGAGCTGGTCGCGGTCCGGGGGGAGCGGGCGCGACCAGTGCCAGCGCCCGTAAAGGGCAGGCGACACGGCGATGATCACCTGGCGCGCGTTGATCGCGTCGCCTGTCTCCGTGCGCAACACCACGGCGTCGCCGTGCTGCTCCACCGCCGAGACCGGAGCGCGCAGGCGGACCAGGCCGTCGAGCCGCGCCGCCAGGCGCTCGCAGACCTGCTGACTGCCGCCCATGAAGTGGTCCTGCTGCGCGCCCCCCTCGAATTCGGTCAGCGAGGTGAACCCGCCGCCCGATTGGAGGTAGAACAGGAAGTAGAGGAACGAGAGCTCCTCGGGCTCGGCGCCGAACACCAGCCGCGTGGCGAGATTCATGAACATGCGCGCGTCCTTGGTGCGCAGGTGCCTCCGGGCGAACGACTCCACCGTGAGCGCGTCCCAGTCGGTGCCCGCGGCGCGTGCCCACGGATAGTCGAGCGAGATCTTGCGCCGCAGCCGGTCGAGTCGCAGCTGAGCCACGCCGAGCTCGGCGATCGAGAGCGGCGACAGCGGCGGCAGCGATCCGCGGAACGTGCGCCGGCGGCCGCCCGTCACGAGCACCGCCCGGCCGTCGAGGGGCTGACGCGAGGTGCGCACGCCGAGCTCGCGGGCAAGCGCCGCGATGCGGTCCTGGCCGGGCCCGATCCAGTGTGCTCCCAGGTCGCCGGGATGGCCGCCGACCCCCTCGGTCCACATCTTGCCGCCCACTCGATCGCGGGCTTCCAGCACCACCATCGAGAGCCCGGCAGCCTCCAGGCGGCGGGCGGCGCTGAGCCCGCTCAGGCCGCCCCCGACGATCGCAACGTCGACCGGCGCGGGGCGGGGCCCTGCCGCGCTCAGCGCGTGACCTCGGGGCGAGCCCGAGCCCGCGTGCGCGCCTTCCGGCCGGCGGGCGGAGGCGCAGACGCGAGTCCGACCAGCTCTCGCATGCCGCGCTCGATGCCCTCGCACACGACGTCGATGTCCGGTGCGGTGTCGTAGTCGCCGGTGACGCCGAAGTTGAGCGCGCCGTAATACGAGAAGATCGCCACGCCGACGCGGACGCGGCCGCCGAGCGGCACGTACGGAAACGCCTCGAGCAGGCGCCGCCCGGATGCGTAGAGCGGGTACTGGGGGCCGGGCACGTTCGTCGTGACAGTGTTGACGTTGCGCTGCGGGACACGTGTCGCCACGCGCTCTCCCAGCGCCAGCAGCATCGGCGGCGCGAAGCCTGTGAGTGACGTCAGCGTCTCCCCGGCGACGGCCTGCTTGGACTCCTTCAGGTCCTCCATCTGGGCGCGGATCGCCGCGAGCCTCTCAACGGGATCGTCGATGCCGACAGGCAGCTCGGCGAACATCGCGGACACCTTGTTGTTGTAGACGCCGTGCTCGCCGGGCGCGCGCACCGACACCGGGACCATCGTGCGCACGACGCGGTCGATCGACTCGCCGCGCGAGAGCAGCAGCTCTCGAAACCCGTTGGTGATGCAGGCCAGAACGACGTCGTTGACGGTGCCCCCGAACGCGGCCCGGATCGACTTCACGTCGGACAGCTGCGAGCGTGCCCAGCTCCAGCGCCGGTGCGGGCCGATCGGCCCGTTGAGCGAGGACGGCGGGGTGCGCCGCACCAATCCGCGCATGCGCAGGAGCCCCCGGGTGGTGTCCTCCATGCGGCGGGCCAGCTGCACCGGGGCGCGCATGCTCGCGCGAGCCGCGCGAAACGCCTCGTACGGGCTGACGGTCCGCTCCACCAGCGCATCTGCCAGCAGCCGCGCACCGCTCGGGCCGGGATCGACCGCCCATTCCCCGGCAGGTGCCGGCCGGGACTCGCGCTCGTGGTCGAGGATCACCGTCAGCAGGTCCGTGCCGGCGACGCCGTCGACCATGCAGTGATGGACCTTGGAGACGAGCGCCCAGCGTCCTTCGCCGAGCCCTTCCGCCATCCACATCTCCCACAGCGGCTTGGCGCGGTCGAGCTGCTGCGACATGATCCGCCCGACCAGGTTGCGCAGCTCCTGCTCCCCGCCGGGAGCGGGCAGCGCGGTGCGGCGCACGTGGTACCCGAGGTTGAAGTGCGTGTCGTCCACCCACACGGGGCGGCCCATCGCGAACGGCACGAACCGCACGACCTGCCGGTAGCGCGGAACCAGCGGGAGCTTGCTCCGGATCATCTCCAACACGTCGTCGAACGGCGGCGGGGGGCCTTCGAAAATCGCCACGGAGCCGATGTGGAGTTGGGTCACGTGGTCCTCGAGGTGCAGGAACGATGCGTCCAGCGGGCTCATTCGATACATGGTGCTCTCCTCCGATCCGCGGTTGCCAGGCATTATCGCCAAGCCGCGGCTGCGGCGAGAGCCCGCCGGAGCAGGCTCTCGCCGTCCCCGACGCCGGCTAGTGCAGGCGCTCGACGATCATGGCCTCGCCCTGACCGCCGGCGACGCACATCGTCTCGAGCCCGATGGTGCCGTCGAGGGTCTCGAGGTCGTTCAGCAGCGTCGTCATGATCCGCGTGCCGGTCATCCCGAACGGGTGCCCGAGCGCGATCGCGCCTCCGTGTGGGTTGAGCTTCTCGTAGTCGAAGCCCACCTCCGCGGCGATCGGGATCACCTGCGCGGCGAAGGCCTCGTTGAGCTCGTAGACGTCGATGTCGCCGATGCTCATGCCGGCCCGCGCCAGCGCCTTCTTGACCGCCCCGATCGGCGCCACTCCCATGTACTCGGGCTCGTTGCCCCAGGTGGCTGCGGTCACGATGCGGGCGCGCGGGCGCACCCCGAGCTCGGCAGCCTTGGCGGCGCTCATCACGATCGCCGCCGCCGCGCCGTCGTTCAGCGGGCACGAGTTGCCCGCGGTGACCGTTCCTCCCGGCTTGAACGCCGGCTCCAGAGCGGCGAGCTTCTCGAGGGTCGACGACGGACGCGGTCCGTCGTCCCGCGAGACCATGCCGCCGTTGACGGCGACCGGGACGATCTCGCGGTCGAAGAAGCCGCTCTGCTGGGCGGCCACGGCACGCTCCTGCGAGCGCTGTGCGTACTCGTCCTGCTCCTCGCGGGTGACGCCGTAGCGTTCGGCGACGTTCTCCGCGGTCATCCCCATCGCGATGAACGCGTCGGGCCGGCCGTCGCCACCCTTCAGGTCGTCGTGCTGGTCCTCGGGGTGGGCCGCCTCCTGCGAGCCGTTGTAGCGGGACACGAACTCGACCCCGCCGGCGATGTAGACGTCGCCCTGTCCGGCCGTGATGTGGCTGGCCGCAGTGCGGATGGCGTCGAGGCCGGAGGAGCAGTACCGCGAGATGGTCGAGCCGGCGGTCGCCTGGCCGAGCTTGCCGCTCAGCAGCACGGCGATGCGGGCGATGTTGTTCGCCTGCAGGCCCTGCGGCTGGCCGCAGCCTGCGATGACCTCCTCCACGGCGGCCGGATCGACTTCAGGGTTGCGCTCCAGGACCTCGTCGATCACGTGCGCGAGGGTCTCGTCCGGCCGCAGTGAGGCCAGCGAGCCCTTGAAGGCACGCCCGATCGGAGTCCGAACCGCGTCGACGATGACGGCTTCGGGCATTGAACTGTCCTTTCGATGGTGCCCGGCGGTCGCACTCCACGGGCGGGTTTACCCCCGGCGGTCGCACTCCGCGGGGCCACTGGTGTCAAGAATAGTGGACGAGGCGCCCGCCAAACGGAGTTGCCGCCTCCAGAGGCCCCTTATAGTCTGATCCTGGATCAGGTCCGTGCTCAGGGGGGTGCGGGTGACGGGAGGAGGCCCCGTGCGGCGTCTCGCGGCCGCGGCAATCGCAGTTTTCTTGGCTCTGTGCGGCACGGCTGTCGCCGCTCCGCCGAACACGCCCACGATCACCGAGCCCGGCACCGACAACATGGTGCTGAACCCGGCCGACGTCCACATGGAGGCTCCCACGTACTCCGACCCGGACGGGAACGCTCACCAGTGCACGGACTGGGAGATCGTGACGGTCTCCCCGCCGCAGGTCGCCTGGCAGGCTCCCTGCGCCATCGGCGTCTCGCGGGTGCACATCCACCTCGGCGACGGGACGTTCGTCAACGCCCATGCCGGCATGCAGCAGCTGAAGTTCGAGACCAACTACAAGGTCCGGGTGCGGTTCAAGGACAGCACGGGCGAGTTCAGCGCGTGGCGGGAGCGGCCGTTCTCGACCAGCCCGGCCGGCCCCCCGGGCGTGCCGTCGCCGATTCCGTGGGCGGTCCGCCAGTCCGGCTACGTGGTGGAGGTCGTCGCGACGGGGTTCCAGCTTCCGATGAACATCGCGATGGTCCCGAACCCCGGGAACAACCCCGCCGACCCGTTCCTGTACGTCACGGAGCTGTACGGCAAGATCAAGGTGGTCAGCCGGTCCGGCGCCGTCAGCGACTACGCCACGGGCCTGCTCAACTTCAACCCGACCGGCAACTTCCCCGGCTCGGGTGAGCAGGGGCTGGCCGGGATTGCGATCGAGCCGGCGACAGGCGATCTGTTCGTGACGGTGGTGTACGAGGACACCGCGTCGACGGCCAACCCGAAGCCGCACTACTCCAAGGTGGTGCGACTGCACAGCAACGACGGCGGGCTGACGGCGGCGACGCAGACCGTCGTGAAGGACTTCTTCGGCGAGCAGACGGAGCACTCCCACCAGATCTCCAACATCACGATCGGCCCCGACGGCAAGCTCTACGTGCACATGGGAGACGGCTTCGACTCCTCGACCGCGCTCAACCTGAACTCGTACCGCGGGAAGATCCTGCGCCTGAACCAGAACGGGACCGCGCCCACGGACAACCCCTTCTACAACGCCGGGGACGGCATCAACGCGCGCGACTTCGTCTTCGCGTACGGCGTGCGCAACCCGTTCGGGGGCGCCTGGCGCGCGGCCGACGGGTCCCACTACGAGGCCGAGAACGGGCAGAACATCGACCGCTTCGCCAAGGTCCCCGCCGGCCGGAACTTCGGCTGGAACGGCGGCGACATCACGATGCGCAACTTCGCGCTCTACAACTGGGAGCCGGCCCACGCTCCGGTGAACCTCGCGTTCGTGCAGCCCGAGACCTTCTTCGGGAGCGGGTTCCCGGTCGCGAAGATGTCCCACGCCTACATCACCGAGTCCGGCCCCACGTATGCCACGGGGCCGCAGACCCGCGGGAAGCGGATCAGCGACTTCAGCCCGATGTCCACGGGCGACTTCGCCGGCACCACGCCGCAGCCGCTGATCGAGTACACGGGCACCGGCAAGGCGACGGCCAACGGGATCGCGGCAGGGCCGGACGGGCTGTACTTCACCGACCTGTACAAGGACGTCGGCGCGGCGACGCCGATCGACCCCGGCGCCAACATCCTGCGCGTCCGGTTCGGTTCGCCTCCGCCCGGTCACGTGCGGCCGAAGAGCGCAACGTCGTTCAAGGCGGCGCTGGTGCCGTCGTTCCGCGAGTGCACCACTGCTCCGAATCGGATGCACGGCCCTCCGCTGGCGTTCAACTCGTGTGCGCCTCCGGCCCAGAACTCCGGTTTCCTCACGATCGGATCGCCCGATGTCAACTCGGCCGCAGCCAACATGACCGGCTCGGTCAAGGCGACCTCGATCGTGGGCAACCCCGGCACGTCGGCGGACGAGGCCGACGTCCGGATCACCGTCAGCGTCACCGACGTCCGCAGGAAGAACAACCTCGCCGACTACACGGGGCAGCTCCAGGTCTCGGTCAGCCCGCAGATCACCGATACGGCCAACGGCCCCACGCTCGGTGACTCGGCGACGATGACCGACTCGGGGCTCAAGTACACCGTTCCCTGCCAGGCCACGGCCTCCACCACGGTGGGCTCCACGTGCTCCGTGACCACGACGGCCGACGCCGTCAGCGGCGGGACCGTGCTCGAGGGGCGGCGGAGCGTGTGGGAGCTGCCTGGGATCAGGGTTCACGACGGAGGCTCGGACGGGGTGGTCTCGACCACGCCGAACACGCTCTTCCTCCGCCAGGGCGTCTTCGTCCCGTAGGCCGGCGTAACCCCAGGCCATAGCGCGTTCGGGCGCAGCTCACCGCTGCGCCGAGAACGCAAACGGCCGTAGCCGGTTGTTCGATAGACAGGGGGCCTGCTTTCCCGACAATGGAAACAAGCCGCCGCCACGGATGGCGCGGGAAGCCAAGCCCTCCCCCTCATGTTCAGAGCCCCCCTTCGCCGGCTCGCCCCGGCACTCACCATCGTCGCCTGCCTGCTCTCGGCGCCCCCGGCTCTGGCCGCGAGCGCGACCGTCGACTACGGCCAGGACCGCCTCGAGTACACCGCCGCGACCGGCGAGCGCAACTCGCTCACGCTCACGGGCAGCAGCGGCACCTACACGATCGAGGACACCATCTCCAACATCTCCGCCGGATCCGGCTGCACCCAGCTTGCCGCCAAGCGGGTGCGGTGTTCATCCAGCCAGATCGATTCCGTCCAGCTGGACCTGCGTGACCAGGACGACGTCCTCGTGAACTCGGCGGCGATCGACGTGGAGGTCACCGCGGGCGACGGCGGGGACAAGGTCACCGGCGGCTCCTCCGGCGACAAGCTCTACGGCGGCGCCGGGGACGACGTCCTCGATGGCGGCTTCGGAAGCGACCTCCTGGACGGGAACGACGGCCGCGACAGCGTCACGTACGCCAGCCGCACCGCCCCGCTGAACGTGAACCTCGGCACCTTCTGGGGTGGCGACGGGCAGTCCGGCGAGTGGGACTTCATCAGCTCGTCCGTCGAGGACGTCGTCGGCGGCTCGGGCGACGACAGCATCACCGGCACGAGTGCCCCCAACACCTTCGTGGGCGGCGCCGGCAACGACACGCTCGACGGCCGCGAGGGCAACGACGTCCTCGAAGGCGGCGCCGGCACCGACCGGCTGGACGCAGGCTCCGGCGACGACACGCTCCTCAGCCGTGACAGCGGTCCGGACACCGTCGACTGCGGTGCCGGCACCGACGGCATCGACGTTGACGCCGCGGACACGGTGGCGGCCGACTGCGAGCACCCGGCATCGGGTCCCGGCGGCACGACCGTCCTGCCCGGCGCGGCCACGCTCGACCGCGTCCCCAGCTCCGTGCGGCTGACGCGCACGGGCTACCTGCGCATCAAGGTGACCTGCCCGGTGACCGCGGTGAACGGCTGCAGCGGGACCATCACCGTCGCATTGCTCGCGCGCGCCAAGGGCGTGTCCCTGTCTGCCGCACGGCGCAGCGCGGGCCGGAGATTCTCCCTGAAGGCCGGTCAGACGAAGGTCACGAAGGTGAAGATCTCGCGCAACGGCCGCCGCCGCGTGCTGAAGCGCAAGCGCGCCAACTGCAAGGTCAGCGTGCACACGAAGTCTGCCGGGACGGTGTCCAAGAAGATCACCGTCAAGGCTCCCAAGCAGAGCAAGAAGAGGAGAAGCCGATGACTCTGGCGCGTAGGCCGCGGATCGCGCTGCGCTCCGTGCAGGCCCTGGCACTGTTCGGCCTGGCCGCGTACGCCGCGCAGACCTCCCTGCAGGTGTGCGGCGCCGGTGCCGACCCGTTCTTCGAGCAGTACGTCTACACGGGGCTGATCTTCACCGCGGCGGGCCTGTGCCTGACGCGTGCCGTCGCGATCGGGCGTGAGCGCCTGCCGTGGCTGATCCTCGGCGCCGGCCTCCTGGCCTGGGCCGGCGGGGAGGTCTACTACTCGATCTTCTACGCCCACCTCGCCGACCCGCCGCTGCCCGGCGTCAGCGACGGGCTGTGGCTGACCTTCTACCCGGCGTGTTACGCGGCGATCGTGCTGCTGGTGCGCGAGCGCGTGCGGCACTTCCGCACCAGCCTGTGGCTCGACGGCCTCGTGGGCGCGCTGGCCGCATCCGCCATCGCCGCCGCGCTTGTCTTCGGGGCGATCACCGGACAGAACAGCGAGGACGCCGTCGTCGCGGTCGACCTGTCCTATGCGCTCGGTGACCTGCTGCTGCTCGGGTTCGTCGTCGGGATCTTCGGCCTCACCGGGTGGCGGCCCGGCCGCGCGCTCGTGCTGGTCGGCGC
This sequence comes from Solirubrobacterales bacterium, assembly GCA_035650255.1. GTDB lineage: Bacteria > Actinomycetota > Thermoleophilia > Solirubrobacterales > JBBDJG01 > DASRIA01. The sequence goes on from DASRIA010000049.1 coordinate 9,126, forward strand.
CGGCCTCGTGACGAGCGCCGTGGCGGACGGCTACTTCCTGTACGAGTCCGCGATCGGGCTCACCCCCGGCTCGACCTTGATGGCGACGCTGTGGCCCGCCTCCGCGCTCCTGCTCGGCTTCGCCGCCTGGCAGCGGCCGACCGTCGCGGAGCCGGTGCGCTTCGAGGGCGCGCGGGTGCTGCTGATGCCCGCGGCGTTCGCGCTGGCCGGGCTGGCACTGCTCGGGTGGCACACGATCGAGCGCCAGAACCCGCTCGCGCTTGCGCTCGCGATCGCGACACTGGTTGCTGTCATCGTCCGCATGGCGGCCACCTTCCGGGAGAACATCCGCCTGCTCGCGACCAGCCGCCGCGACGCGCTCACCGATGCCCTCACGGGGCTCGGCAACCGGCGCGCGCTGATGGAGGACCTCGAGGTCGAGGTCAGCGTCGCGACGGAGTCGCGGCCCAGCGGCCTGGTGCTGCTCGACCTGGACGGCTTCAAGCAGTACAACGACCGCTTCGGCCACCCGATGGGCGACACGTTGCTGGCCAGGCTCGGCCAGCGGCTGTCGGAGGCCTTCCCGCACGACCGCGCCTACCGGCTCGGCGGAGACGAGTTCTGCGTGCTGACCCGCGCCAGCGAAGAGATGGTCGCGAGGGCCGCCGACGAGGCGTGCGAGGCGCTCACCGAGCGCGGAGCCGGCTTCGAGGTCGGCTGCAGCTCGGGCGAGGCCGTGATCCCGCGCGAGGGACACGACGCGATCAGCGCGATGCGGATCGCCGACGAGCGCCTGTACACGCGCAAGGAGCGCCGCCAGCGCTCGACCGCCGGCAACCAGACGACCGCCGCCCTGCTCCAGGCCCTCGAAGAGCGCGAGCCCGAGCTGCGCGACCACCTGGACCAGGTGGCCGGCCTCTCCGTCGAGGTCGGGCGCGAGATGGGGATCAACGGCGACGAGCTGGACGACCTCGCGCGCGCCGCCCACCTGCACGACGTCGGCAAGGTCGCGGTGCCCGACGCGATCCTGCAGAAGCCCAGCGAGCTCGACCCCGTCGAATGGGAGATGATGAAGAACCACGCCATCGCCGGCGAGCGAATCCTGAGCGCCGCCCCCGCGCTGTCCTCGATCGCCCAGCTGGTGCGCTCGAGCCACGAGCGCTGGGAGGGCGGCGGCTACCCGGACGGCATCGCGGGCGAGCAGATCCCACTCGGCGCGCGGATCATCGCGGCGTGCGACGCGTACCACTCGATGATCACCCTGCGTGTCTACGGCGGCACACTCGACACCGCGCAGGCGATCGACGAGCTGCGCCGCTGCGCCGGCCAGCAGTTCGACCCGGCGGTCGTCGAGACGCTCTGCCGGATCGTGGCCGCGACGGACGAGGACGGTTTCGAGCGCCGTGTGCCCCCTGTGCAGTTCTCGCTGCCCGAGGGCGTCCCGGCCGGCACCGCGGCCTGAGGCCGGTTCCACCTTGACACCGGGCCCCGGCGCTGGTTAGCGTGAGCAGCAGTTCCTGAGCGGCTGAGGTTTGCGAGCCAGAGGACCCGTGCACGCGCGGGTCCTCTTGCGTTGTATGGCGCGTGGGTTGTACCTTTGCCCGCATGGAGCGCGATGCCGCTCTCAAGGGCGTGTTCGAACCGGTGCACCTGCCCACGATGTTCGAGGAAACCGTGGAGCGCCTCGGCACCGCCATCCGGCTCGGCCTCCTCCCGCCGGGCAGCCGCCTGCCCTCCGAGCGGAGCCTGGCCAATCAGCTCGGCATCTCGCGCTCGACCCTGCGGCTTGCGATCAACACCCTGGTTCAGACCGGCCACCTCGTCTCGACGCGGGGACGCCGCGGAGGCACGTTCGTGTCAGAGCACCCGCCGCTGGCCGAGGGGAGCGGCCGGCTGCTGGGCGACGAGGCGCAGGCGGTGCTCGACTACCGCGTCGCGATCGAGGTGGGCGCCGCGATCCTCGCGGCCGAGCGAGCCACGGTCGAACAACTCGACCGGCTCGACGACCTCGTAGCGCTCATGACGGCCGCCACGGACTTCGAGGACTACCGGCGGGCCGACATGCGTTTCCACATCGGTGTCGCCGAAGCAGCGCGATCGCCGCGGCTGGTCCGCGCGATGACGGAGGTGCAGGGCCAGTTGAGCGGCCTGATCGCGCAGATCCCGCATCCGGACCAGGTGCTGACGCACTCCAACGAACAGCACCAGCACCTCGTCACTCTGTTCCGGAACTGCGACGCCAAGCGAGCAGCGAACCTGATGCGCGAGCACATTCGAGGCACGGAACTCATCCTCGCGGGCCTCATCTGAACGACCCCGCCCAGACGTTTGACACCCGCGGCCGGCAGGCGTATCGTCCGGGCCGGAGATAGGTTGGGCCAGCAAACCATTTGCCGGCTCGGGGGACAGAGGAGGTAGCCGTGGCGGAGCGTGTAGAAGAGCCCACCACACCGGTCTCACCACAGACCGACGACGAGCGCCAGCTGGCCGAAATGGGCTACAGACAGGAGCTGTCGCGCGCCTGGAGCGGGTTCACGAACTTCGCGATCTCGTTCACGATCATCTCGGTGCTGGCCGGCACCTGGACCACTTTCGGGCTGGCCTGGAACAACGGCGGCCCGGTTGCCATCTCGTTCGGCTGGCCGATCATCTGCGCACTGGTCCTGCTGGTCGCGGTTTCGATGGCCGAGCTGACATCCGCCTTCCCGACGGCGGGCGGGCCCTACTGGTGGGCGGCGAAGCTCGGCGGCGCCGGCTGGAGCTGGATGACGGGCTGGTTCAACATCGTCGGCCTGGTCGGGATCGTCGCCTCCGTCGGCTACGGCGCGGCGACCTTCCTCAACATCACCCTCGGCGTGTACGGCGCCGACATCTTCGGGATCAACTTCGCCGACACGGAGAGCGTCCTGGGCGAGCAGTTCGGCCTCTACATCCTGATCCTGGTCCTCTACACGGCGATCAACGTGTTCGGTGACCGGCTGCTGGCGCTGTTCAACAACATCTCCGTCGGGTGGCACGTCCTCGGGGTGGCGGTGATCATCGGGCTGCTGGTGTTCCTGCCGGACGACCACCAGAGCGCCGACTTCGTCTTCACCGAGAAGCTCAACCTGGTCGGGTTCGGCGAGGGATCGGTGACCAGCCTCGCCTTCTGGTTCCTGGTCGTGCCCCAGGGCTTCCTGCTGACGATGTACACGCAGACGGGCTATGACGCCTCGGCGCATACCGCCGAGGAGACTCGCGGCGCCGCGATCGCCGCTGCGCAGGGCGTGTGGCGCTCCGTGTTCTGGTCAGCGGTGATCGGCTGGTTCGTCCTGCTGGCGCTGCTGTTCGCCGCGACCGACACCGCTGGGGTCAACGACGCCGGCGGTGCCTCGAACTCGATCGTCACCAGCGCGCTGGCGGGCGACCTCTGGGCAGCGAAGCTGATCCTGATCATCGTCACCGTGGGCCAGCTGTTCTGCGGCGCGGCCGGGCTGACGAGCGCGTCGCGCACGTGGTACGCGTTCTCGCGCGACCGGGGCATGCCCGGGTGGTGGCTGTTCAGGCGGCTGAACCGCGACAAGGTGCCGCTGTACGCCGTGATGGCCGTGTCGGTGGCGGCGCTGATCATCGCGATCCCGGCACTGTGGAGCACCGACGCGGCGCCGACTTTCCCGTGGGCGTTCTTCGCGATCACCGGGATCTGCACCGTCGGTCTCTACATCGCCTACACGATCCCGATCTACCTGCGCTTTCGGGCGGGCGACGACTTCACGCCCGGGCCGTGGACCCTCGGCCGGCGCTATCGCTGGATCAACCCGGCCGCGATCGTCTGGGTGATCGTCGCGGTGATCATCTTCTGCCTGCCGTTCGGCCCGGCCAGCGTGCCGTGGTTCGACGAGTTCGACGCGCCCGCGTTCAACTACACGCCGCTGGTGCTCGTGGTCGGGATCCTCGTGGCGATCTGGTGGGCGGTGTCTGCGAAGAACAGGTACACCGGGCCGGTGCGGACCCTCGAAGAGGACGAGGTCACGCGAGACTGAGCGCGAACGATTCAGCTCCCCGGCCCGGCGGCCCCGGCGGGACCGCTGGGATGCTGTCGCTCGACGACCTGCGCAAGGAGGCCGCCGACGGCACGATCGACACCGTGGTCACCGCGTTCACTGACATGCAGGGGCGGCTGTTCGGCAAGCGCATCCAGGCCGAGTACTTCCTGGACGAGGTCACCGAGCACGGAGTCGAGGGCTGCAACTACCTGCTCGCCCTCGACATGGAGATGGACCCGATCCCGGGCTACGAGATGGCCAACTGGGAGGACGGGTACGGCGACTTCGCGATCGTCCCCGACATCGCCACGCTGCGCCGCATCCCGTGGCTGGACCGCACGGCGCTGGTTCTCTGCGACGTGGCGAACCACGACGGGTCGCCGGTGGTCGCCTCACCGCGCCAGGTCCTGATCGCGCAGTACGAGCGGGCGCACGGGATGGGCTATACGCCGATGTTCGCGTCCGAGCTCGAGTTCTACCTCTACAAGGAGACCTACGCCGACGCGCATGACAAGGACTACAGCGGCCTCACGCCGACGATCCCGTACATCCTCGACTACCACATCCTCGCCACCACGATGGACGAGGCCTACCTGGGACCGATCCGGCGCGGCATGCAGGGAGCGGGCATCCCGGTCGAGTTCTCGAAGGGCGAGGCGTGGTACGGGCAGCACGAGGTGAACACGCGCTACGCCGACGCGGTCACCTCGGCGGACCGCCACACGATCTACAAGAACGGCGTGAAGGAGATCGCCTTTCTGAACGGCATCTCGGCGACTTTCATGGCCAAGCCGTCCGAGAAGGACATCGGCAGCTCGTGCCACATCCATTCCAGCCTTGTCGACGCGAACAGCGGGGATGCGGTGTTCGTCGACGGCCATGACGAGACCGACACGTTCCGCCACTACCTCGGCGGCCTGCGCGCGCACGTCCGCGAGCTGGCGTTGATGGTCGCGCCCGCCGTGAACTCGTACAAGCGCTACGCGACCGAGAGCTGGGCCCCGACCTCGATCTCGTGGGGCCGCGACAACCGCACGTGCGGGTTCCGCGTGGTCGGTCACGGCGCGTCGCGGCGGGTCGAGTGCCGGATCCCCGGCGCCGACGTCAACCCCTACCTCGGCTACGCCGCGCTGCTGGCGGCCGGCCTCGACGGCATCGAACAGGGGACCGATCCCGGGCCCGAGCTGAAGGGCAACGCCTACGCCGAGGCCGGGGCCGAGCCGTTTCCGTCCACGCTGCGCGAGGCGGTCGACCTCTGGGAGGGGAGCGACTTCGCGCGCAAGACGTTCGGCGACGCGGTGTGGCGCCACTACCTCAACTACGGGCAGACCGAGCAGCGGCTGTTCGACGAGGTGGTCACCGATTACGAGCGCCGCCGCATGTTCGAGCGCGGGTAGTTGAGCGCCCTCGCCGTCATCGAGCCTGCGACCGAGCAGGTGATGGCCGAGGTACCGCGCGCCGGAGCAGATGAGCTGGACGCCGCCGTCGCCCGCGCAAAGGCTGCGTTTCCGGCCTGGCGGGCGGTGACACCCGGGGACCGCTCCGCGCTGCTCCACCGGCTGGCCGACGCGCTCGCGGAGCGGGCGGGGGAGCTCGCCACCCTGGAGGCGCGCAACGCCGGCAAGCCGATCGCAGACGCCCGCGCCGAGCTGGAGATGGTCGTCCAGACGTACCGCTACTACGCGGGCGCGCCCGAGCGCCTGCTGGGCCAGACCATCCCGGTGGCGGGCGGCGTCGACATGACCTTCCGCGAGCCGCTCGGAGTCGTGGGCCTGATCGTGCCGTGGAACTTCCCGCTCGTGATCGCCTCCTGGAAGGTGGCGCCCGCCCTGGCAGCCGGGAACACCATCGTGCTGAAGCCGGCGGAGCTCACTCCTCTGACGGCGCTCGAGCTGGAGCGCATCGCGCTCGAGGCCGGGCTGCCTGAAGGTGCTCTGAACGTCGTCGCCGGGCCCGGCAGCGTGGTCGGCAAGCGCCTCGTCGAGCACCCCGACGTGGCCAAGATCGCATTCACGGGCTCCACCGCCGTGGGCCGGGGCGTCGCCGCGGGGGCGGCCGGGACGATCAAGCGGGTGACGCTCGAGCTGGGCGGCAAGTCCGCGAACGTGATCTTTGCCGATGCCGACATGGAGCAGGCCGCAGCGGCGGCCCCGGTCGCGGTGTTCGGCAACGCGGGCCAGGACTGCTGCGCCCGCTCCCGCATCCTCGTCGAGCGCACTGCGCTCGACGCGTTCCTGGAAGCGCTGGAGCGCGAGGTGAGCAAGATGAGGGTGGGGGACCCGCTGGACGAGGCCACCCAGATGGGGCCGCTGATCTCGGCCGGTCAGCGCGAGACGGTCGCCTCGTTCGTGCCCGAGGGCGCTCCGGTGGCCATCCGGGGATCGGCCCCCGAGGGGCCGGGCTACTGGTACCCGCCGACGGTGCTGGCGCCGGTGTCCAATACCGACCGCGCGGCCGCGGAGGAGATCTTCGGACCGGTCGCGTGCGTGATCCCGTTCGCGGACGAGCGCGAG
>DASRIA010000050.1:0-7451 GCA_035650255.1 Solirubrobacterales bacterium
CTTGGCTCAAAGTCCACCGGGAACCCGACCGACTGTCTTGGGGCGTGCTGCTCGGTGATTACCTCCACAACCTCCGGTCCGCGCTCGACCAGCTCGTCGGCCAGCTTGTCTTGTTGAGCGGCGCAAAGAAGATCGGACGCGGCAGCCAGTTTCCGATTGCTACTACGGGACGCGAATATTGGTGTCCCTCCAAAGATGGGAAGCCGGGAGCGCGAGATCGTTTCCTCGGGGGTGTCGCGGAGCAGTACCGGACACGCATCGATGCGTTCCAGCCGTACCGCGCTGGGGACGCCTTCGCCGTGAAGTGGGACAGCCTCTCCGTGTTGTCCTGGCTCTCCAACGTAGACAAGCACCAGAGCATCCACCCGGCCTGGGCCTTGATCGCTAAGGACCTGGGTCCTGAGAGCTTCGACATCGTTGGCGGCGACGAATTCGCCATCGTTGGCATCGTGTACGAGGAGGGACCTCTTGAAGACGGCACAAAGGTCCTGACGGTCACCTTCTCGACCCAAGACCCGAACGCCAAGATGCATGTGAAGGGCGACCTGCCCCTCGACATAGCGTTCGGCGAGCGTGGAAGCAAAGGGGAGGGGATCGCGTCCCCAATCCTGCAAATCCTCGGCCTGAGGGTGGAGGAGATCGTCACCAGCTTTGGCGACATCCTCCCGCCCACCAAGTAGATGCCCCTCAGCACAGGAAGGCATGTGTGACTGCCGTCAGACATACGTCATCTAGCGGCAGCCGAGAGCGGCGGGCGACCTGCGCCTGCTTGCCATGCTCTCTAGAGGCTACATACCTTGAAGACATATGTGTGACCGTCGTCACACAAGCGCTTGCATGAGCATCGGGTTCTCCGAGGCGCTGCTGCTGCTGGGGGCCATGCTGGCTGCCGCCGCCCTGCTGTCCGGCTGGGTGCGCGCCAGCGTGCTGAACGTGTCGGTCCTCGCCGTGGTGGCGGGGATGGTCCTGGCCGGGAGCGACGTCGTCAGCGTCGACAGCCGCTCCGAAGTGGTCGAGCACGCGATCGAGCTTGCGCTGGTCATGACCCTGTTCTCCGACGGTCTGCTGGTGGAGCGCGAGCTGCTGGCGCGGCACTGGGGCCCCGCCGCCCGCGCGCTGATCATCGCGATGCCGGTCACGATGACGCTGCTGGCGCTCTGCGCGAAGCTGGTGTTTCCCGAGCTGAGCTGGGCGGAGGCATTCCTGCTGGGTGCCGTCTTGTCGCCGACCGATCCCGTCGTGACGTCGACGGTCGTGACGATGCGCCGCGTGCCCGCCCTGGTGCGGCACACGCTCAACCTCGAATCGGGCCTGAACGACGGGCTTGCCCTGCCGCTGGTGCTCTTCTTCCTCGTACTCGCCCAGCCGGGCGGGGACGCGGCGCAGTCCGCGATCGAGCTGCTCGGCGAGGTGGCATGGGGGGCATTCCTCGGGTTCGTGCTGGCGTACTCGACGGGACACGCCCTGCGCCGGCTGCCGGGCGGGGCCATCACCCGCAACTACGAAGGCGTCTTCGCGCTCGGGGTCGCGCTGGTCGCCTACGGCCTCGCCGACGCGACCTTCGGCAACGGCCTGATCGCAGCATTCGTGGCCGGCGTCGCGCTCGGGGTGGCCGAGCACGACGTCCCGGATGCGTTCCACACTTTCAACGAGAGCGTCACGGCCGTGTTCCAGGTCGCGACGTTCTTCCTGTTCGGCGCGCTGATCGTCGACACGCAATGGGGCCACGGCGCCGCGGCCCTGTTCGCGCTGATCGCCTTCGCGCTGCTCGTGGCACGGCCCGCAGCCGTGCTGGTGGCTCTCGCGGGCACCCGGCTCGCGACGCCGGTGAAGCTCTTCATCGCGTGGTTCGGGCCGAAGGCGGTTGCCTCGATGCTGTTCTCGCTACTCGTCCTCAACTCGGCGGTGCCGCACAACGAGCTGGTCTTCGGAGCGGCGTCCTTCGTGATCCTGGCGTCGATCCTCGCCCACGGCCTGACCGACACCGTCGGGAGCCGGTGGATCGCGCGCCGTGTCCCCGAGGAGCCCGGGCCTGACTGGGGCCCCCCGGGGACGGTGTAGGCGGCGGCGCTGCTACGTCTGGGCGTAGGGAGCTTCGAACGCGAACGGGTCGGCCCGGCGGCCCTGGCGGAACACGAACGACAGCTGGCGCGGGGGGCGGAGGCCGTCGGGGTGCGCCGGGCGGAACGTGGGGCACGGCTTCTTCTCCTCGAGCGCGCAGAGCATGTTCTGGTGGAAGAAGCAGTCCTCGCAGCGCGGTTTGCGAGCGTTCCGGGCAGCCGGCTTGGCCGCTGCGCGCTCGACACCGGCGCCACCACTCAGGACCTCCGCTTGCCGCACTCGTTCCTCCCCTTAGTCGTAAGCATCGCGTGACCGGGCGCCATGGTGGACCAGGCCCGCACGATTGTCCAGACGAACACACGTACGCTTCGCGCAAATCGCCCAAACTTCGCTGCGCGCCGGTCGGGCCGTCGTCCGCACCGAGCGGGAACGACGGGCGCATTGCTTAGATGAGCGTCGTGCGCCGGCTCCTCCCACGCCGCTCATGGCTGCGCCCATGGCCGTTCGCGCTGATCGTGCTCGCGACGCTGGCAGGAGCGATCGGCGCGCTCAGCGTCTACCGGTCCGACCAGGATCTCTCGACCGGCACGGTGCGCCTGTCCGTCGACCCGGGCCATTCGGGGGCGCTCGACATCTACGTGCCGCTGGTCGACTGGGGCGCGCGGTTCGACGCCGTGCGCCTGCCCGCCCGCCTGAAGATCGAGGCGCGGACCATCGAGAGCCAGGCCATCGGGCGGGTGGCGGGAGGACAGGTGGACGTCCAGCGCCTGCGCCTGGAGGCGCGGGACGCGCTCGAGACCTACATCCGGCGGCTCGTCCTGCTGGTCGGCGGCGCGGCGCTCGGCCTGGGAGGCCTCGTGGCGCTCGCCCTGCGGGGCACGTCGCGCTTCGGCGTGGCGGTCAAGCTGGGGGTCGCCGCCGGCACGGCGGCGCTGGCCGCGGCGGCGGTCGCCCTGCTGCTGCCCCCGCGAGAGCCGGTCGAGAACCCCGAGTACTACGCGAACGGCTCCGCCATCCCGGTGGCCCTGCGCGCGGCCCAGGACGCGACCCGGTCGGCCAACGCGATCAGCCAGGACGTCGACGACCAGCTGCTGAACCTGGCGCGCCTGATCTCGATCCCGCGCGCGCGGCCCGACCTGCGGCCGCTGCCGCGCCTGACGCTCGCGTCGGACCTGCACAACAACCTCCTGGCCCTGCCGGCGCTCGAGCGGGCCGCACGCGGGCGGCCGCTGTTCTTCGCCGGCGACCTGACGACCAGCGGGGTGCCGCTGGAGGCCGCCCTCACGCGCGAGGTCGTGCGCGCCGGCCGGCCGTTCGTGTTCGTGTCCGGCAACCACGACTCCGACACCCTCCTGCGCTCGCTTGCCCGCCGCGGCGCAATCGTGCTCACGCAACGCGGGCGGCTGCTGCCCGACGGCCGCCGCGGCGACGTGGTCGTGCGCGTGGCCGGCGTCCGCGTGGCCGGGTACTCCGACCCGTTCGAGCGCCGGCGCGCCGACGGATACCGGGCGCTGCGCGAGCCGGACGTGACCGAGGGCCAGCAGCGCGCGTTCTGGCGCTGGCTGCGCCCGCTCGTGGGACGCATCGACGCGGTGATGGTGCACTCGCCGGCGCTCGCGGCCATGGCGCTGGGAGAGCTGCAGACCAGTCCGCCGGCCGCGCCCCTGGTGTTCCTCACGGGCCACACGCACGAGCAGCTGCTGGAGGAGTCCGGGCCGGTCGTGACCGTCAACGGAGGCACGGTCGGCGGGGGCGGCGCGGGCAACTTCCACGAGAACCAGCCGTACGGCCTCGCCTTCCTCACCTTCCGGGCGCGGCCGTCGTTCGAGCCGCTCGCCGTCGACCTGGTGCGCATCGACGCCCCGAGCGGAGCCGCGAACGCGGAGCGCCGGCTGCTGGCCCCGGCTAACTCACAGGAGTGAGCGGCGCGCGTCCCTCGAGGATGGCGATCACGTTCTCGGCGGCCAGGCGCGCCATCCCGCTGCGGGCCGTCGTCGTGGCGGAGCCGATGTGCGGCAGCAGCACGGCGTTCTCGAGCTCCAGCAGCTCGGTCGGGACCGTGGGCTCCTGCTCGTAGACGTCGAGGCCGGCGGCGAAGAGCGCGCCGTCGCGCAGGGCGCGCGCCAGGGCGACCGAGTCGACCAGCGCACCGCGCGAGGTGTTCACCAGCACCGCGCCGGGCTGCATGCGCCGCAGCGCCCGGTCGTCGATCAGGTGATGCGTCTCGGCGGTGAGCGGCACGTGCAGCGTGACGAAGTCGGAGCGCTCCAGCAGCGAATCGAGATCGGTGTGCGCCGCGCCCAGCCGCGCCTCCTGCTCGGCGTGCCGCGAACGCGCCGCGTACAGCAGCGTGATGCCGAAACCCTGGAGCAGCTCGGCCACGCGGGTGCCGATCCGGCCCAGGCCGACGATGCCGACCGTGCTGCCCGACAGCTCGCGCCCGAGCAGCTGTCCCGGATGCCAGCCTTCCCATCGGTGTGCCCGGACCATGCGCTCCGCCTCGCCGGCGCGCCGCGCGGCCGACAGCATCAGCGCCACCGCCAGCTCCGCGGTCGCGTTGGTGAGCACGTCGGGCGTGTTGGTCACGAGCACGCCGCGCTCACGGCAGGCGGCGAGGTCGATGTTGTCGTAGCCGACCGCGAAGTTCGCGACGACCTTCAGTGACTTCCCGGCGGCGTCGAGCAGGGCCGCGTCCACGGGCACGGTCGGGTCGGCGACCAGCGCGTCCGCGCCGCGCACCCGCGCAGCCAGGTCTTTCACGCCGTCGTCGTCCACGTCGAAGCGCTCGGCGAGCAGCGCGCGGCCCGCCTCCGGCAGGTGCCGCGCGATCACCACCCGGGGAGTCACGAGCAACGCTCCCTAGACCCGCTGCAGGTGGTGCGAGTCCTTGAAGGCGCTCGGGTACTTGAGGCCGTAGCCGAGCGCGCTGCACCCCTCGTGGACGTACAGCGCGATCGCGGCCCCGCAGACGGCCCCGCCCTCGAGGCGCAGGAGCGTGCCGGGCAGCCGCTCCAGGCTCAGGATCAGCTCTTCCCGAGCGCCGCCATCGCGTCCACCAGCTCGCGCACGGCGGCGGCCGACTGCTGGAGATCCGACTTCTCGTCATCGGACAGGTCGATCTCCACGATCTCCTCCACCCCGTCCTTGCCGAGCTTCACAGGGACGCCGACGAACAGCCCGTCGACGCCGTACTCGCCCTGACACAGGGCGGCGCACGGCAGCACGCGCTTCTGGTCGTGCAGGATCGAGTCGACCATCTCGACGACGGCCGCGGACGGCGCGTAGTACGCCGATCCGGACTTGAGCAGCTTCACCACCTCGGCGCCGCCGTCACGCGTGCGCTGCACGATCTCCTCGATGCGCTTCCCGTCGATCTTCTGCGACACGGGCACGCCGGCGACGTTCGTGTAGCTGACGATCGGCACCATCGTGTCGCCGTGGCCGCCGAGCACGAAGCCCGTCACGTCGCGCACGGAGACGCCGAGCTCCCATGCCAGGAAGGTGCGAAACCGGGCGGAGTCGAGGATCCCGGCCATGCCGACCACGCGCTGCCGGGGGAAGCCGGACACGTCGAGGGTGACGTGGCACATCGCGTCGAGCGGATTGGTGACACAGATGATGATCGAGTCCGGCGAGCGCTCGGAGACCTCGCGGGTCACTCCGCCGACGATGTCGCGGTTGGCGGCCAGCAGGTCGTCGCGGCTCATGCCGGGCTTGCGCGGCAGGCCGGAGGTGATCACGACGATGTCCGAGCCGGACGTCTCCTCGTATCCGTTCGTGCCGACGACGTTCGGCTCGTAGCCCACCACGGGGCCGGCCTGGTTGAGGTCGAGCGCCTTGCCCTGCGGCATGCCCTCCACGATGTCGACGAGCACTACGTCCGCGTAGTCACGCTCAGCCAATCGCTGTGCAGTGGTGGCACCGACATTCCCGGCTCCTACCACTGTGATCTTGCGTCTCATCGTGTTGACTCCTCACTTTCTAGTGACAGGCGCTAAATAGATGTGAAAGGGTTGTGCACCTACTTTGGATACACACAACTGCTGAGGTGACACCATGCCGCCCCGTACCGACTTCTTGACAAAGCAGCGCCAACAGATCGAGGCGCGGCTGAAGGAGCTGCAGCCGGCGCACGAAGAGTATCTGACGCTGCTCGAAGCGCGTGACGCGCTCGCAGGTGTGAAGCCGGCCGACGGAAGGCGCGGTCCGGGGCGCCCGCCGAGCCGGCGCGGTCCGGGCCGGCCGCCCGGCAGCGGCAGGAAGACCACCACATCACGCAGGAAGACGACCCGGCGGCGCAGGCGTGGCGGCACGCGGCGCGAGCAGGCGCTCGAGCTGATCAGGCAGAACCCGGGCATCACGGTCACCGACATCGCCGACCGCATGGGCATCCGCCAGAACTACCTGTACAGGGTCACGCAGGAGTTGCTCAAGGACCGCAAGGTGAGCCGCCGCGGCAGCGGCTTTCACGCCAAGTAGGACCGGGCGCTGTCGTGACAGGCGTCGCGCCCCATGGGTGAAACGACCCGCTCGGGGCCGACCCCTATTACTCCCGGCTCAGACGCTACGCGGTGACGCCCGCCTGCATCTTCTCGATCACCGCGTCGGCAACGTCAGAGGTGCCCACGGCCGTGGGATCGTCACGTGACGGCTTCATGTCATAGGTGACCGACTTGCCCTCGCGGATCACCTCCGCGATCGCCGACTCCATCCGGTTCGCCGCCTCGTGCTCGCGCAGGTAGCGGAGCATCATCACCCCGCTCAGCATCAGCGCCATCGGGTTCACCTTGTTCATCCCCTTGTACTTCGGCGCCGAGCCATGCGTCGCTTCGAACACGGCGTACTCGTCACCGATGTTCCCGCCCGGCGCCATCCCGAGTCCGCCGATCATCCCCGCGCCGAGGTCGGAGACGATGTCCCCATAGAGGTTCGGCAGGACGATCGTGTCGTACTCCTCCGGCCGCGCGACGAGCTGGTTGCACAGGTTGTCGATGATGCGGTCCTCGAACTCCATGTCCGGATATTCCCGGGCGACCTCCTCGGCCGTGCGCAGGAAGAGCCCGTCGGAGAACTTCATGATGTTCGCCTTGTGCGCAGCGGTCACCTTGCGGCGGCCGTTGGCCTTTGCGTAGTCGAACGCCGAACGCACGATCCGCTGCGTCCCGAACACCGAGATGGGCTTGATCGAGATGCCGGCGTCCTCGCGGATCTCCTTGTCGGATAGCTCCTTGATCGTCTCGCGCAGGCGCCCGGCCTCGTCGGAGCCCATCTCGAACTCGATGCCCGCGTAGAGGTCCTCGTGGTTCTCGCGCACGATCACGATGTCGGTGTCGGGGAAGCGCGTGCGCACTCCCTTGTACGCCTTGCATGGCCGCAGGCAGCAGTAGAGG
>DASRIA010000051.1:0-28407 GCA_035650255.1 Solirubrobacterales bacterium
CGGGCCTCCCAAGTCTGCTTGCGTGACTGCATCCAATCGACCGCCTGGTCGAGTGGCTCGGCCTGCATCCGGCTCGGCCGCCACTGCGCCTCCCGGCTGCGGGCGATCAGTCCGGCGCGCTCGAGCACCTTGAGGTGACGCGAGATCGCCGGCAGGCTCATGGCGAACGGCTCGGCCCGCTCGTTGACGGTCGCCTCGCCCTCGGCGAGGCGCGTCAGGATCGAGCGGCGCGTCGGATCCGCGAGGGCAGAGAACGTCAGGCTGAGATGGTCGGTTGGCACGTAACGGTCCGGTTAATTAACACGACCATTAAACACTATCCGGGCTGTGAACACAACTTGAGCGGAGGGGGAGAGATTCGAACTCTCGGTGCGCTTGCGCGCACAACGGTTTTCGAGGTCGCCGCGGATTTCGGTATTTGCCTGCAAATAGGCTACGCGAGTGTCGGTGCGCGCCCGTATGCGCGCCAGCCAGCAATCGCGCTCCTCCTCCTCCTCGCGCGAAGCAGGAGTGATGGCGCGCAGCATCCGGCATCTCCTCTTCGTCCAGAGGGTGGCACCTCCGGACGGTCGTGGACGCATTGCAGTGACCACCTTTGTGACAAGGCGAGAGGCTTCCTCCATCGTCGCGGAACTTGACATCGCCGCGATCGAGGAGGTGGACGGGATGTCGTTCGGATACAGGAGCGGGCCCGTCGTAGGGCTGTGGCCACTATGAGGCCGTGCCGGCATCACCGGCCAGTTCGGCCCACCAAGTCTCGATGGCTCCGCTGAACTCCGCTGGTGCGTCGGATTGCAGGAAGTGGCCGACTCCATGGAGCACCTTCGTGGTGTGGTTGGGGAAGGTCGCTTCCCAGCGCTCACGGTACTTGTCGTTGAAGATCGGATCCGCGTCGGCCCACACGATCAGCGTAGGCAACTTCTCGAGTGCGCTGAGCTGGTCCGCGAGATCGGTGAAGAACTCGCGAGCGCCGATGATTTCGCCGGGAAGTGCGGCGCAGGGGTGGCGACGCTCTGGCGTGGGCATTGCCTCGCGATAGTGCGCCATTTCGGCTTCGGACAGCTTCCGGCGCTTGTGCGCTGAGGGGATGAAGTAGTTGACGAACAGGTTGAACCGCCTGATCAGCGCGCGTCCGACCGATCCCCCCATGCCGCGGGAGAACACTTCGCTGGTCAGGTCGCCGTTCAACGGCCATGCCCAGGTGTTGGTCAGGATGAGGCGTTCGAACTTCTCGGGCCGTTGCTGGGCGGCGTACAGGCCGAACGGGCCGCCCCAGTTGTGGCCGACCAGGGTCAGTTGCGAGAGGTCCAGGCGGTCGAGAAAGGACACGAGCAGCGCGGCGTGGTCCTGGGCCAGGTACCGATAGCCGGGGGCGCCGGCGGACAGGCCGAACCCGGGGAAGTCCAGGGCGATGCACCGGAACCGGTCCCGCAGGGCGGCGATCACTTCGCGGTAGACGAACGACCAGACCGGATTGCCGTGCAGCATCAGCAGGATCGGCCCCGAACCCTCGTCGACGTAGTGCACGACGTTCCCGTCCAGCTCCACGAAACGGCTTTCGAACGGGAACAACTCGTCGTCCACCCACGCCGGACGTTCGCCTACAGATTGCGTAGTCGCCATGTCCCGGCCCTCCTTACTCCTAGTTATACTCAAGAATACACGTTATTTTTAAGTCTACAAGCAAAAGTCAAGCAGCAGAGCCGAGCTACATGAACGAACTACTCCACGAAGTCCTCACCGCACACGGCGGCACTGAACGCTGGCAGTCCGTTTCAGCGATCACCGCACAGGGACGCTTGGGCGGCCTGCTGCCTAAGCGCTTCCCCGGCGACAAGCTGGCGAACTTCACCTTTCAGGTCCAAGTCGCCGAGCAGCACACCGTCCTCCATGACTTCCCGCAAGCCGGCAAGCGCGCGGTGTTCGACCGGGGCGACGTGCGGATCGAAACCCACGCCGGCGAACAACTCGACACCCGAACCGACCCACGTTCGGCCTTCTTCGGGCTGAGCGGAATCCGCCGCAACGTCCACTGGGACCCACTCGACGTCGCCTACTTCGCCGGATACGCCTCTTGGAACTACCTGACCGCACCCCTCATCCTCACCCGCGAAGGCGTCGAGGTCCACGAAGGCAAGACGTGGCAGGAGCGCGGCGAAACGTGGCGGCGGCTTGAGGTGCGCTTCCCGCCGGGGCTCCACACACACTGCCCGCGCCAGACCTTCTACGTCGACGGCGACGGCCTGCTCCGCCGCCACGACTTCGTCGCCGAACCCGTAGGCAGCTGGGCCAAAGCCGCCCTCTACTGCGACCAACACCGCCAGTTCGACGGACTCATCTTCCCCACCCGACGGCACGTGTTCCCGCGGGGCCCCGGCGGCCGAGTTCTCGCCCGTCCGACCCTCCTGGCGCTCAACTTCGACGACATCGAGATCGAGAGGAGATAGTGGTGACCAGCCGGTCGTATGGCCAGTACTGCGGCTTGGCGCGGGCGCTCGACGTCGTGAGCAGCCGGTGGAGCCTGCTCATCGTGCGCGAGTTGCTCGGGGGCCCGGCCCGTTACGGGCAACTCCAGGCCGGCCTGCCCGGGATCTCCACCAACCTGCTGGCCGATCGCCTACGCGAGCTGGAAGAAGCGGGCGTGGTCCGGCGCCAGCTCGACACCAGCAGCAATGGCGTCGCCTACGCGCTCACGCCCTGGGGAAGCGAACTTCGCGGTCCGATCGCTGCGCTGGTGAACTGGAGCACGCCGCTCATGGTTTCCGGCCCGCGTGGCGATCGCTTCCGAACTCATTGGTTGGTGGTGGCGCTCGAGTCGCTGCTGGACGGCAAGCGAACCAAGGTTCCGGCGACCGTCGGCGTGGAGGTCGACGGCACGACCCTCACGGTGCGCGTCGACGAAACGGGTACCCACGTCGCGCTCGACGCCGACGGGCAACCCGAGACCGTGCTTCGCGCAGAACCCTCGGTGGTGATGGGCCTGGCGTCAGGCATGCTGACGGTCGAGCAGGCGATCTCCGCGGGCGATCTCCGCGGCGACAAGCAGGATCTCGCCGCGATATTCGGCCCCGGCTGACGGGTCCCGGGTTCGGCACGGTCATGGCTTTCGCGACCTTTGCATCAAGACCTCGGCACGCCCCGGCTCGACCACTCCCCCCTCCCCCTTGGTAGAGGACTTTCCCGACTCGGCGACTACGCAGTTGTGCGGACAGGGCCAGGTGCGATCTGGGGCGCCAGCCGCGCCCTAGCCTTTTAGGGCTCAGAGCGGCAGAGGGTTGTGCTTTGCATCAAGACCGCGGCACGCCCCGGCTCGACCAGTCCCCCCAGCGCGGCGATCACGTGTTCGGTCGGCAGGAGCGGGAACCCGCTTTCGGAGCCAGGTTCCCGCTCCCTAGAGCGGAGGGGGAGAGATTCGAACTCTCGGTGCACTTGCGCGCACAACGGTTTTCGAGACCGCCCCGTTCAACCACTCCGGCACCCCTCCGGGGTACGGCAGGGGCAAACCTTAGCGGCGGCATCTGGCGTCCTCCGGCACACTCCACGGCGGATGATCGTCCGTGAGGCGACACCGGAGGATTGGCCCGCGATCTGGTCCTTCATGCGCGGCATCGTCGCCGCAGGGGACACGTTCTCCTACGACGTGGCGATGGACGAGGCGGAAGGGCGAGAAACGTGGTTCCTTGCCTCCCCCAGCCGCGTCTTCGTCGCCGTCGACGAGGACGGGACGGTCGTTGGCTCATCCAACGTGCACCCCAACCATGGCGGTCCGGGGGCACACGTGGCGAGCGGGAACTTCATGGTCGACCCCGCCCACCAAGGGAAAGGCTTCGGGCGCGCGCTGTGCGAGCACGCGGTGCAGTGGGCGCGCGACCAGGGTTACCGCGCGATGCAGTTCAACGCGGTGCCCGAGTCGAACGTCCGCGCGGTGGCGCTCTACCGCTCAGTCGGCTTCGAGGTGCTGGCGACGATTCCCGAAGCGTTCCGGCATCCCACGGACGGCTACGTGGGCCTCCATCTCATGTACCTCCGGCTCTGAGCTCCGCACTCAGGCATCTATGCTGACCGCTCGGCATAGATCCGATTGGAGGGGACGATGGCGGATGTATCCAGAGCGGTGCTGATCACGGGCTGCTCGACGGGCATCGGGCGTGCGACCGCCGAGCATCTCGCGGCGAAGGGCTGGATGGTCTACGCGACCGCGCGGCGGCCCGAGACGATCGCGGACCTGCAAGACAAGGGCTGCAAGACCCTCGCGCTCGACGTGACCGACGAGGAGTCGATGCGCACCGCGGTCGGCCAGGTGGAGGCGGCCGAGGGCGCGGTCGGCGTGCTCGTCAACAACGCCGGCTACAGCCAGAGCGGCGCGGTCGAGAGCGTGAACCTCGACGACGTGCGCGCGCAGTTCGAGACGAACGTGATCGGCCTGATCCGCATGTGCCAGCTGGCGCTGCCCGGCATGCGCGGGCAGCGCTGGGGCAAGGTCGTGAACGTCAGCTCGATGGGCGGCAAGATGACGTTCCCCGGCGGCGGGATCTACCACGCGACCAAGCACGCCGTCGAGGCGCTCAGCGACGCGATGCGCTTCGAGGTCCGCGGTTTCGGCGTCGACGTGATCGTGATCGAGCCCGGGTTGATCCGCACGCAGTTCGGCGAAGCCGCGGTCAACAGCATCGAGCGCGGCACGACCGACAACGGGCCGTATGCCGATTTCAACGCGGCAGTCGCCGCGACGACCGCTGGCGCGTACGACGGTCCGTTGTCGAAGCTCGGCGGCGGCCCGGAGACCGTCGCACGCAAGATCGAGAAGGCGATCACGCGGCGGCGGCCCCGCACGCGCTATCCCGTGACGCCGTCCGCGCGGATGATCATGGGCATCCACACGGTGCTGCCCGATCGCGGCTGGGACGCGTTCAACGCCAGCAACTTCCCGCGGCCGAAGCCGTGACGTTCGCTGAGATCGTCGGCGACGGTTCGGCGCCGCCGGCGTTCCCGCGACCCTGAACTTTGTCGAATCCCGTGCAGGGGGTGCACGCAATTCGCCAAAGTTCGCTTGGGCGCACCCGTTCGCGACCTACCGCCGTGAGCCGAAGAAATCCGTCAGCAGCACGGCGCACTCGTCGGCGAGCAATCCCCCGGCGACCTCCGGCCGCCAGTTGAGGCGCGGCTCGCCGAGCACGTCCAGCACGCTGCCCGCCGCACCCGCCTTCGGGTCGGGCGCTCCGTACACGACGCGCGGCACGCGCGCCCAGCCGATCGCGCCGGCACACATCGCGCACGGCTCGATCGTCACGTAGAGGACGACGCCGGGCAGGCGCCAGCCGCCCAGCTTCTGGCCGGCTTCGCGCAGCACCAGGACCTCCGCGTGCGCCGTCGGGTCGTTACGCAGCTCGCGCTCGTTGCACGCGGCGGCCAGTACCTCGCCTTCGCGCACGATCACGGCGCCGATCGGGACGTCGTCGTGCTCCAGCGCGCGCTCGGCCTCGCGCAGCGCGAGCCGCATGTAGTACTCGTCGCGGGGGAAGAAGCGATCCACGCTCGTCAGAGCACCGTCCGGCGGCCCGCGAGCTGCCCGGCCGCGCGCAACGGCAGCAGGAGCCCGAGCCGGTCGGCTGCCCGCACGCCGGCCGACATGCGGTCGAACGACCGGCTCGTGACCGCGCCCAGCCGATCGTCCTCGATCAGCTCCTGGTACCAGCGCACCGTGCGCTCGAGGGTCTCGTTGATGCGGCGCGGGCGGTAGCCCAGCTCGCGCCTCGCCCGGGCCGAGGAGTACCGCCAGTTCGGGGCCATCAGCCGGATGCCCTCCAGCAATCCGAACGGGACGCCCGCACGCTTCAGCGCATCGGCGACGCCGGCGATCTCGGGCGGCAGCACCAACACGGGATAGCGCACGCCTGAGATGCGGGCGATCCGCTCGATCACGTCGGACCAGGGCAGGTTCTCGCCGCCGAGGATGTAGCGCTCGCCAGGTCGCCCGCGGGCGCCCGCCAGGAGGTGCCCGGCGGCGACGTCCTCGACGTCGACGATGTTCGTATATGCGTCGACGATCGCCGGGAGCCGGCCGCGGAGGTAGTTGGCCACGATCCGCGTCGACGTCTCGCCGGGGCGCTGCCGGTTGAGCGCCGGGCCGAGCACGTACGAGGGACACACGGAGACGACTTCCGTGCCCAACCGCTCCCCGGCCGACAGCGCACCGCGCTCGCCCTCGAACTTCGAGTCCGTATAGAGCAGTCCCGTGCCGCCCTCGGGATAAGGGTTGCGCTCGGTGACCGGACGGTCGCCCGTGGCCGGGCCGATCGACGCCACGCTGGACGTGACGACGACGCGCCTGACCCCGCATGCCGCCGCGGTTTCGACCGCGATTCGCGGCCCGACGGCGTTCACGCGCCACACCTGCCGCCGGGGCCGCGACGCGACCATGCCGGCTGTGTGGAACAGCATCTCGATGCCGTCCAGCGCGCGGCGCATGGAGCGCCGGTCGAGCACGTCGGCGGCCACCACCTCGACGTCGAGCCCGGCCAGCGCCTCGAGCCGGCGGGAGTCGCGCACGGTCACCCGGACCTCGTCCCCGCGCGCGGCCAGCTGCGCGGCGACGTGGGCGCCGAGGAAGCCCGTCGCCCCGGTCACGCACACCTTCACGGCCGCCCTCCGGCGGTGCTTGCGGCCCAGATGTCGATTTCTATGGCCGGCTCACTCCTGGTCACCGATACTTCTCCCTCTGGCGGCGTTTTCTGACAGATGCCGGCCGGTACCATCAAACGTCTTCCGGGAATCGTGGCTGAATCGAAATATTTTGGCCTGCTGACGGCACTCGTGGCCGTCTTCGTCTGTCTGGTTGCAGCGTTGCCTGCGGCCGCAGCCCCGCACGTCCCCGGTGAGCTGGTGGTCAAGTACCGCGCAGGCTCCTCCGACGCCACGCGCGCCGCGGCGCGCCAGGCGGCCGGGGTCCGGACCGCCTCCGCCGTCGACGCCCGCACCGAGCGGGTGACCGTGCTCGGCAGCTCCGTACAGGCGGCGGCCAGCGCGCTGGAGCGCCAGGACAGCGTGGTCCACGCCGTCCCCAACTACGTCGCCAAGGCGACGGTCTTCGCGCCCAACGACCCCGGCAAGGCCGGGCCCGGAGGATGGGCCACGCTGCAGTGGAACTTCACGGGACCGTTCGGGATCAACGTGGGCGCCGCATGGGAGAACGCGATCGTCGCCGGCAACTCCGGCGGCGGCGGGGTGAAGGTTGCCGTGCTCGACACCGGTGTTGCGTACCGCACGTCGCCGGACCGCCGCTACCTGCTCGCGCCGGACCTCGACCGCGCGCGCTTCGTGGGCGGCTATGACTTCGTGCGCGACAACCGCCTCCCCTACGACCGCAACGGCCACGGCACCTTCGTCACGGGAGTGATCGCGCAGGCCACCAACAACGGCATCGGTCTCACAGGGGTCGCTTACCGCTCGCGCATCATGCCCGTGCGGGTGCTCGACTTCGAGGGCAAGGGCGACGTCGCCACGATCGCCCGCGGCATCCGGTTCGCCGCGCGCCGCGGCGCGCGCGTGATCAACATGAGCTTCGAGTTCGACATCGGCCTCACGTCGTCGGAAATCCCGGACGTGCTCTCCGCCGTGCGCTACGCCCACCGCCGGGGCGCCGTGATGGTCGCGGCGGCGGGCAACACCGAGGAGACCCGCATCGCCTACCCGGCCCGCGCGCGCCAGGTGATCGCGGTCGGCGCCACGACCGAGCACGGCTGCGTCGCCGACTACTCCAACTCCGGCAACGGCCTCGACCTGGTGGCGCCCGGCGGCGGCGCGGACGCGTTCATCGACACGGACGCCAACTGCAGGCCGCTCGAGGACCCGGGGCGCGACGTGTACCAGTTCACGTTCCGCGGAGTGAGCCCGCGCAGGTTCGGCCTGCCGAGCGGCTACGAGGGCACCTCGATGGCGGTGCCGCACGTGAGCGGGACGATCGCGCTGCTGCTCGGCGCGCGCACGCTCGGCGAGCGTCCGTCACCGGAAGCGATCAAGTCGCGGCTCGAGACGACCGCCCGCGACCTGGGGACGCCCGGCTACGACCAGCTCTACGGGTGGGGCCTGCTGAACTCCGCGGCCGCCACGACGCCCCCCGCGCCGCCGCCGGCCACGCCATAGCGCGAAGGCCCGCCGGGAAGAGATCAGGTGAGAGCAGATGGGGTCGCTGTACGACCCTGGGCGCTCTCACCTGGGTGGTGCGCGGCGGCCGGGCGGACGACTAAGTCGTTCGAATGATCAGCACCGAGCTCGGCGCGTGGTGCGAGACCTTGTTGGGGACGCTCCCCAGCAGGAAGCGCTTGGCCCCCGTCATCCCCTTGTTGCCGACCACGATCAGGTCGGCTTTCTCCTCGTCGGCGACATCGAGGATCACGTCCGCCGGCTCACCCTGGCGCGCGTAGGTGCGCACCTTGACGCCGGCGTCCTCGGCTTCCTTGGCAGCCTCCGCGAGCGTGGCGTCGACGTCCTCGCTGGGGCTCACGGTGTGCTCGATGTCGGCGGGCGCCTCGAGGCGCTCCTCCCGCAGCCGCGATGCGGGCACCGGGTCGTAGGCGCTCACGATCTCGAGCGTCGCGCCGGTCTGCTTGGCCAGCTCGGTCGCCTGGCGCACGGCTTCCCTGGCGGTCTCCGAGCCGTCCGTTCCGACCACGATGCGAGAGAACATCTCCCCTCCTCCGAGGAATCAGGTGCAAAGGTGCGAAAGCGGGCGGATCATAAGTGTTCTGTGACACTCGCGGCAGAGATGCGGGCGGTCCTGCAATCCGGCCGCGCTCCGCGCCGCTCCCGTTACCCTTCCAACCCCCGGCCATGGACCGTCCGCCGATACCTCCGTTCTGGATCGCCGTGCAGATCCTGATCATCATCTGCGTCCTCATCTCCGCGGTGATCGTGATCGTCAAGCTGTGACGGGCGCGCCGCCCAGCGCTCCCGCCGAGCCCGACTACGGTCCCTCACTTCCCGAGATCGTGCGCCCGTGGCTGCGTGCCCGGCCGCCGTGGCAGCGGCTCGCCATGGGAGCGGCGGTGCTGCTCCTGCTGGCCGGCATCGTGGCGCTGGTGATCCGCAGCGAAGCGGCGGACGGCAGCTACCAGCAGACGGAGGCCGACGCGCGCGAACGCGGCCTCAACCCGATCGAGTTCCACTTCGACCACTCCCGGAAGCTCGAGCTGTCGAAGCCCGACGGCGCCTATGTGCGCGCCGAGCGCAGGCGCGACGGCGAGCTCGTCGGGAGCATCACCGTGTCGCCGTTTCGCCTGGAGCGCCGGGAAGGCTTCATCGCCGGATACCTGCCGCTGGTGGCGACCGACCTCCAGCGCCAGGCGGCCCGGCGCTACGACCACTTCCGGCTCCAGTTCGAGGGGCGCGCGCGTGTGAACGAGGTCGAGGGCTACCAGTTCGCGTTCACGGCCCGGCTTGCCCGCGCGGGCGGCGGCGACCCGCGGCAGCTCTTCGGCCGCATCGTCGTGCTGCCGGAGCCGTATGACTACGAGGAGCCCGAGCAGGAGCACCCGCCGGGGCAGAATCCCACGCGCGGGCTGATGATCACGATGCTCGCCACGACCCTGGACGAGCCGGACTCCCCCACGCGGGTCGGGGACGAAGGGATCCTGCAGAAGCCGTTTCGCAGCTTCCGCTTCGGGAGCTAGCGGCCCGGCCTAGGGGATCTGGGCGGCGCTGCCGGTCGCCCCGGTCGCCGCGGAGCTGCCGGTGGCGCCGGTCGTGCCCTGCGGCTTGGGCGGGAGGGGAGTGGCGGGCACCGATGCGCCGCCGGTCTCGGTTTGCGCATCGGCGTCGCTGCCGGTGACGGGCGGGGGCTCCTCGGTGGGAGCAGGCGTCTCCCCGTCCTCCCCGGCCACCGCGCCGGCGTCGCCTGTGGTGCCGACCTCGGGTGCCGCGGCCTTCGGGTCCGCGGTGCTCGCCTCCGCGGGCTTCTCGGCCGGGGCCTGGGCCGGCTCGGTCAGCTCTGCCGGGGCACCGTTGAGCGACGCGCCGCCGGTCGGGTTGACCGCGGGCGCCTGCTGCACCTTGGCCGGGGCGGTCGCGGCGGGCTTGACCGGGTCCGGCGCCGCGACGCGCTTCGCCTCCACCGCGCCTCCGGCGATCACCGCGGTGACGGCAACGCCCGCGACCGCCTTGGAGGCGACCGCGCCGATACCGAGCCCGCCGGCTCCGGCCAGGCTGCCGGCTGCGCCGCCGGCGGCCGCGGTGCCCGCGACGCCGGTGGCCGCGCCGGATGCGGCTGTGACGGCGCCCGTGGCGCCGCACGCGCCGGTCGCGGCCGTGCCGCCCGCGGCTCCGCCACCGCCTCCGGCGAGCGCTGCGCCTCCCAGCTTCACCAGGGCAAGCTTCTTCAAGATCAGCAGTGGGCCGATGGGGAAGGCGAGCGCCATCGCGGTGGTGGTCTTGCGCAGCTGGGTGCGATAGTCGCGGCACTCCTCGCACTCGCGCACGTGCCTGCGCAGTGCGGGCGAGGCCTTCTTCAGCCCCTCGGAGACCTCCGCCAGCTGGAGCCGGACGTCGTCGCAGCTGAGCTGACGCGCCTCCGCGGCCTCCGCCAGCGACATCCGCGCCCGCACGAGCAGCGACTTGACGCTCGGGATGGTGGTCTCCATCGCCTCGGCGATCTGGTCGTACGAGAGGGCGTCGATCTCCCGCAGGAGGAGCGCGGTGCGCTGCGACTCCGCGAGCTTCTGGACGTCCTCGAGCAGATGCCGGACATCGGCGCGGCGGTGCACCACGTCCGCCGTGCTGCGACCGTGCGCATCCATGTGCTCGTCCATCGTGTCGCTCGCATCGGCGGTCGGGCGGCGCAGGTGGTTCAGGCAGCGGTTGCGCGCGATCCGGTAGAGCCATGGCCGCACGTTGATCTCGCGCTGGTCGGCAAGGATCGCGTTGTAGGCGTTCGCGAAGACCTCCTGCAGCACATCCTCCGCGTCCTCGCGGGAGCCGAGCATGTGCCGGCAGAACCCGAGGAGCCGGGTCCGATAGCGGCCGAAGAGGACCTCGAATGCGGCGTCGTTGCCGGTGCGCAGGAGCGCGATCAGGCGCTCGTCCGACTGCAGGCGCAGAAGCGGGGAGCGGCCGCCCAGCAGGACGGATCGAGACGTCTTGGTGGCAGTGGTGGTCGTCACGCGTGACTGGTCGGAGCGGTTCGCGAAGCCTGCTCAGACCGGGAAACACCGTAGCAGCGGGGGAGTTGCGATCTGCCGGTTGAGCGGGTCCGCCCGCGCAGCCTCGATTTCGGCGCCTTGCTGGGGTTTCGCGGCGCTACAGTCTGCGTGGCCCGGGTGCTGGAACTGGCTATACAGGGCGGGCTTAAAACCCGCTGTCCTCACGGACTTGTGGGTTCGACTCCCACCCCGGGCACTTGGGAGGTCGCGGGCGCCAACTTTCCCTCCTGAGTTCCACCTGTCGGAACGCACGGGGGGAAGTTCGCCGTCCGCGCGACCTCCTCCGTACCTACCCGGTTGGGGGGCGGGCCGCGCCTGCGGCTCAGCCCGCGAGCGCCTGCTCGAGCTGCCCGCGCACGTCGCCCTTGAGCGGGTCGGCATGCCCGGGCCAGGCGGCGGCCGGCTCCAGCTCCGCGAGCTTGCGGATGCTCGCGCGCGCCTTGTCCGTGTCCCAGTTGAACGCGGGGTGCGGGATGCGGGCCGCTCCCTTCTGCCCGGTCTGCGGGTTCAGGGTGTAGAAGCAGTCGCTGGTGAGCGCCAGCCGGTCGTCCTCGCGCCACAGGCCGATCTGTCCCGGCGCATGGCCGGGCAGGTCGATCACCTTGAAGCCGGCGATGTCGTCGCCCTCGGACACGGTCCCTTCGACCTTCACCGGGCCGCCGTCCCAAATGCCGAGCATCCGCGGGAACACGGGTCGCGCGTACCAGTCGAGCTCCGAGATGCGGAAGTAATGCTCGCCCCCGTCGCCCTCCGTGTCGGCGCGGTTGTCGGGGTGGCAGTAGACGGGTGCACCCAGGCCCGGGGCCGCGCCCCGGTGATCGGGGTGGCCATGGCCGAGGACGATGCGCTTGATGCCCCCCAGTCCGGCGGCCACCGACCCGATCCCCCGGACCATCGACCGGATCCCGGCGTCGAACACCGTCACCTGCCCGTCGTCCTCGATCAGGTACACGTTCATGACCTTCTGCGGGAAGCCCCCCCGCACGAGCCACACGTCCTCGGCGACCTGGCTGACCGCCGGCTGGACGAAGGGCCGCAGCAGCCGCGTGCGCGTGTTGAAGGCCGCCGCCATGCGACGCTCGGTCGTGCTCTGCTGCGGCGGGAGCAGGCCGACCGCACGCGCAAACGCCCCGCTGTCGTAGTAGGCGTCGTTGCGGACGATCTGGCCGTCCTCGACGGTCAGCAGGTCGATGCCCTCGAGCTCCACCCGCGCGCCCGTGGGCTCGATGCCCTGGAACGGGCCGCCGCAGAACGTGCCGGTCGCGTGCCAGCGCACCGCGGCCTGGTTGCGCGCCGCGACCACGTCCAGCACCTCGAAGCGCATGTCCGGCATCGCGGCGAAGGTCTCCTCGAAGAAGGCGCGCATCTCGCCCGGAACCGAGAGCGGGCGGCCGAGCGGCGCGATGTTCTCGATGCCGCCCGCCTTCCAGCACGCGGCCATCGCGTCGATGTCGCGGGCCGCCACCGCGTCGAAGTAGGTGCGGGCCACCTTCCCGGGACCCGGCGCGCGGGTCTTCTGCTCGCCGGTCTGCTGCGCGGCCTCGGCGCTGACCTCCGTCTTGGTCCTGTCGGTGGCTTCTGACAAGGCTGCTCCTTCCTCTCGGGTAGGCCCATGGCTCCGCCGCGCGCAGCATAGCCGCGCGGCCGCCGGGGCCTCGTCAAGCCGCCGTGAGCTCCAGCGCGACGCCGCCCAGACGCTCGACCTCGAGCTCGAAGCGCTCACCCGCCGCGGCCGGCACCGCCGTCATGAGAGAGCCGGCGATGATCACCTCGCCCGCGCGCAGGGACTCCCCCACGGCGTCCAGATAGCCGGACACCAGTGCGATCACCTCAGCGGGCGGCATGCCCGCCGCCGCCACGTCGATCTCATGTACCTCCTCCCCCGGGCACCGGAAGCGCGCGGCGAGGCCATCCACGCTCGCGGCCCCTTCCTGCGCGGGCCCCAGGACCACCGCACGGTGGAAGACATTGCCGGACAGCACCCGCTCGAGGTCGTCGAACGGCATGTCGACGTCGATCACCTCGAGCGCCGCGCCGAGCCCCGCCACCGTGCTGTCCTCGCCGACGTGCACCGCGATCTCGGGCTCGACGGCCGGCCCGGTCGCGCCCGCGAGCGAATGCGCGGTGCCGGCGCTGACCTGCGTGCCGGAGGCGAGGTAGCCGATCACGGGGCGCGTGATCCCGAGCGCCCGCTGCACGCGCGGATCGTTGAGCGCGATCTTCCACCCCACCCGGCGCTCCCCCGCCGCCTCCCGCGCGCGCAGCGACCGCAGCTGCGCCTCCAACCCGCCCGCGATCCGCGGGTCGAGCGCAGGCCCGCTCAAGCCGGCTTCACGTCCTGATAGCGCGTCAACACGGCGAGCACCACGTAGCCGACGCCCAGCGCGATGAAGTAGGCCGTCGCTGCCGTGTCGTCACCGGAGAACCCGAACACGAACGGCGCCACGATCAGCAGCAGTCCGAGCACGTAGTCGATCACGACGTGCGACGCGTTCGGCAGCGTCCGCGCGAGCCCGGTCGGCGCATCACTCACCACGGCCAGCACGACGATGCCCGCACCGATCAGGACCGCCACGATCTTCGCCGCATCGTCGTCGAACGAGAAGAGGAACGGCGAGAGGATCGTGAGGACCCCGACGCCGTACTCGAGCAGCACGTGCACCGCCAGCGGGATCGAGTTGCGCTGCACCCGGCGGCGGTCCTTGCGCACGGGTGGAGGGGGCTTCGGCGTCACGCGACGGATCGTAGCCCGGCGAGCGGGGGCCCGTTCGTGCCGGGCCCCCGCCGCAAGGCTTCGTTCTACGGCTGGAACAGCCCCCGCACCAGCCACAGGTCGTTCGGTGTGGTCGCGGGGTTGCCGTCCGAGCCGCCGTCCTGCACCACGAGGCTCAGGATCTCCCAGCTCATCCGCTTGCCCGAGATGATCGAGCCGGGGACGAGCGCGTTCATCGACGTCGACGAGACGCACTGGCCACCCGGCGTGCCGGGCCCGACGGCCACGCACGAAACCGGCCAAGGAATCGGGATGTCCACCATGGTCGCCGGCTCGGTCCCGCTCGCGCCGTTCCAGTGATCTGTCAGCCGGAAGCGGATGTCCACGTTCAGGCCGCCCACATAGTCGCGCAGGGACTCGCCCGTGCTCGTGCACGGCCCCCCGAACGCCGGCTGGCAGTACTGGTCGTTCATCACGGCCTGCAGCAGCATGTCGGGCGGCGACAGGATCATCTGCAGCCTCACCCCGGCGTTCATGTTGGCCGGCAAGCCGTTCTGGTCTGGCGTGCCGGTGGTCAGATTCGGCCCGTATGTCCCGACTGGCGGGTTGCACGACGGAAACGCGAGCGGTGCACCGTGCGTGCGGTTCGGCGAGACGCACTGCGTGTGTCCGGGGATCAGCGCCTCGCGCACCGGAGTCGCAGCCTTCGGCCTGAGATGGCCCGCTTGTGCAGCGGCGGTCAGCCCGACCGTTGCGATCACTCCGGCTCCCAGCACGACTGCCGCGACAGCCGTCTTGCGACGCAGAACCATGGATGCCCTCCTCTGTAGGAGGCCCAGCGGGTCCGTCCAGGAGGACCTCGTTCGCCTTATGAGTGGGCAGTCTCTTGGGACGCACTGCCCGCGTCAAGACCCGGCTCGAATGGCTCTCCGCCTTGGTCTATATTGGGACTGTGAGCACCCAGACGGCCAAGCTGCCGCGGGAATCCACGGGTAAAGCGCCTGAGGAGATCTCGCCGCGGATGTTCGACAACCCGATCCTCGAGTGGGGGTCGCGGGTGCACCCGATCGTGCCGCCGCTGATCTACGTGCCGGTGATCTCGTTCCTGCTGTCGGTGGCGATCAACGCGGAGAACCTCTCGGTGCTGCCGGTGATCGCCGTGTTCGTGGCGGGTCTCGCGTTCTGGACCTTCTTCGAGTACACGCTGCACCGGTTCGTCTTCCACTTCCGGCCCGACAACGACTGGGGGCGGAAGCTCCACTTCATCATGCACGGCGTGCACCACGACTACCCGCACGACCCGATGCGGCTGGTGATGCCGCCCGCGGTCAGTATCCTGCTCGCGATCATCATGTACTTCGTGTTCCGGGGCGTGCTCGGCCCGGAGTGGTCACTGCCCGCGTTCGCCGGGTTCCTGCTCGGCTACCTGATCTACGACATGGGGCACTACCACATCCACCACCACCGCTCCGACAACAAGCTCAGCCTCGCGCTGCGCCGCTACCACTACCGCCATCACTTCCAGCAGTCGGACCGCGGCTTCGGCGTGACGTCCCCGCTGTGGGACCGCGTGTTCCGCACGTCGCCGGTGATCCGCCGCCGGCGTGCCGCGAAGCGCGCCGCGGCCAGCGCTTCGAAAAGCGCTCCTAAGAGCGCCTGACCATCTCCTCCGCGCGCGCGAGGTCCGCGGGCGTGTTGACGTTGAACACGATGCGCGCCGGGTCCCCGTAGCGCCGGAGCTTCGGCTCGCCGATCCGCACCGCGCCGAGCTCGGCCGCCACCTCGTGCAACGGGCGCTGCTCGTCACGCGCCGCGCGCAGCGCGTCGGCCAGTCCCGGCGTGTAGCGGCCGATCAGCGGGTGCAGCCGGCCGCCGGCCTCGATCACGACGAGCGCTTCGGGCCGTCCGGCGAGATGGGCCAGCAGCGCCGGCGCCAGGAACGGCAGGTCGCATCCGCACACCACCAGCGGCCGCCCGCCCTGCTCCAGTGCGGCGACGACTCCCGTCAGCGGATGCGACGGCTCGGCCGGCTCCTCCCAGACGGGCACGTCCAGCGGCGGCAGGCCCGCGCCGTGCTTCGCGACGACGACAGCCTCGAGCCGCGCTTCGCGCAGCGCGCGCAGCGGGCGCTCGATCAGGGGCGCGCCCGCCAGCTCGATGCCGGCCTTCGGAGCGCCCATGCGGCTGCTCCTCCCCCCTGCCAGCACGACTCCCAGCGTCTCGCTCAAACCGAGCAGAGGCTAGTAGTGTTGCCCGGCAGGCGATCCCCAGGGAGGCACGATGGCAACGCAGGACCAGACTCAGGCACCCGCGCCCGAGAGCGCCGAGGCGAAGCAGCCGCACGGCGGCATACTCGTCGCGCGCCGTCTGAAGGCGCACGGTGTCTCCAAGCTGTTCACGCTGTCGGGCGGTCACCTGTTCTCCATCTACGACGGCTGCCGCGCGGAGGGCGTGGACATCGTCGACGTGCGCCACGAGTCCGCCGCCGCGTTCGCGGCCGAGGGCTGGGCAAAGGTCACGCGTGAGCCGGGCGTGGCGGCCCTCACTGCCGGCCCGGGCGTCACCAACGGGATGAGCGCGATCGCCTCGGCGCACAAGAACAACTCGCCCATGCTGGTCCTGGGCGGCCGCGCGCCCCAGTTCCGCTGGGGACAGGGCTCGCTCCAGGAGATCGACCACGTGCCGTTCGTCGCTCCCCTGACCAAGAGCGCGCGCACCGCGACCTCCACCGCCGAGGTGCCGCAACTCGTCGACGAGGCCCTGGCCGCAACGCTTCAGGTGCCGACCGGCCCCGCCTTCCTCGACCTGCCGCTGGACGTGGTCTTCATGGAAGCCGACGACCCGGGCAGCCCCGCATCGCTGCCGGACCCTGCCGCCCTGCCCGCGGCGGACGGCGCCGCGATCGAGCGCGTCGGGGCGCTGCTGGGCGCGGCCGAGCGCCCGGTGATCATGGCGGGCACCGACCTCTACTGGGGGCACGGTGAGAAGGCGCTGCGCGAGCTGTGCGAAGCGCTCGGCATCCCCGTGTTCCTGAACGGTCTCGCGCGCGGCTGCCTGCCCGCGGACCACCCGAACTTCTACTCTCGCGCGCGCAGCGCCGCCCTGAAGGACGCGGACGTGGCGCTCGTGATGGGGGTCCCGATGGACTTCCGGCTCGGCTTCGGCGGCAGCTTCGGCGAGCACACCCAGCTGGTGCAGATCGACTCGGCCGACCCCGGCCGCGTCCCGCCCCGCGACCTGGCGGGCGAGCTGTACGGCGGCTTCCCGGCGACGCTTGCCGCGCTCCGCCAGGCCGCGCTCGACGCGGGCGGCTCGCCCGAGCGCACGTCGGCCTGGCGCTCCGGGCTGCGCGAGACGGAGGACTCCAAGCGCGCCGCCGAGCGCGAGCAGCTCGAGGACGACCGCGCGCCGCTGCACCCGATGCGCATCTACAAGGAGCTCGACGACGTGCTCGACCGCAACGCGATCGTGGTCGGCGACGGCGGCGACTACGTCTCGTTCGCGGGGCGCGTGATGAACACCTACGAGCCGGGCTGCTGGCTCGACCCCGGCCCGTTCGGCTGTCTGGGCTCGGGGCCCGGCTACGCGATGGCCGCCAAGCTCGCCCGGCCCGACAAGCAGGTGTGCCTGCTGCTCGGCGACGGCGCGTTCGGCTTCTCCGGGATGGAGTTCGACACGATGGTGCGCCACGACCTGCCGGTCGTGGCGGTGGTCGGCAACAACGGCATCTGGGCGCTCGAGAAGCACCCGATGGAGTTCGTCTACGGCTACTCCGTCGCGGCGGACCTGATCCCCGAGACGCGGTACGACAAGGTCGTCGAGGCACTCGGCGGGCACGGCGAGCTGGTGCAGAAGCCCGAGGAGCTGCGGCCCGCGCTCGACCGCGCGTTCGCATCCGGCAAGCCGGCGTGCGTGAACGTGCTGACCGATCCCACGGTCGTTTATCCGCGCAGCGCGAATCTCGCTTAGGTTAGGCGCATGCCGGAAGCTCCGGACATGCGCTACACGAAGACCCCGGACGGCGTCAACATCGCCTACACGGTCGTCGGCGACGGGCCGATCGACCTGCTTTGCATACCGGGGTTCGTCTCGCACCTCGAAGTGCTGTGGGAGGCACCGAACGCGGACGAGTACTTCGGGCGCCTGGCGTCGTTCAGCCGCCTGATCATGTTCGACAAGCGCGGCCAGGGACTATCGGACCGTCCCGCCGATCCGCCCACGCTGGAACAGAGCGCCACGGACGCGCTGGCGGTGCTGGACGCCGCCGGATCCGAGAGCGCCGCGGTCTACGGCATCTCGGAGGGAGGACCGACGAGCGCGCTCGTTGCGGCAAGCCACCCGGACCGGGTCTCCGCGCTGGTGCTGTACGGGACCTGGATGCGAATCCTGGAAGCACCCGACTACCCGGAAGGCACGTCCCGCGAGGCGTTCGAAGGCTTCATGGAGATCGTGAAGAGCGAGTGGGGTGGCCCGGTCGCGCTCGCCCTGTGGGCGCCCAGCCTGCGCGACGACGCGGCCGTGCAACGGTGGTGGGCGAAGTTGCTGCGTACGGGCACGAGCCCAGCCGGCGCAGAAGCCTTGCTCCGTCTCTACACGCAGATCGACGTGCGTGCGGTGCTACCGACCATCACGGCGCCGACGCTGGTGCTGCACCGCAACCGGGACCGGCTCGTTTCTCTGGCCGCCGCACGCAGAACCGCGGAGGCGATCCCCAATGCCAAGCTGATCGAGCTGGACGGCGACGACCACGTCCCGATATTCAACCCTACGCAGATCATGGACGAGGTCGAGGAGTTTCTCACCGGCCATCGGCGGGAGCGTGAGCCTGACCGCATGCTCGCAACCGTGATGTTCACCGACATCGTCGACTCGACCCGGCGGGCCGCTGAGATGGGTGACAGTCGATGGCGGAGGTTGATCGAGCGTCATGACCAGTTGATGCACCGCGAGCTCGAGCGCCATCGCGGGCGTGCGGTGAAGACGATGGGCGACGGCTTCCTGGCGACGTTCGACGGGCCCGCGCGCGGCATCCGCTGCGCGATGTCCGCGCGCGAGGCGGTGCGCGAGCTCGGTGTCGACATCCGCGCGGGCCTCCATACGGGAGAGGTCGAGGTGATGGGCGACGACATCGGCGGAATTGCCGTCAACATCGGCGCGCGCGTCGGCGCGGCGGCAGGACCGGGTGAGGTGCTCGTGTCACGCACGGTCACCGACCTGGTCGCGGGCTCCGGGATCGAGTTCGCGGACCGCGGCGCGCACGCGCTGAAGGGCGTGCCGGGCGAGTGGCAGCTGTACGCGGTGAGCGGGTGAGCGGCGGTCCGTCTTCCGCGCGTGTTGTGACCAACCGGTAAGCGGCGATCTCAGGTGAGAGCATCTGGGGTCGTACAACAACCCTCGTTGCTGTCACCCGGATTGGGGCCCCCGAATCAGCGGAGCGGCCGCGGCTGACGTCCCCGTACCTACCTTGTTCGGTTGGCTCCCGACGCCACAAGAAACGCAAAACAAAGAGGCGGCCGATAGATCCCAACGGCCGCCTCTTCAAATAGGCCCCGTCAGGACGGGCAGGGGTACGTGCCTTGGGGGGCCCTAACGCGGTTCGAGCAACGGGAGGCGCCGTAACGATCGGCATGTGCCCGAACCTATGTTGGGAAAAGGACCGGAAGTGCAGGTCTCATCTTCCCGCAATCGCATTATGGACCCGCTTCAGGACGTACTGCAACCGCAAAGCCCCCAAACTGGACGTTTAATCCATGCGGCGGCGGCGGTTGCCCGCCTTTAGGTGCTTTTCCGGGCGCTTTCGGCCGCTTCGAGCGCCGCGCCGTCGAGGATGTCGTGCTCGGACACCTCTATCTCGGTTAGGGAGAACAGGCGCATCGCCTCCACCAGGGTCGCGCCGCCCGCGACGATCGTCGGCGCGCGGTCGGGGTGCAGGCCCCGGATCCGCCGGCGCTCCGCCACCGGCGCTGCCGCGAGCCGCGCGAGGATCTGCTCACAGCGCTCGAGCGACAGCCGGTGGCCGTCGACGCGGTCGGGGTCGTAAGGGTCCAGGTCCAGGTCGATCGCGGCGAACGACGTCGGCGTCCCGGCCACCGCCACGCCCGCGGCAGGCCGATCGCGGACTTCGTCCGGCACCGCCGCCGCGAGCTCCTCCGCGACCGCCGCGCGGCAGGCCGCAAGCTCGTGCTCGGCCGGTGGGTCCGCGTGCAGGAACCGCTCGGTGAACCGCACCGAGCCGATCTGCGTCGAGACGAAGAACTCGACCCGGCTCTGGCTGCCGACCACGATCTCCGTGCTGCCCCCGCCGATGTCGAGCACCATCAAAGGCTCCGCATGGGACCGCGCCGACGTCGCGCCGAGGAACGTGAGCCGCGCCTCTCGCTCGCCGGAGATCGTGGTGGCCTCGAACCCGAACCGCTCGCGCAGCTCCCGCTCCAGGTCGGCGCCGTTCTCTGCGTCGCGCACCGCGCTGGTCAACACCGCCACGACCCGGCCTGCACCGTGCTCGTCGATCGCCTTCCGGTACGACTCGCAGGCGGCGAGCACGCGCGCCACTGCGTCCGGCGCGAGCCGCCCCGTCCCGTCGACCCCTTCGCCGAGCCGGGTCACGTTCGTGCGGCGCTCCAGCCGGCGCTCCAGCCGGCCCTGCCGCACCGCGGCGACCAGGAGGCGCGTAGAGTTCGTCCCCACGTCGATGATCGCTACATTCATGACGACGCGAAGTATCCGGTAGAAACCGGTTGTGCCCAGCAGTGTTCAGTACGGCAGCGTGATGGAACAGCTCGTCAAGCCCCGCCTGCGTGGCGTGTCTCATCAGTGGGCGTTCTTCGTCGCGCTCGCGGCCGGCGTGATACTCGTGGTCGCTGCGCCTTCCGGGCGCGCGACGCTCGCAGCGGCGATCTACGCCGTGACCGTCGCGGCGATGTTCGGCGCCAGCGCCCTGTACCACCGGGTCGACTGGAAGTCGCTCTCCGCCCGCCGCTGGATGCGCCGCCTCGACCACTCGATGATCTACCTGCTGATCGCCGGCACGTACACGCCGTTCGCGTTGCTGGTGCTGGACGGAGGGATCGCAAACGCGGTGCTGATCGCGGTCTGGAGCGGTGCGGCACTCGGCATCGGCCTCAAGATGCTGTGGCCCGACACGCCGAAGTGGCTGACGGCCGCGGTGTACGTGACGCTCGGCTGGGTTGCGGTGATCGCATTTCCAGAGCTCGCCTCCGAGCTCGGCTTCCTCGGGATGTTCCTGGTCGCGGGCGGCGGCGTCCTGTACACGGCCGGCGCGATCGTCTATGCCCTGCGCCGCCCCGACCCGGCCCCCGCGGTGTTCGGGTACCACGAGATCTTCCACGTGCTCGTGATCGCCGCGGCCCTGCTGCAGTTCGTCGCGGTCGCGGCTTACGCGCTGCCGGCCGGCTGATCCGCGAGCTTGCGTGCCAGGCGGCGCCAGCGCCGCTGGCGGTAGCGGTAGAGGAGCTGCGCGTACGCCCATACGAAGGGCGTGAGCACGCCGGCCGAGATGTCGATCTCGTCCGTGTAGAAGCTGCGCCACGGGCCCCGCTCGTCCACCGTGATGCGGTGGCGCCACTCCTTCACGGCGCCACCCCCCTCCTCCGTCTGGATCTCGCGGTGCACGTCATCGACGCGCAGGATCGTGATCTCGTGCCACCAGGCCGGGATGAAGCCGAAGAAGAGGAGCTTTACCCGGTACGTCTCGCCCGCAGCGAAGTGTCGCGGGAGCTCGTTCTCCGTGCGAAACCCGAGCAGCCCCTTGGTCACGTAGCGCAGCGTCTCCGGCTGCTTGACGGTGTCCCACGTCACCGCAGCCGAAAGTGGCAGCGTCGTCGAGACCCGGACGATCAGGGAACCAGGAGGCCCTGCACTGCGAATGCCGCGTTGGGCTGCGTGGACGCGACGCCGTCGGCGCCGCCGTCGTTGACCTTCACCTGCCCGAGCTGCCAGATGGAGCGTCGCCCTTCCTTGACCGCGCCCGCGCCCACCACCGCATCGGCGGTCGTGTTCACGGAACAGGTGGAGCCCACGGTGGTGCTGGCGGTGGTCGCGCACGGCACGGTCACGCGGAAGGCCGTGTCCTGCCCGGTGCCCACGAGCGACGGGCCGTTGTCACGGTCGGTCACCCGGATGATCGTGTCCAGCTGCAGCTGACCGGTGTAGTCGGGCAAGCCGGAGGTGGTGCGGCGCACGTCGGTGATGGAGACGTTGAAGCGGGCGTCGGCCTCGTCGGCAGGAGTGGCCGCGTTGCCCGTGATCGAAGTCGTCTTCACGAAGCCCTGCGAATTGAGGCCCGCCCCGTTGGAATCCGGGGTGCCGATCGTCAGCTGGGTCGACGTCGCCGCCGGCGGGTTGCAGGACCCGTCCGGGTTGGAGGCGTTGCCGGGGAAGTCCGGTGGGCCGTGGATGCGATTGGGGCTGGTGCACGCATTGAACGCCGGTACCAGCGACACCCTCGCGGTGCTGGCCGACTTCGGCCGCACGTACCCAGGCGAGATCGGCACGTACCACGCGCCCATGATTCCCATCACGTCGGTCTTGGGAGTGCCGGAGTCGTTCTGGTACTCGCTGTGCAGCCTGATCACCTGGCCGGCGCTGATCGGTATGCCGTCGGTCGGATAGGCGCCGCCGGCCGGATACGCCTCCGCCTGCGCGCCTGCGGGCACGGCAGTGTTCACGCCGCAGTTGCTGTCGGTGTCCAGGTGCCCGTTGCTGCCGTTGCCGGCACCGAACGAGGTCCCGTGGTTCGCCTCCGATCTGCAGAGGGTCGCTCCCGTGATGTCGGACGGCGGCGGGTTGTTCGGCGGGATCGGCCCGTAGTACGTGGAGCCGCTGCCGCCGATCAGCTCGGCCGACAGCGCGATCGCGCCGCCGCGCGCGGAGCAGTGCGTCGGGCACCAGCTGGGGTCGATGATGTCGATGTCGTGGAGGTGGCCGTTCATGCCGATGATGCGCCCGTCCACGGGCATCGTCCAGTTGACGTGCGTGTCGGAGTAACCGGTCGGGATCGTGTACTCCGAGTTACCGCCACTGCAGATCGAGTCGATGTCGAGCCACAGCGGGCGCGTGTCCGCGGTCTCAGAGGTCGGCCGCCAGCGGAAGATCACCTCGATGTTCACGGTGCGCGCGGTCCCGGACTTGTTCACGATGTGAGTGATCATGTTCCAGTTCGCGGCGTTGTTCGTGTACCCGAACGGTGTCGGTAGGTGGGAGTGAGTGCGCTCGTTGCCGGCGCCGAAGAACGGCTCTGAGATCGGGCAGCCGATGCCCGTCTGCGACGGGTTGAACAGCACGAAGTGGTGCAGCATCAGCCCGTTGTCCAGGTTGGCGGTCGTGCCGCCGGGGTCGAACACCAAGTTCGGAACCATGTCGGTGATGCGGCAGTTCGTGCACGGCGCGGGTACGGACATGGGCACGTTGTGGACCTGGCCGTTGGCCGGCACGGTGAACGGCCCGTAGAGCGCCCGGACCAGCTGGCCGGGCCGTGCGGGGAGGTCGGAGCGCGGGTCGGAGAACGACCCGATGTTGGTGACCGAGCTGGCCGCGGCCGGCCCGGCTGCGAGCAGCAGGAATGCGCCGGTCAAGGTCGCAGCGGCGATCGCGCGGAACCCCATCCCCCTCATTGCCGACGAGTGTAGCCCGCGATCGTGAATCGGGGTGGACAACTTTCATCCCACCGGTTGACCGGCCGTGACTCCTATGCGAACATACGTTCGATGCACAGGGAGGCACAGGTCGTATGCGTTCTGATCCCGCGGTTCACGCTTCTGACCGCGCTGGGGGACCGCCGCGACCTGCTGCGGACGCCGGCGGCGCTCGCTCCTGAGCCAGACCGCGAGCAGGTCGTCGGCGAGGTGTCGGGCGCAGCGGAGGCGCACGGGATCCATCCCGGGATGCGGCTGGGAGAGGCGCTTGCGCGCTGCCCCGGGCTGCGACTCGTGCCGCCCGACCCCGAGCGCGCGGCGAGCAGGTGGGAGGCGGTGCTCGCCGCGCTCGAGGGCCTCGGCGCGGCGGTCGAGCCGGCCGTGCCGGGCGAAGCCTGCTTCGACGGGGCGGCGCTGCGGCGGATGTACGGCGGCCACCTCGAGGGCGTGCTGGCGCGCACCCGCAGGGCCGTCCGGATGCCGGCCCGCCTGGGTGCGGCGCCGAGCCGCTTCTGCGCATACGCGGCGGCCACTCGCGCGCGCCCGGGACGCGGGTCGAAGATCGTGCCCGCCGGTGCGGAGCGTGCGTTTCTGGCGCCGCTGCCGGTGTCGCTCTTGCCCGCGCCGCTCGCGCGGGAGCTGTGTCCTCCGCTCGAGCGGCTCGGCATACGCACGCTGGGCATGCTGGCTGCGCTGCCCGCGGCCGACGTGGCCGACCGCTTCGGGGCGCCGGGCCTGCGGGCACGGGAGCTGGCCGGCGGCCACGACTCGCCGTTGCGCCCGCGCCCGCCCGGCGAGGTGCTGTCGGAGGAGATCGAGCTGCCCGAGGCGGTCTCGGGCATCCAGCTCCAGCGCGCGCTCGAGCTCCTGATCGACCGGCTGCTGGCGCGCCCGGAGCGGCGTGAGCGCGCGCTGCGCAGGATGCGGCTCGGCGCCCGCTTCGTCGAGCGGGGCACGTGGCGGCGTGACGTCGCGCTGCGCCAGGCGACGACCTCGCGCGAACGCCTGCGGCTGGCGCTGTCCACGCGCCTCGCGGAGCTGCCCGCGCCGATCGAGCGGCTGTCGCTGACCGTCGTGGCCTTCGGGCCGCCGGTCGCCGACCAGCTCTCGTTCCACCGCCCGGCCGATGAGCGCCGCCTGCGCCTTGCGGAAGCGCTGCGCCAGACACGCGCGGCGGCCGGCGGGGAGTCGGTGCTGCGCGTGCTCGACACCGATCCGGGGTCGCGCGTGCCGGAGCGCCGCGCCTTCCTCACCCCACACCCGGAGTAGCGCCATGTTGCGCCCCGGCGAACTTTCGCGATCTACACCCACCCCTCGGGTGCGAAACGCGAAAGTTCGGTCGGTCGGACCGGTTCTCGAGGCCGGTTAGTTGGCCCGCCGTCTCTACCGGCCGCGCGCGGCAACGGTCGCGGCGAGCGCGGACGGCGTCCCCGAGCGGGTGGGCCGCGCCGGCGTGGACTCGGTGCGCGAGGAGTGGCTGGTCGAGGACCGCTGGTGGACAGCCCGGCCGCTGCGCCGGCGCTACTTCGAGCTGACGCTCGCGGGCGGTGCCAACGCGGTCGTGTTCTGCGATCTCGTGAGCGGTCGCTGGTATTCGCAGAAGGGCGCCTGACCGTGATAGCGGCGAGCGCCGAAGGCGCGAAGCACAGGACTTTAGGTGGCGGCGAAGCCGCCTCGATGTGATGTACGCGGAGCTGCACGCGCATTCGGCGTACTCGTTCCTGGACGGAGCGTCCTCCCCGGAGGAGATGGCCGCCGCGGCCGCCGTGCACGGCTACCCGGCCGTCGCACTCACCGACCACGACGGGCTGTACGGGTCGATGGAGTTCGCGCACGCGTGCAAGGGCCTCGGCGTGAAGGCGATCACCGGTGCGGAGGTGACCATCAAGGACGAGCGGGACGAGCCCGCTCACCTCACCTTGCTCGCCCAGGATCGCACCGGCTACTCCAACCTCTGCCGCCTCCTGACCGCGGCGCACGCGCACACGCGGCAGAACCCGCGCGAGCGCACAGCCCCACACGCCACGGTCGAGCAGGTGGCCGAGCACGCGGAGGGTGTCGTGTGCCTGTCCGGCTGCGCCCGCGACGGCGCGGCCGCGCGGCACGGGCGGCAGTTGCTGGCCGCCTTCGGGCGCGAGCGCTTCCGCATCGAGCTCCAGCGCCCGTTCTGGCGCCGCGACCGCGCGCGCAACCGCACGCTCGCGCGGCTGGCCGAACAGCTCGGCGTGCCGTGCGTGGCGACCGGCAACGTGCACTCCCACCATCCCGACCGCGCCCGGCTCCAGGACGCGTTCGTGGCGGTGCGCCTGCTGTCGACGATCGACCAGACCGAGCCCCAGCGCCGCGGCAACGGCACGTCCGTGATGGCCTCCCCCTCCGAGATGGCGGCGCGGTTCGCCGACCACCCGGAAGCGGTCGCGGAGACGGCGCGGATCGCGGAGCGGATCGAGTTCGACCTCACGCGCGACCTCGGCTACCGCTATCCGGGCGCGGAGGATTCCGAGGCGGACCGCAAGCTCGCCGAGCTGTGCGGCGCGCGCCTGTACGAGCGCTATCCCCACAACGGCGAGAACGGCGAGGCCAGGGCGCGGCTGGAACAGGAGCTGGGCGTGATCCGCAAGCTCGGCCTGTCGGGTTTCTTCCTGCTCCACCACGACATGCTCGAGCTGGCGCGCGAGGTCGCGGTCGAGGTGCGCGGCGCGAGCGCGGCGCGCCGCCTCCTCCCTCCCGGACGAGGCCGTGGATCGTCCGTCAGCTCGATCGTCTGCTACCTCACCGGCCTCTCGCACATCGACCCGATCCGCAACAAGCTGCTGCTGGGGCGCTTCCTGCACGAGGAGATCACGTCGCTGCCGGACATCGACCTCGACTTCCCGCGCGACATCCGCGAGCGGCTGATCCCGCGCGTGCACGACCGCTACGGCACCGAGCGCGCCGCGCTCGTGGCCGCATTCGCGACCTATCGCTGGAAGGGCGTGATCCGCGACCTCGGCAAGGCGCTCGGGCTGCCGGCCGGCGAGGTGGAGCGCGTCGCGCGCTCCGCGGACGTATACGGCGACGTCGACGAGTTCCGGCACGGCGTGGCCGAGGCGATCGGCACGCGGCGCGCGGACTCGGAGCGCTGGCGCGCGCTGATCGAGCTCGGCCCGGAGGCATACGGCCTGCCGCGCCACGCCTCCCAGCATCCCGGCGGGATGGTGATCTCGACCCGGCCGCTGATCGACCTGTGCCCGGTGCAGCC
Organism: Solirubrobacterales bacterium; assembly: GCA_035650255.1. GTDB lineage: Bacteria > Actinomycetota > Thermoleophilia > Solirubrobacterales > JBBDJG01 > DASRIA01. The sequence continues at coordinate 26,800 of DASRIA010000051.1, forward strand.
GTCGGCGATGGAAGGGCGCAACCTCGTGCAGTGGGACAAGGACTCGTGCGCGGACGCGGGCTTCCTGAAGATAGATCTATTGGGATTGGGCATGCTGTCCGCGGTCGAGCGCTGCGTCGACGAGATCGCGCGGGTACGCGGTGAGCACATCGACCTGTCGCGCACCGACTACAGCGACGCGGAGGTCTACGAGACGATCCAGCGCGCGGAGACGACCGGCGTGTTCCAGATCGAGAGCCGCGCGCAGATGCAGAGCCTGCGCCGCACGCTGCCGGCCTCGCTCGACGACCTCACCGTCCAGGTTGCGCTCGTGCGACCGGGCCCGATCCAGGGCGGCGCGGTGCATCCCTATATAGAGAGGCGGGTGCGGCGCCGGGAAGATCCGGACTACCCGATCCCGTACGCGCATCCGGCGCTCGAGCCGGTGCTGGAGGAGACGCTCGGGGTGATCGTGTTCCAGGACCAGGTGCTGGAGGTGTCGATGGCGCTCGCGGGCTTCTCACCCGGCGAGGCAGAGGGCCTGCGCCGCGCGATGAGCCGCAAGCGCTCCGACGCGGCGATCCTCGTGTACCGCGACCGCTTCATCGAGGGCGCGCTGGAGCGCGGCGTCGAGCGCAGCGTCGCGGAACGGATCTTCGAGCAGGTGCGCGGCTTCTCCGGCTTCGGGTTCCCGAAGGCGCACGCGGCCGCATTCGGCCTGCTCGCATACCAGTCGACGTGGCTGCGCGTGCACTATGGCCCGGAGTTCCTGTGCGCCCTGCTGAACGAGCAGCCGATGGGCTTCTATCCCCCCGACGCGCTCGTGCACGAGGCGCAGCGCCGCGGGATGGAGGTGCTGCCGCCCCACATCAACCGCAGCGCTGCCGAGTGCCACGTGGAGCCACTCATCGCGAACATTGTTGATCCGCTCACGACAGGTGGGAGCGGATTCACATCGTTCGCCGTGCGGATCGGGTTGGGCTACGTCCAGGGGGTGAAGGAGGAGGAGATCAAATCGCTCGTAGCGGAGCGTGACCTGCACGGCTCCTACCGCGATGCGGGCGATCTGGCCGCGCGGTCGGGCGCCGGTCGCGACACGCTCGAGCGATTGGCGTGGAGCGGCGCCTGTGACGACCTGCCGCGGCGCGAGTCGCTGTGGCAGATGGGCGTCGTGACGCCGGGCCGGGCTGTCCCGGGAGGCGTGCAGCTGTCGCTGCCGCTGTCGCCGCCCGACGCGCCGGCGCTGAAGGAGCTGACCGCGTGGGAGCGGCTGCTGGCCGACTACGGCTCGTTCAAGATCAGCATCGCGGAGCACCCGATGGCGCTGCTGCGGCCGGACCTGCACGAGATGGTCGCCTCCAGCAAGAGCCTCGAGCGCACCCGCGACCGCAGCCGCGTGTCCGTCGCCGGCCTCGTGGTCGCGCGCCAGCGCCCGGCGACCGCGAAGGGCGTCACCTTCATGCTGCTCGAGGACGAGTGGGGCACGATCAACCTGGTGATCCCGCCGCCTGTGTACCAGCGCAACCGCCTGGCCGTGCGCGCCGAGCCGTTCATCCTGGCGAGCGGCCGCCTCGAGCGCCGGCTCGGCACGACGAACGTGATCGTCGACGAGATCACCGGCATCGAGCG
>DASRIA010000052.1:0-105120 GCA_035650255.1 Solirubrobacterales bacterium
AGCCCGGTGCGGCGCGCGATCTCGGCGCGTGAGATCAGCCCCTGGTCGCGCAGCGCGTGGATCACCCGCAGCCGGTTCAGGCGGCGCAGCGATTCAAGAGAGCCGGCTCGACCCGAGGCCATGGCGCGAGCATCAGACAGGAACCGCGATGCTTTGTCAAGGCTTCGAACGAACCCTGCGGTTCCCGGACGGATATTGGGCGCATTGTGACTTTGTTTGTCCTGTCCCCAAATAAACCGCTTAAGTAGGCGGGGAGGCGCGCGACGATTGCGGGGACGCTCGCTGCGGGAGACTGGCGTCGTGGAGAACGCGCTGATCGCCGACCGGCTCGAGGCGTTCGCGTCGCTGCTCGAGCTCGCCGAGGCGAACCCGTACACGGCGCGCGCCTACCGGCGGGCGGCGGAGACGATCCGCTCGGCCCCGATCGCGGTCGCCGAGCTCGTGCGCTCCGGGCAGGTGCGGCGGCTGCGTGGGATCGGGCCGGGCATCGAGGCGCGGTTGCGGGAGCTGGTCGAGACCGGTGAGATCGCCGAGCTCGCGGAGCTGGAGCACGAGTTCGTCCCAGACCTCGTGGGTTTCGGCCGCTATCTCGGACTGAGTGCGAAGCGGTCGGTCGAGCTGGCGAATGCGCTCGACGTGCGCACCGCCGATGAACTGCGCGCGGCGGCCGCCGCAGGCCGGCTGGCCACCGTTCCAGGGATCGGGCCCAAGACCGAAACCCGCCTCCGCGAGGCGCTGGCGCGCGAGGGCGACCCGCGCCCGAGGCGCGGTCTGCTGCTCAACGATGCGTGGCAGCTCGTGGGAGGCATCGCGGATGCGCTGGACGGGGAGGCCGCCGGCGATGTCCGGCGGTGGCGCGACTCCTGCGAGGTGCTGGCGGTCGTCTGCCCTGCGTCCGATCCGCGTCCGGCATTGGAACGCTTCGCCCGCTTGCCGCAGGTCGTGGCGCTGGTCGAAGCGGAAGAGCGCCGCGCCGTGGGAGTGACGATCGAGGGCGTGCCGGTCGAGCTCGTGACCACCGAGCCGGAGCGGTTCGGCACGGCGCTCCTGCGCGCGACGGGATCGCCGGCGTATGTCGCAGGGCTCGAACCTCTGCCGGACGCTCCCGACGAACAAGCGGTCTTCCGGGCGCTGGGCGTCCCGTGGTGCCCGCCGGAGCTGCGCGAGGAACCGTTCCGCGGCGAGCCGCCCGACCTCGTCGAGCTGAACGACATACGTGGCGACCTCCACTCGCACACGACCTGGTCGGATGGCAGGGCGAGCGCCGAGGAGATGGGCCGCGCGGCGCAGGAGCGCGGATATGAGTACCTCGCGATCTGCGATCACACGCCCGCAGTCGGCGCCGTCCGCGGACTCACCGCTGACGAAGTGCGCCGTCAGGCCGAGGAGATCGCAGCGGCAAACGAGCTGCTTGCACCGTTCCGTGTGCTGCGGGGGATCGAGTGCGACATCCTGCCGGACGGGCGCCTGGACCTGCCGGACGACGTCCTCGCGGAGCTGGAGTGGGTGCAGGCCAGTGTTCATGGAGGCCAGCGGATGCCGCGGGCGGAAATGACGAAGCGGGTGGAGGAGGCGCTGCGCAACCCGTTCGTGCGATGCCTCAGTCATCCGATGGGTCGCTACATCAACCGGCGCCCGGAGAACTCACTCGACCTGGACCGCATATTCGAAGTTGCGCTGGAGGAGCGGGTCGCGCTCGAGGTCAATGGCCTGCCCCTCCGCCTCGACCTCAGCGGCGAGCATGTCCGCGATGCCCTGCAGGCGGGCGTGCCGATCGTCTGCTCGACCGATGCACACTCCGTGCGGGGGTTGGACAACATGAGGTTCGCGGTGGCCACGGCCCGTCGCGGCCGGGCCACCGCTGCCGACGTGCTCAATACTCGACCGCTGGAGTCGATCCTGAGACGTCAGAACTGAAGGACCGTTTCTCGCTCTGAACCCGAGCGGCCCAGGCTTCTCCCAGATCGCATTCGACACGCCGACCCGGCCCGAGGTCCTGCGCGAGCGATGGTTGCCCCATCAACTCCACGACTCCGGACGTGGGCTCAAGTCCCGGCCGCCATCGTCCGATCCTGAAGTCATGCCAGCCGACTCGGCAATGGCCCCCGTGGGCGGACACCGCCTGGTCACCCGCAGCGACTTCGACGGACTCGTGTGTGCCGCGCTGCTGAAGGAACTCGGGATGCTCGACGACATCCTGTTCGTCCATCCCAAGGACGTGCAGGACGGCAAAGTCGAGCTGACGGCCAACGACATCACGACGAACCTGCCGTACAGCCCCGAGGTCGCGCTCTCGTTCGACCATCACAGCTCAGAGAACCTCCGCGTCATCGAAGACGCCGGCAACCGCGTCGCGATCTCGAGCGCGGACTCGGCGGCACGCGTGGTCTACGAGCACTTCGGCGGAGCGGAGCGCTTCCCCCGCGTGAGCGAGGAGATCATGGAGGCCGTCGACAAGGCCGACGCCGCGAAGTTCAACGAAAGCGAGATCCTCGATCCGCATGGCTGGATCCTGCTCAGCTTCCTGATGGACCCGCGCACCGGGCTGGGCCGCTTCCGCGAGTTCCGCATCTCCAACTACGAGCTCATGATGCAGCTGATCGACCTCTGCCTCGATCACACCGTCGATGAGATCCTCGAGCATCCGGACGTCGCCGAGCGGGTCGCGCTCTACCGGGAGCACGCCCTGGCGGCAAAGGAGCAGATCCTGCGCTGCTCGAGGGTGCACGGCCGTGTGGTCGAGCTCGACCTCCGCGACGAGGAGGTCATTCACCCGACCAACCGCTTCATGATCTACGCGCTCCATCCCAATTGCACCGTCTCGGTGCATGTTCTTTGGGGCCTCCGCCGGCAAAACACGGTGTTTGCGGTCGGGCGCTCGATCATCGACCGCTCGTCGACATTCAACATCGGTCGGCTGATGCTCTCCTATGGCGGTGGCGGTCACGCCGCGGCCGGGACCTGCCAGATCGACAACGATCGTGCCGACGGCATCCGCGCCGAGATCGTGGACACGATCGAAGCCGCCGAGCGCCACCCGGCGACCGCCTGACCGAACTCCTTTCCGTCCGCCCTGTCAACACTCGGCCCTTGCGGTCGATCCTCGCAGGCCGGCGCGCGACTCATCGACACGAGGGCGTTCGCCGCTCGTAGGCCCGTCGCAGCGCCTCGGCCGACATCCCCAGCACGAACGCGACTGCCAGGCCGATCGCGAGCGGCTTCCAGATCGAGTCGCGGAAGCTGTTACCGCCGATGAATCCGAGCAGCGCCGTGTATGTCGCCCAGGCGAATGCCGCGAACGTGTCGGCGACGAGGAACCGCCGGTAAGGGTAGTGGGCTGTGCCGCACGCGAACGTCGTGACGCTGCGTCCGCCGGGAATGAAGCGGCCCATGATCACGATCGTCCCGCCGCGCGTCGTCATCTGGCGCTGTGCGCGGCGGTACAGGTCCCGGGCCGAGTCGCTGCGCAGCAGGCGCTCGGCGAGCTGCGGGCCGAACCTGCGACCGGAGAAGTAGAAGAGGTTGTCGCCCAGGATGCCGCCGAGCGCCCCGGCCAGGATCACGAGCAGGATGCTGAGACCCCCGTTTGCCGCCAGGATGCCCGCCGTGATCATGGCGGTGTCGCCCGGGGCGACGGGTACGAAGTCGTCCACGAAGACGATGCCGATCAGGACGAAGTAGGTGGCGGGGCTGCTGCTGACGACGTCGAGGAGGAAGTGCACCCCGAAACTGTTTCAACAAGTCCCGGGGCGGGCGTCACGGCTCTGCGCTCCCGGAAATCGTGGGCTGACCGTCGAGCTCGTAAGTGTGCGACTGTGACGTGATGGTCCGGAAGGCGAGAAGCGAGAGGCATGCCCCGGCGTCCCTCGAGAGTGAGCACACCCCGGACGGCGTGCAGGCGCGGCTGCAGAGCAAGCCGTCTCCGAGTTATCTGCAGGACTTCATCTACGGCGCGATCGACGGGGCGGTCACGACGTTCGCGGTCGTGGCCGGGGTGCAGGGGGCGAACCTCGACGAGACCGTGGTGATCATCCTGGGAGGGGCCAACCTGATCGCGGACGGCTTCAGCATGGCCGTCAGCAACTTCCTCGGCTCCCGCGCCGCGCGCCAGCAGCGCGAGCGGGCCCGGCGCGAGGAGCGGCATCACATCCAGATGGTCCCGGAGGGAGAGCGGGAGGAGGTCCGCCAGATCTTCGCGGCGAAGGGCTTCGAGGGCGAGGACCTCGAGCGGGTGGTCGAGGTGATCACCTCCGACCCGGATTTGTGGACCGACACGATGATGAGCGAGGAGCTGGGCTTCGGCGGAACGGAGCCGAACGAGCTCCGCGCCGCGCTCGCGACCTTCACGGCTTTCCTAGCGGTCGGCTTCCTGCCCCTGGCCGTGTTCGCGCTCGACCTCGTCACGCCGGGGAGCATCGACGGCGCGTTCACGTGGAGCGCAGTGATGACCGGCATCGCGTTCTTGGTCGTCGGCGCGATGAAGGCCCGGTTCGTCGACCAGGGATGGCTGCGCGCCGCCCTCGAGACCCTTGCGGTCGGGGGCCTCGCAGCCGGGCTTGCCTACGCGGCCGGCGCGCTGCTCCAGAACGTGGCCTGAGCGGGGGCGAATTCCGGCCCGCGAGCGCCGGAAGCGCTCTGCCTTTCTCAGCCGGTCGGCCATGACAGCCTCCGCCACATAGTTGTTCAGCTCCGAGTTCACGCCCCGGAGCATTGCTCGGCAGCGGGCCCGCGAAAAGGCGGCCACCTTGCGTCTCGCCGTGTGGATACCCGCACCGGTGGAGCGCCTCGGCCGCCTGCTCGGAAGCTGCCTAGACTCCGCCCGATGACTCGCTATGCCGCTTTCCTGCGCGGGATCAACGTCGGCGGGCGCAAGGCCGGCGGCGCACAGCTGCGCACCGCCTTCGAGGAGCTCGGCTTCGACGACGTCGCCACCTTCCGCGCGAGCGGCAACGTCGTGTTCGACGCATCCCGCAAGGTGGACGCGGCGGCGATCGAGCGGGGGCTTGCGAAGGTGCTCGGGTTCGACGTCGCGGTGTTCCTGCGCACGGCCCGCGAGATCGAGGCGATCGCCTCGCACCAGCCGTTCAACGCGCGGCGGCTGAAAGCCTCGAAGGGAAAGCTCCAGGTCGCGGTCCTGGCAAGGAAGCCGGCCTCCGCTGCGCGGAAGCGCATGCTCGCCCTCCAGAGCGACGACGACCTGTTCGCATTCGAGGGTCGCGAGCTCTACTGGCTACCGAGCGGGGGCCTGATGGACTCGGCCGTCGGCATGAAGGGCATCACCGACGTGCTGGGCTCGAACACCGTGCGGACGAAAGGGACGATCGAGCAGCTCGCAGCGAAGTTCTTCGCGGGCTAGTCCCAGTCGCTGCGGGGCGGCGAGAACACGTCGACCACGACGGCGCCCTCGGAGCCGGCGTGGCCGCTGTGCACGACGTTCGGCGCGATGCACCACGTCTCGTCGGGCCCGAGCGTCCGCTCCTCGTCGCCGACGCGCAGCGTCAGCTCACCCTTCAGCACCATCCCCAGCTGCTCGTTCTCGTGGCTGTGCTCGGCGACGATTGCGCCGGGGTCGAGCTCGACCACCGCCATCGTGATCCGCTCGCCGTGCAGCGGGCGCCCGGTGATCCCCTCGAAGAGCTGCCTGGGCCGGATCTGCTCGAGCTTGTCGAAAGCCTCGCTCATGCCGCTCCCATCTGCTGCATCGCACCAAGCAGGTTCGCCGTGTTCCAATGCTCCACGATCAGGCCGTCCTGCACGCGCACGATGTCGATCACGTCGATCGTCACGCGCCGCCCGGTTGGCGGCACTCCCAGGAACTCGCCGTCATGCGTGCCGGTGAACGACTTGCGCGTCACGACCTTGTCGCCTTCCGCGACCTGGTCGTGGATGACGGCGTCGTGATCCGAAAACCCGGCGCGGATCATCGAGAAGATGGCCTTCGCGCCGTCGAGCCCGGACGGCAGCCCCGGGAGGCTGGAGTGGTCGACGAGGTCCGGGGCGATGAAATTGCCCGCGGCGTCGATGTTCCCCTTGTTCTGCACTTCCTCGACGAAGGCCTGGACCACCGCCTTCGAGTCGTTGGGCATGGCGCCTCCTCTCGCTGGTGAGGGTGTCGGGCAGACTCTAAACTCCGGCGCCATGGATCCGATCGTGCTGAAGCCCGGCGGAGGAAAGACGATCAGCGTCGCAGGCAACGACGTCCTCTTCAAGGCCGTCGTGGCGCGGCTGGCGGCGAAGTACGACATGGAGCTTGCGTGAGCGCCGGCGCGCTGCCTCCCGGGCCGCCGCTGCCGCGCTTCCTGCAGACGCTCGCCTTCGTGTTCGCCCCGGCGCCCTTCCTCGACGCCTGCCGCCGGCGGTACGGCGACGTGGTCACGATGGGCACGCTGTTCGACTCGAAGTTCGTGATGGTCTTCGATCCGGAGGCCGTGAAGCAGCTCTTCCGCGGGCCGCACGAGCAGCTGCGCGCGGGTGAGGCGAACGCCCCCCTGGGGCCGGTGCTGGGATCGCGTTCGGTCCTGTTGCTGGACGGCGCCGAGCACCTGCGCCAGCGGCGGCTGATGCTCCCGTCGTTCCACGGCGAGCGCATGCGCGAGTACGAGCAGGTGATGACTGCGGCGGCGGACCGCACGATCGACTCCTGGCCGGTGGGCGAGTCGTTCCCGCTCCTGCCCGCGATGCAGTCGCTGACGCTCGACGTGATCATGCACGCGGTGTTCGGGGTCGAAGAGGGCCCGCAGCAGGAGGAGCTGAAGCGGCGCGTGCGCACCATGCTCGACCCGGTCGGCAACCGCGCCGTGATCCTCTTGATGATGCTGTCCGGCGGCCGCATCGGCATCGGCGGGCGGATGGAGCGCTTTGCCCGCCAGCGGCAGGCCGTCGACGAGATGATCTATGCGGAGATCGCGCGGCGCCGCGCCGCCGAGGACCTCGAGGAGCGCACGGACGTGCTGTCGATGCTGCTGCTCGCGCGCGATGAGGACGGCGAGGCGATGACGGACGCCGAGCTGCGCGACGAGCTCGTGACCCTGCTGGTCGCCGGTCACGAGACGACCGCGACCGGCCTGGCATGGGCGTTCGAGGAGCTGCTGCGCAACGCGGCGGTGCGCGAGCGCACGCAGGCGGCCGTCGCCGAGCGAGACACCGCGTACCTGGACGCAGTGGTGAAGGAGACGCTCCGGCGCCGCACGGTGGTGCCCGGTGTCGGCCGAGTGGTGCGCGGCGAGCCGTTCGAGCTGAACGGCTACACGATCCCGGTCGGCATCGAGATCAATCCCTCGATCGCCGGCATCCATCGCCGGGCCGACCGCTACCCGGACCCGGCCGAGTTCCGGCCCGAGCGCTTCCTTGGCCCCGATGCGCCCGACACCTATACCTGGATACCGTTCGGCGGCGGCACGCGCCGCTGCCTCGGGGCCAGCTTCGCCACGTTCGAGATGCGCACCGTGATCGCGCGCGTGCTCGAGCGGACCGACCTGGCGACCACGGGGCGGCCGGAGAAGGGCGTGCGCAAGGGCGTCACGATCGTCCCCCGCAAAGGCGTACGCGTCAGGCAGCGAAGCGCGCCGCGCCCCGCCTCAACCGTGGCGCTCGCAGAAGTCGCGTAGCGCGGCGGCGAACTCGGGGCTGCCGCCAGGCGCTTTCTCCACGCCCAACCGGGAAGCATCGGGGAAGGCCGCGACGGCGTCCGCGTATCCCTCTTCGGTGAAGCTGAGGCAGCCGACGTGCTGAGCCAGCATCAGCGGACCGCCGTACTCGCGCACCAGGTCGCCGATCGGCTCGTTCTCGGCACTCAGCGAATCCCATGCCAGCGCCAGCCACTCTCCGTGCGGGAACCGCTCGATCATCCGGCCGGCCAGCTCGTCGTTCACAGAGCCCTGCGTCATCTGCACGATGCCGTGGCGGATGAACTCGCGGTGGTCCTGGACGAGGAACTGGCGCATCGCCGCCCACACCTCCCTGACGATCGCGCGCCGCTCGCCGTCCATGTCATATGTGACCGAAGCGTGTCCCAGGACGAGGCCCTGCACGCTGTCGCGCCGGCCCAGCGCGATCCGCGCGCCGGTCGCCGTTGCCCACCCGTCGGCCACGACGAAGAAGCGGTCCCAGCCCAGGCGGTCCACCTCCGCCAGCCCGCGCTCCACGAACAGGTCGCGCAGCCTGATGCGGCCCTCGCGCACGGCCTTCACCTGCTCGTCCGTGATCGGCTCGTCGCCCACGGCAGGAGCGTCGTAGCTGGCCGTCTCAGCCCACTCGTCGAGCTGCTCGCGGATGGTCCACTCGAGCTCAGTGAACTGCGGCACCAGCAGCAGGCGCGGCTTCTGCATGGTGTGGATCAAAGCAGGCCGCCGCCTCGGCTCGTGTGACGGGTGCACGTCCCCAGTGCGCGCGCTCGGCGTACTCGACGAGCCGCCCGAAGTAGGACTCGATCGCGGGCACCTCGATGCCGTCGGGCTCGAGATCGCGGCGCGCGTTGGAGTTCTCGTAGGAGACGTCCATCGCGAAGTAGGGGAAGAACACGCGCGTGCGCCGCAGGCCGCGGCGCCTGCGTGCGCTCGTACCCGCGAGCACCGGGTAGACGAACCGCCTGAAGAGGCTCGGAGGTATCACGACCGGCTCGCGCTGGCCGACGTGCTGGGCAGACAGCTCGATCAGGCGGCCGACGCTGGTGGCCTGCGCTCCGGCGACCAAGTGGTATGTCTCGGCCTTGTCGAGCGGGTCGCTCGAAAGCTTGAACACGGCGTCGGCGACGTAGTCGACCGGCACGACGTCGACCGGGGCGAGGCGGCGGGCCGGCAAAGCCGGCAGCGAGCCGCGGACGAACGCCTTCAGCGGCGTGTACAGCACGTTGAACGAGGCGGTCCACCCGGTCGTACGCTCCCCGACCACGATGCTCGGCCGGAATATCTGGATCGGCAGCTTGCCCGCGTACGCCCGCACCAGCCGCTCGGCTTCGAACTTCGACTGCTCGTACGGATTGCGGAAGCCCTGTCCCACGTCGAGGTGCTCCTCGCGGAACTCGCCGCGATGCGTGCCGGCGACGTACGCCGTGGAGATGTGCGCGAAGCGCCGCAGGTTTCCGCGCCGCCGGCACAGGTCCGCAAACTCCAGCATGCGCCGCGTGCCGTCCACGTTGATCCGGCGCGACTCCTCCAGCGGCAGTGTGAACGACACGGAGGCAGCCGAGTGCACGATGTCGGTGACGCGCTCTGCAAGGTCGTCACGTTGCGCGGGAGCCAGACCGAGGTCAGGCTGCTCGATGTCCGCGGGGACCGCGTGCAGCCGGTCGCTGAAGTCCGCGCTTTGCCCGAGCATGCAATCGACCGCGGTGCGCAGGCGGGCATCTGCCTCGGCCGCGTCCCGCCCGCGGACCGCGGCGTAGACAGGCCGATCCGTGCGCTCGAGGTAGCGCGCGAGGATCTCCATCCCGAGAAACCCGGTTGCGCCGGTCAGGAACACCGCGCCGTGCGTGGGCAGGGGCGTGGGGGCCATCTCTCCTCCTCAACATAGGGGAAGGCGTAAAAAAGGATTTCAGCCCCCGGCGGCGCCGTGGTCAACCGACAACCTGTCCATATCGCAAAATGCGGGATAGCCTTCGGCCATGGCCGCCGAGGATTCCCGCAGTTCCCGGATGTACCGCGCCGCAAAGCTGATGCGCGAGCTGCTCCCCGGCGACCACGAGCTGGGGGACCCGCTGTCGGTGTCCGGTGACAAGCCTTCCCACCTGCTCGCGCGCAGGGTGGCCGAGACCGGGTCGCAGCGCCCGCTGATGCGCGAGCTCGGACTGGGCGCGCTGCAGGTGTGGCAGGCCCTGTCCGAGGCGCAGGGCCGCGGCCGGGGCGACGCGGAGGTGGCGATCCTGTTCACGGACCTCGTCGACTTCTCGGACTGGGCGCTGGAGGTCGGCGACGCGGTGGCCCTCGAACTGCTGCGCAAGGTCGGGACGGAGCAGGAGGCCGCGATCTGCGGGCGCGACGGCGACGTCGTGAAGCGCCTTGGCGATGGGCTGATGGCCGTCTTCGCGAACCCTGCCGACGCCGTCGCGGCCGCTCACGAGGCGTGCTACCGCGTCGGCGCGCTCGAGGTCCACGGATACCGCCCCCGCATGCGTGCGGGAGTCCACGTCGGTCGCCCGCGCCGCCTGGGCGGCGACTACCTGGGCGTCGACGTGAACATCGCCGCGCGCGTCGCTGCCGCGGCGTCCGGCGACGAAGTGCTCGTGTCGGCGCCGGCGTGCGCGCGGCTCGATGACGGCGCGTTCGAGCTGCGGCGGCGCCGGCGGTTCAGGGCCAAGGGCACACCGAAAGAGCTGGAGGTCTACTCGGTCGAGCGGCCCATGAAGTCCTCCAGCACCTGATTGAAGGCAGGAGTCCGCTGCGCCGCGTGGCCCGCCCCCGGTAGGCACTCGCGGCGCCCGCCCAGACGGGCGGCGATCGCGTCGCACAGCCGTTCGAGGCCGGGATCGTGTCCGCCGGACACGACGAGCACCGGCACGCCGGCGCGAGCGATGGCGTCGTAGTCGGGGTGCGCCTCGGCGGGAGGCCGCAGGCCACGCGCCAGCTCCCGCGCGCGGGCGAGCTCTTCGCGCTGTCCGGCTGTCAGGTTCCCGCCCATCCCGGCCAGTGCCTCGAACGCTGCCCGCGCCTCTGCGTGGGCGCCCGGGGACTCACCGGTGTACGCCCCCGCGAGGTCCAGCAGCCTCCGCGTGTCGGGATCCTCCGCGTCCGCGAGCTCGAACAGCGGCACTTCGATCAGGGTCAGCGAGCGCACCCGGTCGGGGCGGCGCCCGGCGGCGACCGTCAGGCCCAGCCCGCCATAGGAAAAGCCCACCGCATGTGCACGCTCCCGTGCGAGCAGCTCCTCGAGGTCGCCGGCATCGACCTCCCAGTCCTGCCGCTCGGTCGCGGGGCTGGGCGGGAACCCCCGCCGGTAGGCGAGCAGCAGCTTCCAGCTTTCGGCCAGCGGCTCCTGTGCGGCCCATGTCATCTCCGGCCCGACCCCTCCGTGCACGAAGAGGATCGGCTGACCGGCTCCCAGCGAGCGAACGTGCAGCGTTACGAGAGGCCCGGCTTGTCGACCATCAGGAAGACGGCGATCACGAGCAGGATCCCCGTGATCGTGCCGGCGATGCCCTGACGCATCGCGCCCTGCTGATACTTCTGCGAGGGAGCGAACTCCCCGTCGCCCGCGTCGGCGATCTCGCGCTCGATCATCGGGCCCAGACGCCGGTCCTGCGGGATGAAGAAGGCGAGGTTGAGGATCGCGATCACCAGCACGATCGCGAAGGTGGCGCTGAGCCAGAGGTCGCCCAACTCCCAGTTGCCCTCCGACACCTGGTAGAAGCCCGTCGCCAGCACCACGATCAGCGCAGGCACGGCGAAGAACTGGTTGAGCACCAGCTGCAGGCGATGCACGTACGGCAGGTGCCGCGGGCTGAGCTTCATCGCCACCGGGAACATCACGGACTCCGCGAACGTGGCGCCGAACCCGACCATCACGGCCGTGATGTGGAGGAACACGGAAAACTCGTACGAGGTGATGGCGAGCGCCACCGCGCGAGCTTATTAGGAATCGATCAGGCGGCGCTCGATCGCCCAGCGCGACAGCTCGTGCCGGCTCGACAGCTGGAGCTTGCGCAGCACCGCCGAGACGTGTGCCTCGACGGTCTTGGCGGAGATCTCCAGGCGCAGCGCGATCTCCTTGTACATGTAGCCGCGCGCGATCAGCTGCAGGACCTCGCGCTCGCGCGGCGTGAGCTGGTCCAGCTCGGCGTCCTGCTCCGCAGCGGCCGGTGCCGGGCCGGCAAAGGCGTCGAGCACGAATCCGGCCAGCCGGGGCGAGAACACCGCGTCGCCTTCGTGTACGCGCCGGACGGCTTCGGCCAGCTCGGGCCCGGAGATCGACTTGGTCACGTAGCCGCGCGCGCCTGCCCGGATCACCGCGATCACGTCCTGTGCGGCGTCCGAGACCGACAGCGCGAGAAAGCGCACGCCGGGCTGGTCCGCCACCCGGCGGATGACCTCGACGCCACCGCCGTCGGGCATGTGGACGTCGAGCAGGACGACGTCGGGACCGGCGGCCGCGATCGTCGCGACGGCGTCGTCGACGGTCGCAGCGTCGCCTGCGATGTCGACCAGGCCTTCGAGCTCGGCCCGGACGCCGGCGCGAAACAGCTGGTGATCGTCGACGATCACCACGCGCGGAGAGGTCACGAGCCGTCCTCCAGCACCAGCTCCACCTCGGTGCCCTGGCCGCGCGTGCTGTGTATCGCTGCCCGGCCGCCGTTGCGCGTCATGCGGCCGACGATGGACTCGCGCACGCCGCGCCGGTCCCCGGGGACGGCGTCGGGATCGAAGCCCGGCCCGCGATCCCTCACGAACACGTGCTTGCGCCCGTTCGCCAGCTCCGCGTACACGTCGACCGCCGACCCGCCGCCGTGCTTCGCGGCGTTCAGCATCGCCTCCCGTGCGGCCGCGACCATCGCGTCGGCCGCCGGGTCCAGCTCGCAATCGCCCACGGCGACCACCTCGACGGGAACGCCGCTGCTCTCTTCCACTTCGGCGGCGGCCCGCTCGAGCGCGCCCAGCATGCGGCCCGCGGCCGCGGCGGTGGACCGCCCCGACAGCCAGGCGCGCAGCTCTCGCTCCTGCCGGCGCGCGAGCCCGGCCACCTCGCGCGGATCGGACGAGCGCTTCTGCATCAGCGTCAGCGTCTGCAGCACAGAGTCATGCAGGTGGGCGGCCATCTCGGCCCGCTCCTGTGAGCGGATGCGCTCCGCGCGCTCGGCCGACAGGGACCTCACGAGCCGCAGGATCCACGGCGCGAAGATCACGGCCAGCACCACGACCACCACGATCACGGCCAGCACGACGTCGCGCGCGGCGCTCAGCGAGCCGGTGGCCTGGAGGAATACGAGGCCGGCGGCGATCACCAGCGCGATGCCCAGGCCCACGCGGGAGACGACGGCCGCGCCGCGCCCGAGCGCGCGCAGCTCCTCGGCGGCGTCGGGCTCCGCCGGTGCGGCCGTATCCGCGATCACCGCCCTGCCGGTCGACTGGCGCCACAGCAGCGCGCCACCTCCGGCGATCAGCACCAGGGGCCACACGACGGCATCGGGGAACCAGACGTCGAGCGCGCGCAGGGCGAGCAGGACCGCAAGCAGCACCAGGGCTACGCCCAGGGCAACCTCCACCGACCCACGCCCGCCACGCGGCGCGGAGTCCGCAGCGGCCGCGCCCGCCGCATCGCCCGGGGGGATCACGAGCCAGCCGAGCACGTACAGGACGACACCCGCGCCTCCGGCCGCGGCGGCGGCGACGAACACGATCCTGACGACCAGAGGGTCGAGGTCGAGGCGGGCTGCGATGCCGGCGCAGACCCCGGCGATCACGCGGCGCTCCTGATCCCGCCGGAGCGCGGGCTTGGCGATGGTGCTGCCGGCCTCGGTGGCCATCCCGCCGCGCATCATCGCACCGGAGCCCCCTCGCCGAACGGCAGTCAGGTGCGGCGGCCGAGGCCGGAAGCCAGCAGGATGATGCCGAGGGCCGCGCACACGAGCGGCCCCACCGCGGCGAACCTCAGGTTGAAGACGTCGAGCTGATCGAGCAGCAGCACGACGCCGAAGCAGACCAGCACGACGCCGGCGACGAGCGACGCGATGTCCGGCCCCGTGGAGCGCTTCACCTCGCTCACCGGCGCGCGGCGCCGGTCGCGCACGCCGTGTTGCCGGGCTCGACGTCCACGTTCCGGAAGGACTCCTGCGGCCCGGCGTGCTTTACCTGGAGGAGCCCGATGCCCACGTCGCCGTGGACGACCAGCAGCGGCGCACCACGGCGGGCGCGGAACTTCTCTTCCCAGTCCACGTCGACGCCGCCGCTCTCGTGGCCGAACACCTGGACGGCGCCGACGCCCACGTCCGCCTGGCTTGCGACGCACACGTCTTCGGGCACCACGACCACGCCTTCGCCCACGCCCACGTCGAGCGTGACGTCCTTGCCCTCCGGCGGCAGGCGCACGAAGCGCAGGTCGAGCACCAGGCTGCCCATGCCGAGCTCGTAGCGGTCGCGGATGTCGGCGGCCGCCGTGGGGCGGTACTCGCGTTCCCCGATGCCGCCGTCGAAGTCGACGTCGGCCGCCGCGATGAACGCGACCGAGGTGGCAAGCGCGAGCGCGGGCAGGATCAGCCACCGCACGCGGCCGATGAAGGCACCCGCGATCAGCATCACCCCGGCGGCGATCACGAGCGCCGCGCCGACGGTGCCGCCGCCGATCGCCGCCGTCCACGCGCCGGCCACGAAGACCACTCCGGAGAGCACCAGCAGCCCGGCGCCGAGCGCCACGGCGATCAGCACGTCGCGAGTGCTGCCGACCGGTCGCTCTCCGGTGACGAGCCACCACACGAGGAACCCGACCAGCGCGATCGCGGCCAGCGGCAGGATGAGGAGTCCGGCGAACAGCCCCGCGCCGAGGACGAGCAGGACAGGAACGAGCAGCAGCGGGCCCGCGACCACCGCGAGCACGACGATCGCGAGCGCGGTCAGCGCGCCGCTGCGCTGGCGCGGCGGAGCAGCCGTTGTCGTGGCGCCGGTGTCCTCCGGGATGAACACCCAGGCCGCGAGATACACGAGGCCGCCGAGGCCGCCGAGCACGAGCGACGCGGCAAACGCGATGCGGAAGATGACCGGATCGATGTCGAAGTAGCGGCCGAGGCCGCCCGCCACGCCGCCGAGCATGCGATCGTCGCGGGAGCGCGTGAGTCGCCGCGGCGCCGGCTGGACGGCGGTGGGCGCGGTCTCCGCCTCTGCGGGTCCGGGAGGAGGCTGGGGCGGGCGCTGCTGGGACTCGTCCTCGGTCATCGGTCTCCGTTCGTCGGGGCGGGCAACGATCTGCAGACTGACGCAGCGTCGCGCTCCTGCCTATCGGGAATGTCCCTTAGGGACCCGCGCGACCCGGGTTCGGCGCCGTAATGCGGCTGACGCGATTTCCCTTCGGCAAGCGGGAGTCAATAAGGTCCCGCCCAACTAACCGCTAGCCAAGAGGAGGCGCAGCATGAGAGTCAAGATGACTTTCGCGGTCTTGGCCCTGGCAGCGTTGGCACTGGTCGTGCCGGCGTCGTCGACCGCGCGAACCGTGAAGGTGGAGGCCGGCGAGTCGATCCAAGACGCGATCGACAATGCCAAGCCCGGTACCACCATCAAGATCGAGGAGGGGACCTACGCCGAGAGCCTGCTGATCGACAAGGACGGCATCGAGCTCATCGGCGAAGGGCGCAAGAAGACCCACATCGTGCCGCCGGCTACGCCCACCGTGGGCGAGGGATGTGTCCAGCCTGCGGGGCCGGGCGGTCCACCCGAGCCGGTCGTGGACGGTATCTGCGTGTTCGACGTGGACGCGGAGTTCAACCCGCTCTCGACCGTTGAGGACGTGGAGATCGGCCACCTGTCGGTCGACGGGTTCAACAACAGCATCTTCCTTTTCCACACCAGGGATGCCGAAGTCACGCGCACGATCCTGTCCGACTACCACGAGTACGGCGTGTTCGCCAACGACTCGCGCGGAACGGAGATCGAGCGAAACGTGACGTACAACAGCGTGGAGGACCACAACCCCGAGGCAGGCATCTATGTCGGCGACTCGCCGGAAGCTGATGCCACCGTGTGGAAGAACGTGTCGTTCGGAAACCTGCTCGGGATCTTCGTCAGGGACGCGGCGCACGGCAAGGTGCTGGAGAACAAGTCCTTCTCCAACTGCGTCGGCGTCCTGTTCTTGAACACGGACGCCCCCGTCGACGTGGCTGACTGGCTGGCGAGGGACAACCTCGTGACCGGCAACAACAGGGAGTGCCCGCCCGGTGAAGAAGCGCCGCCGCTCTCCGGTGTCGGCATCGCCGTCCTCGGCGGCGACGACATCGACCTGATCGACAACGGCGTGTTCGGAAACCGCACTGCCGCGGGCTTCCAGTCCGCCTTCGCGGGCGGCATCGTCGTGACGGCCTCGCCGTTCGGGCCCGCGCCGGTCGCTTCGACCGACATCAAGGTGGCGTTCAACACGGCGTTCGGCAACAACCCGGACCTCGTGGTGGACGAGGGCAATGAGGCCAAGGTGTTCGGGAACGACTGCCTGACGTCGACGCCTGAGGGTCTGTGCGAGGACGCCGAGCATTCCGGCAGCCACGGCAACGGTCACCACGGCGATCGCGACGACGACCACGGCGACCGCCACCACAAGAAGCACAAGAAGCACAAGGGCGGCAAGCACAGCAAGAACAAGAAGCGCTACAAGAGCCACCGCGACTAGCAAGCGGCTGGATGTCGTGCTCCAGAGGGGCGGCTGCGGCCGCCCCTCTGTCGTTGGGATGATGCGCTCCGGCAACGAGCGAACGGAGGTACCGGTGAGCGCGGAGAACCAGCAGATTCGGACCGAGGTCGACGCCGACGGAATTGCGGTCGTGACGCTGTCCCGGCCGGAGAAGCGCAATGCGCTCTCGATCCAGCTGCGCAGCGAGCTGATGGACGCGCTTGCATGGTGGGCCGACGACTCGCAGGTCCGCGTGGTGATCCTGACGGGCGCAGGGCCGGCGTTCTCAGCGGGATTCGACCTCGCAGAGTTCGGGCAGCCGGAGCTGGCCCGCAAGATTCGCCACAACTCGACCGCCTACCACCGCGCCGTTTGGAGCTATCCGAAGCCGATCATCGCGGCGGTGAACGGCCCCGCGATAGGCGGCGGCTTCGATCTCGCGCTGCTGTGCGACATGCGGATCGCATCGAGCGGCGCAGCGTTCGGTCATCCCGAGATCAAGTTCGGCGCGCCGCCGCTGTTCACGCCGCTGCGCTGGATCGTCGGCGACGGGGTCGCGCGCGACCTGTGCCTGACCGGGCGGCCGGTCGACGCGGTGGAGGCGCTGCGCATCGGGCTCGTGAGCCGTGTGGTGGCTCCCGAGGCGCTGATGGACGAGGCCCACTCGGCCGCGCGGCAGATCGCGGAGGCTCCCCAGCCGGCGCTGCAGGCGACCAAGCGCTATCTCAGCGGAAATCAGGGCTTCGGGTTCGAAGACTCCTTCCGCATCGAGCACGACGACGTCTTCGACACCCTGCTGACGGGCGGCGCGCCGGCTTTCGGTTAGGGTCGCGCTCGTGCCGGCCAGGCTGTATTTCTTGACGCTTTCGCACCCGTCGCAGGCTGCGCGCCTGATGCTGGAGCGCAAGGGCATCGACCACGAGCTCAAGGAGCTGTTCCCCGGAGGTCACCCGGCGCAGCTGCGCATGGCCGGGTTTCGCGGCGGCACCGTGCCCGCATTGAAGATCGACGGGCAGCGGGTGCAGGGGTCGCTCAACATCTCGCGCGCCCTCGACGCGCTGCGGCCCGAACCACGCCTCTTCCCCGCGGACCCGGAACGGCGGCGCGCTGTGGAGGAGGCCGAGGCCTGGGGAGAGGGCGAGCTCCAGCCGGTGCCGCGGCGGATGTTCCGCTGGGGCGCATCGCGGCGCCAGGATTTCCGCGTGTGGATGGTGCGCGACATGGGCATGCCCGCGCCGAACGTGATGGCGCGGGCACAGAAGCCGCTGGCACACGCGTTCGCGCGGATGGCGGAGGTGTCGGACGAGCGCGTCCGCGCCGACGTCGCCGGGCTCCCCGCGCAGATCGACCACATCGACCGGTTGATCGCGGAGGGGGTGATCGGGGGCGACGAGCCCAACGCGGCCGACTTCCAGATCGGCACGACGGTGCGCGTGTTCCTGGCATACGAGGACCTGCACGGCCTGGTCGAGGGACGGCCGGCAGGGGACCTCGCGATGCGCCTGCTGCCGCGCTATCCGGGCCCGATCCCGGCGTTCCTGCCGGACGAGTGGCTGGCCGCCGTCAGGTGAACCGCGTCGCCAACGGCGCTCTCGCCGGCGCTGTCGCCGCGTGCGCATGGGCGCTGCAGCAGCCGTTCGACAAGCGCGTGTTCGGCACTCGCTACGACGACGTCGAGTTGCTCGGCAAGCTCGTCACGCGCGGTCCGGCATGGCCGGCGGCGGGACTCGCCATGCACGCCGCCAACGGCGCGATGTTCGGGGCGACGTATGCGCTCGTGCGGCCGCGGCTGCCCGGACCGCCGGTGGCCGTGGCCTTCGGTGCCGCGATGGTGGAGAACTTCGGCTTCTGGCCGCTCGGCCGCCTGATCGACCACCACCATCCCGCACGCAAGCAGCTCGAGCCGCTGCAGGGCAACCGGCGGGGCCTGGCCGCCGCGACCTGGCGCCACGCGCTGTTCGGCGTATTGCTGGGGGCGCTCGAGCAGCGGCTGAACCGCGACCCCGTACCATTGCCCGACGGCAAAGCCTGAACTGAGACCGGGAGGTCCCCGCACATGAGTAACCGCACGTTCGTCATCGGAGTCGGCATGACCAAGTTCGAGAAGCCCGGCTCACGCGAATGGGACTACCCCGACATGGCGCACGAGGCGGGCACCAAGGCGCTCGCCGACGCGGGTATCCCTTACGACCGCGTGGAGCAGGCCTTCGTCGGCTACTGCTACGGCGAGTCGACCTCCGGCCAGCGCGCGGTGTACGGCCTGGGCCTCACCGGCATTCCCGTCGTGAACGTGAACAACAACTGCTCGACCGGGTCGTCGGCGCTGTACATGGCGCGCCAGGCCGTGCGCGGCGGGCTTGCCGACTGCGCGCTCGCGCTCGGCTTCGAGAAGATGGAGAAGGGTTCGCTGGGCGTCAAGTACACGGACCGCACGAACCCCATGGACAAGCACATGACGACGATGTTCGAGGTGCGCGAGGTCGAGCAGTCGCCGTTCGCTCCGCAGATGTTCGGCAACGCCGGCCGCGAGCACATGGAGCGGTACGGCTCCGAGCCGGACCACTACGCGTGGATCGGCTGGAAGAACCACAAGCACTCGGTCAACAACCCCTATGCCCAGTTCCAGGACGAGTACTCGCTCGAGGACATCAAGGCGGCGAAGATGATCCACTCGCCGCTGACGAAGCTCCAGTGCTCGCCCACGTCCGACGGCTCGGGCTGCGCGATCGTCGCGAGCGAGCGGCTCGTGGACGAGCTCGACCTGTGGGACCGCGCAATCGAGATCGCGGGGCAGGCGATGGTGACCGACATGCCCTCGACGTTCGAGGAGCGCAGCTCGATCAAGATCGTCGGCTACGACATGTCGAAGAAGGCGGCCGAGAAGGCCTACGAGGAAGCGGGCGTCGGCCCGGACGACGTCGACGTGATCGAGCTCCACGACTGCTTCTCCGCCAACGAGCTGATCACGTACGAGGCGCTCGGACTGGCCGAGGAGGGCGAGGGGCACAAGCTCGTCGAGAACGAGGACACCACGTACGGCGGGCGCTGGGTCGTGAACCCGTCCGGGGGCCTGATCTCGAAGGGACACCCGCTCGGCGCCACGGGCTTGGCCCAGTGCTCGGAGCTCACCTGGCAGCTGCGCGGTGACGCGGACAAGCGCCAGGTGGACGGCGCGAAGGTCGGCCTCCAGCACAACATCGGGCTGGGTGGCGCGGCGGTGGTGTCGGTCTACAAGCCCGCGGCCGCCTAGGCGCGGGCCATCTCCTCTTCGCTGGGCTCCCAGCCCATCGCCATCGCCTGCAGCCCGCGGAAGAAGATCGCGAGCATCGTCGCGTAGAGGCTGTCGTCGAGCTCCGGGTCGACGAGCTTGTCGAGCAGGAAGCCGTCGGCCATGAAGTCGGTCATCGCCGCCACGTCCGCGATCGGGACCGGTGGCCTGGCCGGGAAGTTCGCCGACCAGCGTTCGTACACCTCGGTGAGTCGGGCGCGCAGCGCGCGGTGGCGCGTAGCGAGCTCCTGGCGGAAGTCCTCGTTGCGGGCCGCGTAGGCGACGAACTCGAAGTAGAGCCGCGGCCACTCCGGGTCGCTGAACACGTAGCGGACGAAATCCTCCGCGGCGGCGTTCGCCTCGTCGCGGGCCTCGCCGGTGCCGGCCAGCAGGCGGTCGATCCGCTCCAGCTCGGCGCCGAACTTCTCGTCCATCATCACCAGGAAGAGCTCCTCCTTGCTCTTGAAGTTGGAGTAGAAGGCGCCCTTCGTGAAACCCGCGTCCTGCGCGACATCCTCGACGGAGGCGCCCGCCAACCCGTGGCGGCAGAACAGCTTCGCGGCGGAGCGCAGGAGCGAGGAACGCGTCTCCTCCTGCTTCTGGCGGCGTGACTTCGGCTTCATCCGACCAGCACCTCCGCATCGTGGCGCGGAGTCTCGGTGATCGCCCGCCGGTAGACCCGTTCGTCGCCTTCGCGGCTCGGCCTCAGGGTGCGCCGCCGTACGAGCTCGCGCAGCACGACCTGCATCTCGAACTGTGCGAACGCGCCGCCCAGGCACCTGCGCACGCCTCCCCCGAAGGGGATCCATGTGTAGGTGCCGGGCGGGCGTTCGAGGAACCGCTCTGGGAGGAAGCGGTCTGGCTCGGGATACACGTCGGGGCGGCGGTGAGCGAGGTAGATGCACGGCGCCACCTTCACGCCTGCGGGCAGCTGGTAGCCGCCGAACTCCATCGGGGCCTTCAAAGTGCGGTTCACGAGCGAGATCACCGGCCGCAGGCGCAGGGTCTCCTGGATCACGGCGGTCAGGTACTCGTCGCGCTCGTCGGCCACCTCGGCCGTCAACCGCTCGAGCTTGGCGGGGTGGCGGACCAGTCGCTCGACCGCCCACGCCAGCGCCGTGGCGGTGGTCTCGTGCCCCGCGACGAGCAATGTGACCAGCTCGTCGCGCAGTTCGGCGTCGCTCATCGGGCTGCCGTCCTCGTGCCGCGCCTGCAGCATCAGGGAGAGGATGTCCTCGCGCTCGGCCAGATCTTCGGCGTGCCGCCGTTCCGCGATCTCGGCATAGATCAGCGAGTCGACGCCGGCGATCTTGCGCTTGAACGGCCCGAAGTTGCGGATGCGCTGCGGTCCCAGCGCGATCAGGAAGAACGCCTGCCGCGGGTCAGTGAGAACGTCGAGCAGATTGCGCAGCTCCGTCCGCAGGCGGTCGAGGCGCTCGCCCTCCTGTACGCCGAACACCGCGCGCAGGATGATCTCGAGCGTCACGGCCTGCATGCGGGGCCGCAGCCTGTACGGCTCGCCCAGCGGCCACGTGTCGATCTCGCGCGCGGCGATGTCCGACATCAGCTCGCCGTAGCGCTTCATCCGCTGTCCGTGGAAAGGGGGCAGCAACAGCTTGCGATGCTCCATGTGAGCGTCCTCGTCCAAGAGCAGGAGCGACTGCGGGCCCACGACCGGCAGCAGGATCCGGTTCGCCTCGCCGGCATGCAGCAGCTTCGGGTCGCCGGTGAAGACCTGCTTCACGTCGTCGGGATGCGTGACGAACACCCACGTGCCTTCGTATGCGATCTGCAACCGAAAGGTGTCGCCATAGCGTGCGTGGCAGGTGCGCAGCATGCGCTGCGCCTGGCGGAACCAGATCGCGCTCTGCACCAGCATCGGCAGCCGCGGCCCGGGAGGGAGGTGACCGTTGCGGGCGCTCACACCGCCTCCACCGGACCGGCCGGCCCGAGGCTCCGGCGGCCCGCCCGCTCGACCACGCCGCGCACGTTCTCGATCCAGCATGCACGCTCCCGCGCCGAGAAGGTGGCGACCGGCTCCGTGACGTTGCGCAGCCAGTGCATGCGCCGCTCGCCGAAGTCGATCTTGCGCATGCGCCCGGCGGCGCTGCGCGTCGCGTCGCTGACCAGCACCTCGCCGCCGGGGGCGACCGCGCACAGCCGCGCGGCGACGTTGACCGTGCGCCCGTACCAATCGCCGTCGTGTGTCACGGCCTCGCCGCTGTGGATGCCGATGCGCACCAGGGGGAAGGCGGGGTCGTCCTCGAGCGTCGCGACGATCCGCAGGCCGAGCTTGATCGCGGCCGCCGGGTCGCCGCAGCGCAGCATGATGCCGTCGCCGAGCGCCTTGACCTCCTCGGCTCCGTAGCCGGGAAGCAGGGCGCGGACGCGGCGCTGCAGCTCGAGCGCGACCTCGGCTGCCCGATGGTCCCCCTCGAGGTCTGCGAGGGCGGTGTAGCCGACGAGGTCGGAGAAGAGGAACGTGTGGGGAGGCTGCATACTCGCCGGTATTTGAATCACATACCGAGCGGTATGTCAAATAGGGATGTCCCCTAAGGGACTACGTGATGCCCGCCGGTGGCCCCGCGGCCGTTCGCGACGCCGCGCGGAACAGCAGGAGGCTTGCGGCCAGGAGCCAGAGCGCGATCAGGATCATCGGGAAGAAGAAGACCGAGCCCAGCGCCAGGATGCCGATGGCCACGCCGAGCCAGCCGGCCCAGCTCGGCACGAGCCCGGCGCGCAGGGCGGCCAGCGAGACCGCCACGATCAGCGCGGCAGCGCCGGCACCGCCGGTCGCGTGCAGCACGTACCCGGCATCGCGCGCGGCATGGATCAGCTCCGGAAAGACGCGGTCCTGGAAGGTGTCGTCGCTCATCGTCTCGATCCCGGCCTCGAGCCCGATCCCGGTCAGCGTCAACGAGGCGTACACGGCGCCGCCGATCGTGGCGACGTTGGTGAGCAGCGGGTCGGCGCCGATGCGGCGCATGAACTCACGCACCGCGGCGATGAACCAGAGGAAGCAGAAGACGCCGAGCAGCACGAGCCCCCAGCCGAGCGCGATCTGGTCGCGGTTGCCCGAGTCACCGTAGAAGCTGACGACTTCGGCCGGCGGCGCGTCGAAATCCGGGGCACCGCTGTCTTTGATGAGGATGCCGGCGATGAAGAGGACGACGTACGCGGCGCCTCCGAGAGCCGCCCAGCGTGCCAGGCCCGAGCGCTGTCCAGGGGTCGTCATGCTCATCTCGTTTGCCTCCCCGCTTGTATGAGTCGTGTCCGGTGCGAATCTAGACGCTCGCCGCTGCGGATGGCAAGGAGGTTGCGCCGGGCGGTGTCACGGTGTCATAGTCGGGAGGTGAGGAGGGTTGCGGTGATCGCGTCGGTCCTGCTCGCCATGGCTTGCGGTGAGGTGCATCAGGCCGCCGCCGCCCCGCGCCTGCTCGAGACGCTGACGGTGCCCGCGGCCCCATCGACGCCGGTCACGACCAAGACGACGCTCAAGCAGGGGCGGCAGTACACGCTCGAGGTGCGCGGGATCGTGACGAGTTCGACCACGCGGCCGGACGGCGTGACGATCGGGGAGCGCGAAGACGCCTTCTACTGCTTCGAGGAGCTGAACGAGGCGGCCGTCAGCCCGACCAGCTCGTGCACGAAGAACATCCGCTATCTCGGCGCGCTGCGCGCCAGGATCGGCGGGTTCAACGATTTCGTCGAGACCGCGCTCGGCATCCAGGGCCGGATCCCGTACCAGCCAAGCCACGCCTACGTGGTCGGCTTCCGGGCGCCGCGCACCGGCGCGCTCAGCTTCGTGTCGAGCAAGCTGATCACGCTCTCGCTGCAGGGCTCCTTCCAGTTGAAGCTGTACGGCAGCGCCGCGAAGAAAAAGAAGAGGAAGAAGAAGAAGAAGCGGATCACCGGATGTCCCGCAGCACGGGCGAGCGGCCCGCAGGCGCGCGCGGCATCGGCGTGCCACTGGGAGGTGAGCTTCCACGTCGAGCAGAAGGGCGTTCCCGCCGCGTCGACCCCGGCGCCTGGCACGGGGTTCGTGGAGACCGAGACGAACGCCGTCGGGAAGATCTTCTTCAATGCCAAGCCCAAGCCCGGGCGATACGCCGCCGGCAGGCCCGCGGCCGTGATCGTCCACACCGAGACCTACCAGTCGGCCTTCAACCCGTTCTCCTTCCTGGAGGGCGAGGTCAGGACGACCCCGCTCTCGGCGAGGTACCGGTACGGCGGTCGGGAGGCGGAGGTCCGCATCGCAGGTGTGGTGACGAGCGTCACGGGAGTTGTCTACGGCAAGTCCGGACAGGGGCACAGCACCGCGGCCGGAGACCGCGGCAGCTTGGCCGCCACCGTCGATTTTCCATTTCACCGCGACGACTTCCTCGACGTGCGTTACGGGTGCAGCGCATGCGAGAAGGAGCCCTCCGGCATCTTCGGGCTACACCTGCACCGCTTCGACGTCGGGCCGAACAACAAGCTGCGGGTCACGATCGGACCCCCGCGACAGCTCGCGGGCAGCTGTCGCTGCCGCGGCACGACGCCCTAGGCAGCGGGCTCAGGGCCGCGTGAACGCCGGCGCGGCCGCGCGCCGCAGCTCGCAGGGCTCGAGCTCCGAGCAGCCCGGCTCGTAGGTGCACGCCACCGCCGCGCCGCAGGGCTCGATCAGGCGACCCGACGCGAGGTAGACGTATCCGTCGCCGTCGGGCGCGCCGGCGATCACGGGCCGAAAGCCCTCGCCCGGTCCCGGCAGCGCCGGCAGGGGCGCCTGCTCGCGCGTGCGGTCCAGGAACGAGAACCGTCGCACGAACGCCGCGGTGGTGTCGCCGAAGAACGACGCGACGTACGCGATGCGGACCTGCTCGTCGAACTGGGGGGCGATCAGCTCGCGGCCCTGGATCTCACCCGAGCCGCCGTAGTCGACCCGCGTGTGAGCGGTCCGGCCGGTGCTGCGCAGCACGTCCATCCAGACGGTCGACGTCGCCCCGTTCTCGGTGGAGTCCCAGCCGAAGGCGACGCGGCGGGTGGCGATGTCGAGACTTGTCGGGCCCGGCTCGGGGAGCCGGCGGCAGCGCCGCGGCTTGCCGGAGCAGTAGAGGTCACGCGCCCGCGGGCCGGCGGGGAGCCGGCGCGTGTCGCCGCGGCGCCCCTGGGAGGCGAACAGGCTGTTGGGCCGCACGTACAGATAGGCGCGGCGGCCGGCATCGCCGCGGCGGCGCTCATACACCCGCGCGAACGCCAGGCGGCTCGTCCACACCGTCGGCAGGAACTCGGAGGCCGCGGCGGTGCTGGCGTGGCGGATCTGCACCTCCCGGGACTCCTCGAAGGAGTACATGAAGAGGTTGCAGCCCTGCCCGCGGCGCCACTCGGGCGTCTGCACGAGGGCGTTGCCGGTGCGAGGGTCGCGCAGCGGCGGGTCGCGGCGGCAGCGTGAGTAGACGGCGACCGGGTTGCCGTCGGCGTCCGGTCCCACGTCGACGTCGAACGGCACCGAGCGGGGGTCGACCGGCAGGCGGGAGGTCAGCCCGGCGAAGCGCTGCACGAGGAAGTAGCGGTTCGCGCCCGCGTCGTAGTCGCTCCACACCAGGCGGCCGTCGAAGGCGGTGACCGGGGTGGGACGGGCCACGATCGCGATCACCTCGTCGGCGGCGGCGGGAGCAGGAGTGACGCCGAGAATCAGGTGGGTGAGGACGAGCAGGGCGAACGTCGCTGTTGGTGTCCGGCGCATCTTCCGCTCGCTACAACACGTTTCGCGGGCAATGGATGCTCCCGCCGCATAGGATCAGCCCCATGCAGGGGGGAGACGATCTGCCACTGGGCTCAGCCATCACGCCGAATCTGGACCAGTTCCAGCAGCTGGCGGCATCGGCGGACACCGGCCCGGTGGTGATGGTCAACCTGCTCAAGTTCCGCAACGGAGACGCACCCGACGGGGTCACCGGAGTCGAGGAGTACCGCCGCTACGGCGACGCTGCGCTGGAGATGATCGCGGCCCAGGGCGGGCGCCTGTTGTGGGCGGGCACGGGCGACCAGGTGCTGATCGGAGACGCCGAGCAGGACTGGGACGCGGTGCTGCTGGTCGAGTATCCGTCGCGGGCGGCCTTCGTGGAAATGGTGTCGAGCCCCGAGTACCTGGAGGCGCACGCGTACCGCGAGCGCGCCCTGGAGCGCACCGTCGTGATCGCCTGCAGCCCGGCGCCGTTTGACAGCCCGGCGCCGTTCGACACACCGGCGCCGTTCGACACAGACACGTAACGCCCGACACCCACGCGTGACGCTCACGCCGCGACGCTATCCAGGTGGGCGGAAAAGCGAGCGCATACCGCACGGATTCCCGCCCACCTGCCGTGGGGCAGGTGGTTGCGGAGATCGCGGCGCGCCAGCATGGGGTCGTGACGCGCGCACAGCTGGTGGACCTGGGCTGGGACGGGTCTGCGATCCGGCGCCGAGTGACGGCCGGCTACCTGCACGAAGCGCACCGGCATGTGTATGCGGTCGGACAGCCAACGGTCTCCTGGTCGGGCAAGTGCATGGCGGCGGTGCTGGCGTGCGGTCTCGATGCGGCGCTGAGTCATCGGGCCGCAGCCGATCTCCACGGCCTGCGACGCAGCGCAGTCGTCGAGGTGACGATCCCTCACCACCGGGACCCTCCGCCCGCGGTGAAGGCCTATCGCTCCCGCATGACGGACCCGGTCGACTTCACGGAGGTCGACGGCATCCCCGTCACGTCGGTTGCGCGTACCTTGCTCGATCTCGCGGCCGTCCTCGGCGAGCGACATCTGTCCTATGCGCTGGACCGCGCCGAGCGCCTCCGGCTGTTCGACCTGCGCGCCATCGAGGACGTTCTCGTCCGGGCTCGCGGCCGGCGCGGCGTCAGGGCTCTGCGCAACGCGATCGCCGGCTGGCAGCCCGCCGACACCTGGAGCGAGCTCGAGCGGCTCCACGTCGAGCTCGTCACCGCAGCGGGGCTCCAGCGCCCGGAGCTGAACGTCGTCGTGCAAGGCGAACTGCATCAGCACGTCGTCGACGCGCTCTGGCCCGAGCAAGGACTCGTAGTGCAGCTGGACGGGTTCGCCTATCACCGCACACGCCGAGACCGGGAACGGGACGCCGCCGCCGACGCCGACCTGGAGCTGGCGGGGTATCGGGTCCTCCGCCTGACCTGGGACGACGTCACGGTTCGTGGCGCACGGACCGTACGTCGCCTGCGCAACGAGCTCACACGGCGCTCGGGACCTGCGGCGGGCGCGTGAACTCCCCCGCCGGCAGTCCCGCGAACGCCTGGAGCTCGGCCAGCGACTGCTCGAGTCCCGCGGTGAGGGCGGAGAGGTCGGGCATCGCTCCGTGGTCGCCGTTGAGCCCGAACACGACCTCTCCGTCGTAGCTCACGACCGCGAGGCCGACTGCGTGGTCGGCGAAGATCGGGACCAGCGGGATCACCCGGCGCAGCGGCGTGCCGAGGGCGTAGAGAGTCTGCTGCGGTCCTGGCACGTTGGTGATCGTGACGTTGAACAGCCGCGGGGTGAACGCCCTCTTTGCAAGCGCGGAGTGCAGGATCGGAGGCACCAGGCCGGCGATCTCCATCAGCGTCTCGGCGCCGGCTGCGATGCCGCTGCGCTTCAGTTCCGCGGTGGCCGCGGCTGTCTTGCGATACCGCATGACGGGATCGGGCTCGCTCACGGGCAGCTCGACGAACAGCGAGCTGACCCGGTTGCCGAGCGACATCATCTCGCTGGCGCGCCGCAGGTTGACCGGCACCATCACACGCAGGCCCTGGTCGGGCAGGGTCTCTCCGCGGGCCTCGAGCAGATGGCGCAGGCCACCGGCCGCGATCGCCAGCACGACGTCGTTGACGCTGCCGCCCAGCTGGGCCTTGACGGCCTTCAGGTCCGAAAGCGGCACGGCCAGCATCTCCATGCGCCGGTGGCCGCCGATCGGGACGTTGAGGGAGGAGGGAGGAGCGGGGACGAGCTCGTCGCGCACGATGAACTCCGCGAGCTGGCCGGCGCGCTGCAGGAGCTCGGACAAGGACTGCGGGTGGAGCGCGACGTTCACGCCGGCGCGGGCGCCCCGGGCAAGCATTGCCATCCCTGGCAGGTGATGGGATGACGCCTGCGGGGCGCCGGATGCCGGTGTCTCTCCGCGGGACGGAGTGGGGGAGGAGTCCAGCAGGAGATTCGTGACCGATACGCCGCTCATGCCGTCGACGAGGCAGTGGTGCACCTTCGTGGCGATGCACCATGAGCCGCCGGCGAGGCCGTCCACCAGCGTCATCTCCCAGAGCGGGCGGCTGCGGTCGAGGCGGTGGGAATAGAAGTCGGCCAGCCAGTCCAGCAGCTCGCGCTCACCGCCGGGGGAGGGCAGGGTCGCGTGCCGGACGTGGGCCGCCACGTCGAACCGGGAGTCCTGCTCCCAGCGGGGCCAGCGCAGGCCGCCGGCGCGCTGGTGGGACAGGCGGCAGCGGAACCGGGGCATGGCGTCGAGCCGGCTTTCGAGCAGGTCGCGGACCTCGGCGACGGCCGGCGAGCCGCCGCCCAGCCGCGGGTCGAAGATCATCGCCCAGCCGATGTGCATGTGAGAGCACTCGTCGGCCTGTTCCAGTTCCAGATACGCGGCGTCAGCGGGGGTGAGCTGCTCTTTCACGGTGTCCTCCGGTGGGAGTTCATGTGTCCTGATTCGAAGCTACGCCCGGGCCCGCCGCCGACCATCCGCAGCGACTACGGATTCGGGCTCGGGAAAGCACGCGCTCCGGCGGCGAGCGGGCGGCTCACAGCCCATGATGCGGCCACTCGGGAGCGAGATTGCCCTTCTTGAAGGCCCCGGCGCCGATCGTGTGGCTGTCCTTGCGCATGAACATCGAGATCGTCTGCTCGGCCTCGATCCGCAGGCGCTCCTCCAGCGTCCGGCCGATCCCGCGGATCACGGATTCCTTGTCGGACCGGATCGCCCCCTGCGGCAGCCGCGCGATCTCGTGCGCGAGCTCCTGCGCGCGTGCCAGCGCCTGGCCGCGCGGCACCACCTCGTTCACGAGCCCGATCCGCTCGGCCTCGTGCACGTCGATGCGGCGCCCGGTGATGATCAGCTCCATCGCGCGGGCGAAGCCGACCACCAGCGGAAGCCGCACGGTCATGCCGTCGCCGCCGACGATGTTCCAGCGCCGCTCGAGCGCGCCGAACTCCGCGTTCTCGGCCGCGATGCGGATGTCGGCCAGCACCGCGGTCTCCAGCCCGGCTGCGAACGCGTACCCGTTCACGGCCGCGATCACCGGCTTGAAGATGTCGACGCGGCGTGTGTAGCCGCACTCGCCCGGTGAGTTGTAGATCGACCGCCGGTACTCCTCGTAATCGGGCGTCTCGGTCATGGCCGCGGCATCCGCCAGGTCCCAGCCCGCGCAGAACGTGGTCTCCCCGGCGCCGGTGATCACCAGCACGAACGCGTCGTCGTCGTCGCGGAAGCGCTGCCACGCGTGATGCAGCTCGCGGTTCATCGTGCGGTTGACCGCGTTGTGCTGGTCCGGCCGGTTGTAGGTGAGGGTCACGACGTGGTCGTCGTGCTCGTAGATCAGGGTCTCGTAGTCCAAGGTCGCCTCCTTCGGTAGGAGGGCTGACCCTTTCAGAAAGGAAAGTCGGCGGGGAGCTCCGTTCTTGCTTATCTTGGAATTCGTGGTTCGGGCGCCCCGCGCCCGGCAGGGGGGACATGAATTCTTGGTCGACACAGCCGGCACGCCGCTGCGTGCTGATCGCCGCGCTCTTCGTGCTGGCGCTGGCAGTGCCCGCTCCGGCAGGAGCCGTGACGCTGCCGAGCGGGTTTCAGGAGACGACGGCCTTCAGCGGCCTCGACCAGCCCATGGTCGCGGAGTTCGCGGCCGACGGGCGTGTCTTCGTGGGGGAGAAGAGCGGCCGGGTGAAGGTCTTCGACAGCCTCACCGACAGCACGCCGACGGTCTTCGCCGACCTGCGCACGAAGGTCCACGACTACTGGGACCGCGGCCTCGAGGGGATGGTGCTGCACCCGAACTTCCCCGCCCAGCCCTACGTCTACGTGTACTACGTGCACGACGCGGCGATCGGCGGCACCGCGCCGCGGTGGGGCGACACGTGCCCCGACCCGCCCGGCGGCACGGGCGACGGCTGCGTCGTGAGCGGCCGCGTGTCCAGGCTGACGGCGAACGGGAACGTGATGAGCGGCTCCGAGCAGGTGCTGGTCGAGGACTGGTGCATGCAGTACCCGAGCCACGCCGGAGGAGGCATGGGCTTCGGCGCCGACGGCTACCTGTATGTGACCGGGGGAGACGGCGCAGCCTGGCACTTCAACGACTACGGGCAGGACGGCAACCCGGTGAACCCGTGCGGGGATCCGCCCGGCGGCGCCGGCACGGCGCTCACCCCGCCGACGGCCGAAGGCGGCCGCCTGCGCTCCCAGGACATGCGCACGACCGGGGACCCGGCGGGCCTGAACGGGTCGCTGATCCGCATCGACCCGGCCACGGGCCTGGGGGTCTCCGGCAACCCCTTCATCTCCAGCGCGGACCTGAAGGCGCGGCGCATCATCGCGTACGGCTTTCGCAATCCGTTCCGCATCACGATCCGCCCCGGCACGAGCGAGGCGTGGGTGGGCGACGTCGGCAACGCACGCTGGGAGGAGATCGACCGCCACGCCAACCCGAACGGGCCCGCCGGCAACTACGGCTGGCCGTGCTACGAGGGGGCAAACCGGTTCGGCAGCTTCGACTCGCTGAACCTGAACATCTGCGAGAACCTCTATGCGCAGAGCGGCGCCGTCACGGCTCCGTACTGGGCCTACGACCACAACGCCGCGATCGTCAGCGGTGAGAACTGCCCGAACTCGGGCAACGCGCTTTCCGGGCTGGCCTTCTATCCGACCAGCGGCGGGTCGTTCCCGGCCGCTTACGCCGGAGCACTGTTCTTCGCCGACAACTCGCGGAACTGCATCTGGGCGCTGCGCGCCGGAAGCAACGGGCTGCCCGACCCGAACCAGCGGGTCATCTTCGCCGAGGACGCGAGCTACCCCGTGGACCTGAAGGTCGGCCCGGGCGGCGACATCTACTACGTCGACATCGGCACCGGGGCCATCCGGCGAATCCGCGCCACGACCGCCGCCAACGCGGCTCCGAACGCCGTCGCAGGGGCGACTCCCACCTATGGCCCCCTGCCGCTCGAGGTCGACTTCGACGCGACGGGCTCCACCGACCCGAACACGTCGGACACGCACACCTATGCCTGGGACTTCGACGGCAACGGCACAACCGACTCGACGTCGGCCACCCCGACCCACACTTACAACACGGCCGGAACCTTCAACGCCCAGCTCACCGTCCGTGACCAGGGCGGCCTGACGGACACCGACACGATCGCGATCCAGGCGGGCAACACACCGCCGACCGTGACCATCGACGCGCCGGCGGCCTCGAGCCGCTGGAAGGTGGGCGACCCGATCGCATTCGCGGGCCACGCCACCGACCCCCAGCAAGGGACGCTGGCCGGAACCGCGCTCACCTGGTCGCTCGTGATGCGGCACTGCGTGACGCCGAGCTCGTGCCACTCGCACCAGATCGAGGACTACGCGGGGGTCGGGAGCGGGTCGTTCAACGCGCCCGACCACGAGTATCCGTCGCATCTGGAGCTCACCGTCACTGCAACCGACGCCGGCGGCCTGACGGACACCGAGACGATGCGGCTCGACCCTCAGACCGTCCAGCTGACCCTCGCCTCCGAGCCCGCGGGCGCCTCGGTGACCTTCAACAGCGAGACCGCCGCCGCGCCCCTGACCCACGAGGTGATCGCACGCTCGCGCAACTCGATCAGCGCCACGACGCCTCAGACCATCGCGGGTCAGAACCACGTGTTCGAGTCGTGGTCCGACAGCGGCGCCGCGAGCCACGACGTGACCGCGCCGGACGCCGATGCGACGCTCACCGCGCAGCTGAAGCCCGTCACCACGGTCACCTTTGGGCCGCAGGCGGACGCACGCGTGCAGGAGGCGAACCCGTCCACGAACTACCCGACGGGCTACCTGCGCACCGACGGTGGCGCCAACCCGGACGTGGAGACCTATCTGCGCTTCCAGCTCGCGGGGATCGGTGGCCAGGTGGTGAGCGCCAGGCTGCGGTTACAGAACACCGACAACGCGACCGTCGACGGGCCTGCGGCGTATGGGACCTCGACGTCGTGGACAGAGCAGGGCATCAACTGGTCGAACCGCCCCGCGCGCACGTCCGGGCCTCACGACGACAAGGGCGCGATCGCGGCCGGCGCGGTCACCGAGTGGGACGTGACGCCGCTCGTGACCGGTAACGGGGCCGTCGGGATCACGCTCGCCCAGAACTCGGCCGACGGCGCCAACTTCGCCGCCCGGGAGGATCCGGCGAGCTCGCGGCGACCGCAGCTGATCGTCACGTATGCGCCGGTGGCGGACGCCGGGCCGCCGGTGGCTCCGACCGGGCTGACCGCGCAGGCCACCGGGCCGACCGAGGCGAGCCTGACCTGGAACGCCGCCACGGACGACATCGGCGTGACCGGCTACGAGGTCTACCGCGGCGGCGCCCTGATCGCCACCGTTGGCAACGTCACCTCATATGCGGACAGCGGGCTCTCGCCCGCGACGACCTACTCGTACACCGTGCGCGCACTCGACGCAGCGGGCAACCGCTCCGCACCCAGCGACGCCGCAAGCGTGATCACGCCGGCGTCGCCGGCCGTCACGACGGTCACCTTCGCCGCGGCCGCGGACGCGCGCGTGAACGAGGGCAGCGCGACCAAGAACTACGGCACCAGCTTCCTGCGCACCGTGGGCGGCTCGAACCCCGACGAGGACACGTATCTCCGCTTCCAGCTCTCCGGGATCGCAGGCCAGGTCACGAACGCCCGGCTCCGCCTCTACGCGGACGACGGGAGCACCGACGGCCCCGCTGTCTACGGCACCTCCGGCTCCTGGACCGAGACCGGCTTGACCTGGTCGAACCGGCCTGCCCGGACCACCGGACCGCATGACGACAAGGGGAACATCGCCACCGGAGCGACGGCGGAATGGAACGTGACGCCACTCGTGACCGGCAACGGCGCCGTCTCGATGACGCTCGGCACGACCTCGACCAACGGGGCCAACTTCCCGTCGCGGGAGTACGCGACTGCCGCCCGCCGCCCGCAGCTGGTGGTCACTTTTGGCGGCTGAATCCGGCCTTCACCAATTCCAGTAGCGCGTTCCGGCAGTCGTGTGTACGGTGGCTGAACTGGATTCGTCGCTCCCCCGCGGCACAAAAACGGAATTCGTAGGTCGGCTAGGAGGGCCATGTTTCACGCACTCACCCCCCGCTGCTTCACCCATGCACGCCTGAACCTCGTGAGCGTGCTCGTCGCTCTGACGGCCCTCGCCGGCCTGTTCGCCGCGCTGCCCAGCAGCGCCTCTGCCGTCATGCTCCAGCCCGGCTTCGAGGAGAACATCGCGATCGGTGACCTCAACCAGCCCATGGCGATCCAGTTCGCCCAGGACGGCCGTGTCTTCGTCGCGGAGAAGAGCGGCATCATCAAGGTGTTCGACGGGCTCGGCGACGAGACCCCGACCGTGTTCGCCGACCTGCGCACGGAGGTCCACAACTACTGGGACCGCGGCTTCATGAGCATGGCGCTGCACCCGAACTTCCCCGCGAGCCCGTACATGTACGTCTACTACGTGCGCGACGCCGCGATCGGCGGCACGGCGCCGCGCTGGGGCATTCCCGGCGCGACGTCGGACACCTGCCCGAACCCTCCGGGGGGGACGGTCGACGGCTGCGTCGTGAGCGGCCGCCTGTCGCGCCTCACGGCGGCGGGTAACACCATGACCGACGAGCACGTCCTGATCGACGACTGGTGCCAGCAGTACCCGAGTCATGCCGGTGGCGGCCTGGGCTTCGGTGCCGACGGCTATCTCTACTTCTCGGGCGGTGACGGCGCAGCCTGGCACTTCAACGACTACGGGCAGGACGGCGACCCGGTGAACCCGTGTGGCGACCCGCCTGGCGGCGTCGGCGACCTGCAGACCATCCCCACCGCGGAAGGCGGACGGTTGCGCTCGCAGGACCTGCGTACGCCCGGCGACCCTGTGGGCCTGAACGGCTCGCTGATCCGCATCGACCCGATGACGGGTGAGGCCGCACCCGGCAACCCGCTGGCCGGCCACGCGGACGCCAACGCGCGTCGCATCGTCGGCTACGGCCTGCGCAACCCCTTCCGCCTGGCGATCCGCCCCGGCACGAGCGACGTCTTCATGGCCGACGTCGGCGGCGGCTGGTGGGAGGAGATCGACCGCGTGAACGGCGGGGTCGACCCCGTGAAGAACTTCGGCTGGCCGTGCTACGAGGGCGGCAGGCACCACGGGGACAAGCCTGCCGGCGGTCCGCACATCGGAGCCATGTTCTCGAAGAAGCTGCCCGGCTGGGACGCGATGAACCTGAACGTCTGCGAGAACCTCTACGCCGACGACACGGCCGCCGCGCCGTACTACGCGTACGAGCACGACATTCCCCTCACGGACGTCGACAACTGCGACGACAACGGGAACTCCGTCTCGGGCATCGAGTTCTACCCCGCCGCGGGTTCCTTCCCGCAGTCCTTCGGCGGCTCGCTGTTCTTTGGCGACTACTCGCGTGAATGCATCTGGGTGATGAAGAAGGGCGCCAACGGGCTGCCCGACCCGTCCCAGGTGGAGATGTTCGCCAACCTCGGGATCTATCCCGTCGACCTGAAGGTCGGTCCGGGCGGCGACCTGTTCTTCGTCGACATCGGATTCGGCGCAATCCGCCGCATCAGCTACACGGGCGACGACAACCGCACGCCGACGGCGCGCGCCGAGGCATCGCCCGCCTACGGGCCGGCACCACTCGAGGTCGGCTTCGACGCCTCCGGCTCGACCGACCCGGACGGGGACACCCTCACCTATGAGTGGGACCTGGACGGCGATGGTGAGTTCGACGACTCGACCGAGGAGTTCCCGCGGGTGACGTTCCCGGAGGGCTCGCACGAGGTCACCCTGCGGGCGACCGACCCGAGCGGCGCAAGCCACGAGGACACGGTTCGCATCGAGTCCGGTGAGACGCCGCCGGAGGTGTCGATCGACTCGCCGACGGCAGCTCTGAAGTGGCGCGTGGGTCAGACCGTCGCCTTCTCCGGCTCGGCCACGGACGAGCAGGACGGCGCGCTGCCGGCCTCCGCCCTGAGCTGGAAGCTGATCCTCAACCACTGCATCAGGGCCGACGCCTGCCACGCACACCCCGTGCAGGACTTCGAGGACACGGCGAGCGGCGAGTTCGTCGGGCCCGACCACGGCTTCCCGTCGCACCTGTTGCTCGAGGTGACGGCCACCGACTCGCGCGGCCTGACGGACAAGAAGACCGTGCGGCTCGACCCCGAGACCGTGAACCTGACGCTCGAGTCGAACCCGCCGGGATTGACGCTGAACATCGACGAGAAGTCCGGCCCTGCGCCGATTGCATACGAGGCGATCGTCGGGCAAACGACGACTATCTCGGCGGAATCGCCGCAGGTCGTGGGCGAGACGTCCTACGGGTTCGGCTCGTGGTCGGACGACAAGGGCGAAAGCCACGAGATCACGGCCGGCACCACGGACACCACGTACACCGCGAACTTCGAGGCGCTGACGAAGATGACCTTCGACGCGGTCGCGGACGCACGTATCGATCAGGCGAACCCGAGCACGAACTTCGGAGGCCTGAACAAGCTTCGCGTGGACGGCGGCGCCGATCCCCACATCCACAGCTATCTGAAGTTCAACGTCACGGGAGTCACCGGTCCGGTGGTGAGCGCGAGGCTCAAGCTCTCATCCACGACCGGCTCCATCGACGGACCCACGCTGCGCTCCACGAGCAACGCATGGACCGAGGGCACGATCAACTGGTCGAACCGTCCGGGCGGCTCCGGCTCCGTGATCGACGATCGCGCACTGATCGGCGACAACGTGCCGGTCGAGTACAACGTCAAGCCGCACGTGCCCGACAACGGGACGTTCAGCTTCGTCCTGGAGCCGGCGTCGAGCGACGGCCTGGACTTCGCTTCCCGCGAGTGGGGCGAGATCGCCAGGCGCCCGCACCTCGAGCTGCTGGTGCTTGGTGCCGACCACGAGGCGCCGACCGCGCCTACCGGCGTCGAGGCCGAGGCTGTCGATGCCCGGCGTGTCGACCTCTCGTGGACACCTGCAACCGACAACCGCGGTGTGACCAACTACGAGATCTACCGCGACGGCAACCTGCTGGCGACGACCGGCAACGTGTCGAGCTTCTCTGACACGACTGTCGCTCCGCAGACGAGCTACGAGTACACGATCAAGGCGCTTGACGCCGCCGTGAACCGCTCCGACGCGAGCAACGCGGCCAGCGTGACGACGCCTCCGGCGCCGCTCACGACGCTCACGTTCACGCCTGTCGCGGACACGCGCGTCGAGGACGGCAGCCCGTCTGCCAACTTCGGCTCGTCGGTGAAGCTCCAGTCCGGCGGCGGCGTGCCGAAGCGCGAGAGCTACCTCCGCTTCAACCTGGCCGGCGTCACCGGCCCGGTCGTCGAGGCCCAGCTGCGCCTGCAGTCCACCACGGACGGGACCAAGAACGGGCCCGCACTGCACGGAGCCGGTGGCGGCTGGAACGAGACGGAGCTGGCGTGGTCGAACCGGCCCAGCCACGACCCGACGGCGGCGCACGACTACGGCGCCATCCCGAAGGGCACGGTCGCGATGTACGACGCCGACTCGCTGGTGAACGGGAACGGCCTGGTCAACATGGCGTTGATCTCGGACTACAACGACAGCGTCGACTTCGGCTCGCGAGAGCACACCGACGTGAACTCCCGCCCGCAGCTGATCGTGACGTTCGACTCGTCCGTGAATGACGCCGAGGCCCCGACTGCCCCGGACACTCTCACGGCCGAGGCTCCGAGCCACACGCGCGTCAACCTCGCGTGGGGCGCGGCGACCGACAACCTGGGCGTGACCGGCTACGAGATCTCGCGTAACGGCAACCCGATCGCGACGGTCGGCAACGTGACCAGCTACGCGGACACCACCGTGAGCCCGCTCACGCACTACGACTACTCCGTGAAGGCGATCGACGCCGCGGGCAACCGCTCGATCGCGGGCAACACGGCAGGCGTGGACACGCTGGCGCCGCCCGCCTCCACGACCGCGACGTTCCACGTCACGGCGGACGCGCGCGTCGAGGAGGGCGCTCCCGACACGAACTTCGGGACGTCGAGCAAGCTGCGTGCGACGAACGCACCTCCGAAGCAGGAGACCTACCTGAAGTTCGACCTCACGGGAATCTCGGGCACGGTGCAGTCGGCGAAACTCAAGGTCTACGACTCCAACGACGCGACCAACAACGGTCCGGCCGTCTACCAGGCGGGCAACTCGTGGACCGAGACCGGAATCACGTGGAACAACCGCTCCGCACGAATTGGCGGCCCGTCCGACAACAAGGTCGCGATCGCCAAGGAGACGTGGGTCGAGTACGACGTGATCCCGTTCGTCCTCGGCAACGGCGAGCTCACGCTTGTGCTGGCCGGCGACTCCACGGACGGCGCGAACTTCGCGTCCAAGGAGTTCGACGACCCGAGCAAGCGGGCGCAGCTGGAGGTGACCTATGGCAGCTAGAGGTCTCCTTCGACGTCGATCACGCTGGACACGCCGCCCCTGAGGCGGAAGCCGCCCAGCTTCTCCAGCAGGCCCTGCATCTCGTGGTTCTCCGCCAGCAGTGAGGCGGTGAAGCGCCTGACGCCCTCCTGCCGGGCTCGATTCGACAGCTCCTTGACGAGCGCGGTGCCGACGCCGCGGTGCTGCCAGTCGTCGACCACCGTGATCGCGAACTCGGCCGACGACGGGTCGGTCGTGGAGCGCACGTAGCGCGCCACGCCGACGGGCTCCGCGGTCGCAGCGTCGAACGCGATCAGGGCCTCGTGGTCGTGGTGATCGACCTCGGTCAGGTAGATGAGGTCCATCGGGCGCAGCTCGCTGACCGGCGAGAGGAAGCGCTGGTAGACGGAGTCCTGGCTGAGCCGCGCGAAGCCGCTCTGCAGCGCGGGCTTGTCGTCGGGTTGAATCGGCCGCACGCGGATGCGCGCGCCGTCGGGCAGCTCGATCTCCAAGAAACGCTATGTAACCAGCGCCGGGACCGGCCGGTCCGCCCGCTGGAGCAGCTCGTCCAGTGAGCGCTCGACGGCGCCCGCCAGCTGGTCGGCGTCCGGGACCGTCTTCCTGTCCGCGTAGATGCCGAAGAAGCCCCGCTCGGCGACCGTGGTGAAGCCGATGGAGACGGCGTGCCGGTCCGCAAGCGGAACCACCGGGTACGCCTCCTCCAGCGGGCACCCCGCCATCCAGAGCGGCTGGCGCGGGCCCGGGATGTTCGACACGGTGAGGTTGTAGGCCCACGCGCTCGCGACCGCATGGGAGACGGCGTGCTGTACGGGGTGCGGGACGAACGAGACCGCGTCCAGCGCCTGTTCGGCTCCCCGCGGCTCGCCTGCCTCCTTGCGCTTCGTCATGGCGAGGCGCACCTCCTCGAGGCGGCGCAGCGGCGAGGGCTCGTCGCACGGCAGCTCCACGAACACGAACGAGATGCGGTTCCCGAGGTCGGCTGCGGCGCCGTCACGCAGGCTGACCGGCACCATCGCCTTGAGGCGCGCCGGCGTCTCTCCCCGCCCGCGCAGGTAGGAACGCACGCCGCCCGCGGCCACGGCCAGCACGACGTCGTTCACCGTGGTGCCGAATCGCCGCTTCACGCGCCGCAGGTCCTCCAGTGGGCGCGACACGGTGGCGAGCGTCCGCAGCGGTGAGATCGGCTCGTTGAATGTGCCGTGCGGAGTGGAGGGGGACAGCGTGTGGAACAGCGCCCGCCCGGCGCGCGCGGCCTCCCCGGCCAGGCCGAACACCCTCCCCGGCGACCGGATCACCTGCTTCGGGATCTCCAGGATGCGCAGCTGGTCGCGCACCCTGTCCTCCACGCCCCGGACGAGGAGGTCCCGGCGGCTCGGCTCGGCAGGGGGGTCCCAGGGCCCGGCAGGCTCCGTCGCGGGCGCATCCGCTGTCACGTCGCAGAAGAGGCTTGCCAGCTCGACCGCCGCGATGCCGTCGACCATGCAGTGGTGCGCCTTGCCGACCACGCCGATCCGCCCGTCGGCGAGCCGGTCCGTGATCCAGACCTCCCACAGCGGGCGGTCACGCTCCAGCGGCGACGAGTAGACGTGCTCGACGAGGCGCCCGATCTCGCGCGCCGACGAGCGCCGCACGTGGTTCCGGATGTCGAACGCCGGATCGTCGACCCACTCCGGGTCGTTCAGGCCGAACGGGACCCAGGCCAGCTTCTGGCGGTAGCGGGGCGCGAACGGCACGCGACCCTCGATGCGCCGCCGCAGGTCCGTGAACCTGGGGGGCTGGGAGCCTGCGGGCGGCCGGAAGAGCGCCACCCATCCGACGTGCATGTGAGCCGTCGGCGACTCGACTTCGAGGAACGCCGCATCGAGCGGCGTGAGTCGCATGCTGCGGCCGTTCGGACTCGCCGATGGCATCTCTCAACTCCCTCCGGGTCGGGAAACAACCGCTGCATCGCATGGTCCCACCAGCAACCCCGCGACGCACCGCTTGGGGTGGCATTACCTCGCAACGTCCGCGTGAAACTTGCTTATCCGTCCACCTTCGGCGGGTTCGCCAGAGACCGCAGGGCCGGGGACCGGTCGACGGGATAGCTGTCGGGCCGCTCGGCCTCCCCGCCCAGCTTGCGCAACCCGGCCGGGAGCGCCTCCAGCTCGCTCAGCGCGCGGGCGCGCATCGCGGCCAGCTCCTCCCGGAAGACGCGCCGGCCGCCGCGCATCACGGGCACCAGCAGCGGCGTGCCCTCGACATCCTCGTCCGCCGCCGCGATCACGTCGCCGCACATCTGCGTCCCGGACCAGCGCCGGAAGACCTGTTTCGCCCCGGGGATCGTGGCCTTGTCCGGGGATGCCTTCAGCGTGCCGCGCCACACCCCGCCCGCGGCGCGGTCCGCGACCAGCTTGTAGACGCCGCCCACCGCCGGGGCGTCGCGGCTCGTGCCGAGGTCCGTGCCGACGCCCCAGCGGTCGATCGGCGCCCCGCTCGACACGAGCTCCTCGATCCGGCGTTCCTCGAGGTCTCCGCTCGCGGTGATCCGCGCATCCGGCAGGCCCGCTTCGTCGAGCAGGCGGCGGGCTCCCCGCGACAGCTCCAGCAGGTCGCCCGAGTCGATTCGCACGCCGTGCAGCGGAACCCCGGCGGAGCGCGCGGCCTCGATCGCGTGCCGGACGCCCGCGAGCGTGTCGTAGGTGTCCACGAGCATCACGGTGTTGTGGGGCATGTCCTGCATGAAGGCCACGAACGCGTCCCGCTCGTGCTCGAAGGACATCACGTAGGAGTGCGCCATCGTGCCGACCGGCGCGAGGCCGTAGCGCATCGCGGCCGCCACGTTCGAGGTGCCGCCGGCGCCCGCGATCGCAGCGGCGCGCGCTGCCTTCACCGCGGCGTCCACTCCGTGGGCGCGGCGCGGAGAGAAGTCGATCAGGCGCCCGTCACGGTCCGGCGTCCCGGCTCCGATGGCGAGCACCAGGCGGGCGGCCTTGGTCGCGATCGCCGTCTGGAAGTTCACCTGGTTGAGCAGCAGTGTCTCCAGCAGCTGGCCCTCGATGCGGGGCGCAGTCACGCGCAGCAGCGGCTCGTTCGCGAACACGACCGTGCCCTCCGGGACCGCGTCCACGTCCCCCGTGAACCGCAGCTCCGCGAGCGCGTCCAGGAAGGGCCGCTCGAAGCCGAGCCCCTCCAGGTACTCCAGCTCCGGCGCTCCGAATCGCATGGCTTCGACGAGCGCCAGCGCCGGACCGATGCCGGCCGCCAGCAGCCATTTGCGCTGCGGCGGGAGGTGGCGGACGAACAGCTCGAAGATCGCCGTCTGGTTCATGCCGCGGCGGTGATAGCTCGCCGCCATCGCGAGCTCGTACTGGTCGATCAGCAGCGAGGTCTGGGCGGGGGAGAGGAGCCCGGGGTCGTTCGGATCGGGCGGCGCCATCCGGCGCCAACATAGCGGCCTATCTGGCGGGCCGGTGGGTTCCCTTCACGAGGGAAGCCGCGTGCTGCCGCAGCCGCTCGAGGTCCGCGGTGATCTGGCCCAGTGCCGAGCGCGCGCTGCGAAAGCCCTCGGACACGTCGATCCGCGCCTCGCGGGCGGCCGCGGGCGGTGGGACGGCGCCGTTCACCTTCTCGGCCGGCCCGGCTGTCTGTCGTTCGGCCATCACCTCTGCTCCCCGGGCACGATACTTCTATGCGGCGCCGCCGTGCGTTCCGTGGCGTAGACGGGCGATCTCCTGCTCGAGCTCGCGCACGCGGCGGCGCAGGCTCGCCGGCGAGCTGTCGATCCCGCGCATCGAGCCGCGGGCCTGGCGCAGCAACTCGATCACGCGGCGCTGCTCATCGCGCAGACCCAGCGGACCTGTGCCCCGCAATTCTCGCCCTGACCCCTTCATCTGACTCCTCCGACGCTTGCGGGGCAAAGCTATTGCCCCGATCCGGGCACGGCATCCGTGGCCACCGCCGTTGCTGCTCGGTACTTCCCACGGATCTTGGTGCGCCGTGCGGCGCGGCCTGAAAAGCTTCCGCGCATGAGTCAGCCCGCCGCGGAGGCTCCCATCCTGATCGCCTACGACGGATCCGCACACGCCCGGGCAGCCGTGGCGCAGGCGGGGCGCCTGCTCGGCGGTCCGGCAGTGATCGTGAGCGTGTGGCAATCGGTCCGCCCGGCCGGCGGGATGGCGCTCGCGGGCCTGTCGGAGGACGTCGCCCGGGACGCGATCGCCGCGCTCGATCAGGCGGCGGAAGACGAAGCCCGCGCCTGCGCCGAGGAGGGCGCCCGCCTCGCCGCGGCCGCAGGCCTGGACGCAACGCCACGAGCGGTGCAATCCACGGGCAGCATCTGGGGCACGATCGTCGACATGGCGGACGAGGAGGACGCGCGCGCCGTCGTGCTGGGCTCCCGCGGGCGCTCCGCCATTTCGGCCGCTTTGATGGGCAGCGTGTCCCATGGCGTCGCCCAGCACTGCCGGCGGCCGGTGCTGGTGGTGACCGCGCCCGAGGCGGGCGACGGCGCGGCAGGCCCGGCGCCGGCTTCCGGGGGCGGCCGGGATGTCTGAATCGCCGGCCCTGTTGGGCGTCGCGGCCGAGCACGCGACCTCCCGGGTTCCGGTGGCGCGACCGGTCGATGCGGTCGGCGACGTGCGGTCGGGCCTGATCGGCCAGGTGATGGACTGCGCCGACGACGTGGCGGTGCTCGACGGTCAGGTGCTCGTGGGCCTTGTGCCGATCGAACGGCTCCTGGCGGTCCGCGCGGACGCGCGCATGGCGGACGTGATGGACGCCGATCCGCCTGTGGTGGAGCCCGGCGCCGATCAGGAGATCGCTGCGTGGCGCATGGTCCAGCGGGGCGAGTCGAGCATCGCGGTGGTGGACGCGGACGGTCGCTTCCAGGGGTTGATCCCGCCGCACCGGATGGTGGCCGTGCTGCTTGCCGAGCACGACGAGGACCTTGCGCGGCTGGGCGGGTACATGGCCGGCACGGCGCGGGCGCGCAGCGCCGCCGAGGAGAGGTTGACCCGCCGCCTCTGGCACCGGCTGCCGTGGCTGCTGATCGGCTTGCTCGGAGCGATGGCGTCGGCGGTGATCGTGGGGGCGTTCGAAGACCAGCTCGAACGCAAGGTGCTGGTGGCGTTCTTTCTCCCGGCTGTGGTCTACATGGCGGATGCAGTCGGCACCCAGACCGAGACGGTCGTCATCAGGGGCCTATCCGCGGGCGTCACCCTGAGGCCGATCGTGACCCGCGAGTTGCTCACCGGGGCAACGATCGGCCTCGCGATCGGCGGCACGTTCTTCCCGTTCGCGCTGCTGGCGTGGGACGACGCGCAGGTCGCCGAGGCCGTCGCACTGGCGCTGGTCGCAAGCTGCTCGATCGCGACAGTGGTTGCGATGACCCTGCCGTGGGCGCTGCAGCGGCTTGGCAGCGACCCGGCTTTCGGATCGGGGCCGCTCGCAACGGTGATCCAGGATCTGCTCTCGATCGCCGTGTACCTCGGGATCGCGACGGCGATCGCGACCTGACGGCCGTCCGCGGCCGTCCGCGGCCGTCCGTAAAGACTGCGGATCCAATGGCGGGCCGAGTACGCATGTGGCGCGGCCGCCGGGGCG
The DNA here is from genome assembly GCA_035650255.1 of Solirubrobacterales bacterium. Classification (GTDB taxonomy): domain Bacteria; phylum Actinomycetota; class Thermoleophilia; order Solirubrobacterales; family JBBDJG01; genus DASRIA01. Next base: position 42,800 of record DASRIA010000052.1, read on the forward strand.
GTTAGCTTCGTGTCGAGGATGACGGACCACCTGACCCCCCTTGACGCCACTTTCCTCGAGCTCGAGCAGAACGACGAGTCTGCGCACATGCACATCGGCGGCGCGCTCGTCTTCGACCCCCGTCCCGGCGGCTCGATCCCGACTGTGGGCGAGGTGTGCCGCCATCTCGACTCCCGGCTCGGACAGCTGCCCCGTTATCGGCGCAGGCTCTCGGAGACTCGCACGGGTGGCCTGCGGTGGCCCACCTGGGAGGATGACGAGCGCTTCCACCTCGCGTCGCACGTGCGTCACGCCACGCTCCCGGGGCCGGGCTCGGACGAGGAGCTCTGCGAGTGGCTCGGCGACTACTGGTCGCACCGACTCGACCGCCACCGGCCGCTCTGGGAGGTGGTGCTCCTGGACGGCTTGGCAGACGGCCGGTGGGCGCTCGTCACGAAGACGCATCATGCGATGGTGGACGGCGTCGGGTCGGTCGATGTCGGCTACCTGATGCTCGACGACGCCCCCGACGCGCCGGCCCGGCCCCGATCCGGGCCGCCGCCGGCCGAGCCCGAGGACGAGCACCGGTCGTCCAGGTCCCAGCTGGCCGGCCTGCTGCGCTGGATGCCCGAGCATGCCCTGCGCGCCGCGCGCAGCGGCGCGGGCGTGGCGCTCCATCCCCGCAAGGCGCTCGAGATGGCCGAGCGCTCGCGCGCGATGGTGGAGGAGATCCTGCGGGACGAGGTTCGCAGAGCGCCGGCATCGTCGCTCAACTGCGACATGGGCGCGACCCGCACGTTCGCGGTCGTGCGCGTGCCCCTTGCCGACATGAAGCACGTGAAGGCTGCGCTCGGCGGCACGGTCAACGACGTTGCGCTGGCGGCGGTGACCGGCGGCCTGCGGCGGATGCTCCAGGCGCGCGGCGAAGCGCTGCCCCCGAATGGGCTGCGGGCGATGGTGCCGATGAACGTGCGCGATGCGTCGGAGAAGCTCGCACTGGGCAACAAGGTCTCCTCGCTGTTCGTGCACCTGCCCGTCGCAGGCGCGACGGCCGCCGACCGCTACCGCGCGGTGAAGGCCGAGGCGGAGCACCAGAAGAGCGGTACGCAGGCGATGGGCACGTCGGCGATCATCTCGCTCGCCGGGCTCGCACCTCCGGCGCTGCACGCCGGCATCGCCCGCACGTTGTACGCGACGCGCCTGTTCAACGTGACCGTCACGAACGTACCCGGCCCGCAGATGACGCTGTACGCACTCGGCGCCCGCCTGCGGGAGATCCTCCCGCTGGTCCCGCTCGCGGCCGAGCACGCCGTGGGCGTGGCGATCTTCTCCTACGACGGCGGCGTGGTCTTCGGCATCAACGCCGCCACTGACGCCGTCCCGGACCTCGACGTCCTGCGCGACGGCCTCGCGGCCGAGATACAGGCACTGCGCGACCTCGCGGCCGCGGCCCAGCCGGCCTCGGTGTAGAGGGCGCCGGAAGGAGGCTCAGCCGCGCTGCGGGATTCCACCCGCGCGCCCGAGGTCGAGCGCGACGGCCAGGATCAGCGTCGCGGTCCAGGCGTTCACAGGGTTCGCCTTCAAGGGCTCGTCGCCGCCGACGAGGTTGGCGACCAGCCACACCCCGAACCAGATCATCGTCATGCGCCCATCTCCTCCTTCGGTGTCCTATTTTCCCCGTAAAGGGGGATCGATCGAACTATGAACGCCATGGTGCGCGCCGTGCTGCTGGACCTCGACGGCGTGTTGTACGTCGAGGACGAGCCCGTCGCCGGCGCGGGCGAGGCGGTCGCGCAGCTGCGGACGTGGTGCGCGCTCCGTTTCGTCACGAACACGACCGCCCGTTCGCGTTCGCGCACCCTGGACAAGCTGCGGCGCCTCGGCTTCGACGTGGCGGACGACGAGCTGGTGACGCCGGCGGCGCTCGCCGTTCGTCATTGCCGCGCGCAGGGACACCGGCGCGTCGCGCTGATCATGAACGAGGAGGTCAAGCAGGACTTCGCCGAGCTCGAGGAAGCAGGCGCCGGGACCGGCGCCGACGCGGTGATAGTCGGGGACCTGGGTCCCGCGTTCGGCTACGACATCCTGAATCACGCATTTCGCCAGATCATGGACGGGGCGGAGCTGATCGCACTCCAGAAGAACCGTTACTGGCTGCGCGCGGACGGGCTGTCGCTCGACGTGGGGCCGTTTGTCGCCGCGCTCGAGTACGCGACCGGCCGTGAGGCCCACGTGGTGGGCAAGCCGGCCCCTGGGTTCTTCGACGGAGTCCTGGACGATCTCGGCGTGCCGGCCGGCGAGGCCGCGATGGTCGGTGACGACGTGGAATCGGACATCGGCGGCGCGCTTGCGGCGGGGCTTGCGGGAATCCTCGTGCGCACGGGCAAGTACCGGGAGGAGCCGGTGCGCGAGTCGGGCATCGAGCCGACCGCCACGGTCGCGTCGATCGCCGAGGTGCCGGGCCTGCTGACGCAGTAGCTACCGCGCCCGGGGCACGAGCGGCCGCGGATCACGCGCAGACGAAGAGTGACTCCCGCCCTGCGGGGTACAGGCCGCGAACAGCTGCCGGGGCCTCCGGCCGAGCCGCGCGCCGCAGCGCGGGCAGAGCTCGCCCATGTGGACCGCCGATCGCGGCCGGTAGAGGGTCAATCTGCAGTCTGGACAGTGGAGATATGCCATTTCTTTCACCCTAGGCGACGGCTCACACCGCGGCATCGGTGGGAATTACGGAGTGCCCGGGGGCCGGCTGCCGCCGGTCGCCCCCGGCACGAGGCACCACGAGAAGGCTCGTCGGGCACGAGCGCACCAGGCCGGACGACACGCTGCCGAGCAGCACGCGCCGCACGGGCCCGTACTGTCGCGAGCCCACGACGAGCAGGTCGATCCCGTTCTCCGCGGCGCTCGCGAGCGCGTTGACGGGAGAGCCTTCGAGCACGTGGCGCTGCACGTCGATGCCGGGCCCGATCGAGGCGGCGGCAACCTCCAGGATCTGCTCGAACCACCGGCGGGCGTCCGCTGTGACCTCCTTCAGGTCGTAGCCCGCCGACACCACGTCGGCTCCGAAGACCAGCTCGGGCTCGTGGACCGCGAGCAGCCGCAGCGCAGCACCCTCCGCGCGCGCCAGCGACTCCGCATGGCGCATCGCCAGCAGTGACTCCGGCGATCCGTCGACCGCGCACGCGACGACCCTCAAGCGGGCATCGGCCCGCGCGGCCAGCCCGACCGGCGCTACGGCAACCGGGCACGGCGCGACGTGCAGCAGTCCCAGCGCCACGGACCCCGCCAGCACACGCCCGATCGCTCCATGGTGGCTTGACCCGACGACCAGCGCGTCGGCGTTCAGCGAATCGGCGAGGTCGTGAAGACCCTGCGCCGCGGTGCGGCCCGCGACCACCTGGGTCTCCACGCTGCCGTCAGAGGCGACTGCGTCCGCCAGCATCTCCGCCGCCTCGGTGCGCATCGCTTCTTCGCGGTGCTCGGTGCCCGGCGTATAGGGAAACTCGTGCGGCACCACCGCTGCGAGGAGCAGGTTGTCGCCCGTTGCGGCAGCGATCAAGCGGGCGAGCGCGAGGGCGTCGGCGGCATGCTCGCTGCCGTCGTATCCGACGACGACCACGCCACGCTGCTTCTCGCTCGGGGCCATGAGCGCACTGTGGCGCAGAGCGCCGCATTCTTGAACCGGGCTCGCCCGTAGACCTCGTGCGTACAAGGCCGCAGTCCGGCCCCAGGATCAACGGTCGCAGGCGGCGCTCACGAAGCGGTCGACCTCGTCCAGGCAGTCCTCCAGCGGGCGGTCCGTGCACAGCCGGAGCGCGTTGGCCGGCTCGAGCTCGTCGAGCGGCTCGCGGGCCTCGAGCTGGGCCGCGATCACCGGCCAAGTGGCGTCGGAGCCGTGCTCGGGCCGGGCCGCACGGGCGGCTGCGCGGCGGCGGAGCACGTCCGGCGGAGCGGCACACTCGAGCCAGAGGATGCGTGCACCGGAGGGCCGCAGGCGCCCGGACAGGCCCGTTCGGTGCGCGCGCGTGGAGAACGTGGCATCGACGATCGCGCCGCCGTGCGCCCCGACGGCGGCCGTGGCCTGCCGGCCGAGCTCGGCATACGTGCGCCGGGTGTGCTCGTCGGCGTAGAGGGATGGCGCCGCGCGCTCGCCGACCGGGATGCCCGCCAGCTCCTTTCGCACGCGGTCGGAGCTCACGTGGGGGAGGCCGGTGCGGCGGTGCAGCTCGGCGGCGATGGTCGACTTGCCGGTGGCGCCCACTCCGCAGAACACGAGCACGAGAGGAAGCCGCGACCGCCATGCCAGCCGCTGCGCGAGAGCGAACAGGTCACGCGCGCGCGCGGCCAGCGCCTCCCGCTCGGGATCGCGCGGGCCGAGCTGGCGCAGGCGCAATGCAGCCACCTTCCCCCTGACCCACGCGCGGTAGCAGCCGTAGAACGGCATCAGCGCGGAGAGGTCGCCGTCGCCGGTGCGCTCCGCGTATGCCCGCTCGACAACGCCCGCGAGGTCACGTGCGCCCAGCCGCTCGAGGTCCATCGTGAGGAAGGCCAGGTCGGCAGCCACGTCGATCCGGCGCAGGCAGTCGTCGAACTCGATGCAGTCCACGATCGTGAGCTGCCCGGGCTCGACCACGATGTGCTCCGCGCGCAGGTCACCGTGCGCGTCGCGGATCGCGCCTGCCGCGGCCCGCTGCTCGAAGAGCCGCACGTGACCGTCGAGGAACGCGGTGGCGAAGCGCTTCACGGAGTCGAACGTGAGCGGGTCGATCAGCGCGCCGACGTCGGGCGCCGTGGTGTCGAAGTTCTCGCGCAGGCGCCCCGCCACGTAGCCGGGTGACCAGTACCCGGGCGTGCGCTCCGCCGTCATGTGGATGGCGGCGACCGCGCGACCGATGCGCGCGGCAAGCGACGCGTCGGCCGCACCACGCTCCACGAGGCGCTCGAGAGTCGCGTCCTCGTCCAGGCGCCGCATCACGACCACGTAGTCGACCGCGCCCGGTGCCTCCTCGGCCGCCAGACCCAGTTCGCCGTCGCGCGGCGCGACAGCCTGCACGCCCAGGTACACATCCGGCGCGAACCGCGAGTTCAGCCGCACCTCCTCGCGGCAGAAGTGCCGCCGCCGTTCGGCCGTCGAGTAGTCGAGGAACGGCATCTGCACCGGCTTCTTCAGCTTGTAGGCGCGGTCGCCCGCGAGGAAGACCATCGACGTGTGCGTCTCGCGAATGTCGACGCCGTCGGGCGGCGGTGAGTAGAGGGACGGCCGGCGCATCGCAGCGACGACGCGCTCGTATGGCTGCGGCGTGGTCACGCGTATGCTTCGGCGCTGTGCACGGACACGGGGATCAGATCATGACCCGGCGCTGCCCGTGAGCGAGCCGATCGATGAGCTCGTCGTCGGCTACGACGGTTCCGAGGGAGCGCGGGAGGCGCTGCAGCTCGCTCGCCGCATGGCTGCGGACGGCGCGACCGTCAGCGTCCTCCATGCCTACTGGATTCCGCTGGAGGTGAAGACCTACGAGTTCTTCGAGGACATCAGGGGCGGCTTCCGGCAGGTGGCGGAGGAGACGCTGCAGGCGGCGTCGCCGGCGTTCGAGGGAGCGGACCTCGACGTCCGCCTCGAGGCCCGCGAGGGCAGCGCCGCGGAAGTGCTGCGCGACGTCGCACGCGAGCGCGACGCGGACCTGATCGTGATCGGCTCCCGCCGGATGGGACGCGTGCGCGCCGCGATCGGCAGCACCTTGCTCGACCTGCTGCAAGAGGCTCCCTGCCCGGTGCTGGTGGCCGCGCGGCACGAAGAGCGCGGCAGCGGCTAGGCGCCGGTCCCCGCCTGCACCTACTCCACCACGCGCAGCGTCGAGGGGATGTCCATCCGGCGCAGGCGGCGGGCCATCAGCAGCGGCGCGAGCGCCACGGCGCCGATCCCGACCGCGAGCGCGATCAGGATCGAACCGCTGCCCAGCGTGACGACCGGGCCCAGGTCGGGGAGGGTCTCGCCCAGCAGCTCGTTCATCGTCCAGCTCACGACGGCCACGCCGCCGAGGATGCCGATCAGAGTGCCGAGCGCGCCCACGAAGACGCTCTCGGCGACGGCCAGGCGCAGCCCGGAGCGCACCGGCACGCCGAACGCGAACAGGGTCGCGTACTCGCGGCGCCGCTCGTCCATCGAGATGCTGGCCGAGTTGAATGCCATCAGCAGCGCGAGGAAGAGGGTCACCGTCTCGGTGACCGTGATCACCTCCCTGAACTCGTCGACCGCCTGCTTCACCTCCCTGGCCTCGGCGGCGACCGGCTGCACGGACGCGACCCCGGGCCGGCCGAACAGCGAACGCTGTGCCTCCTGCTCGGAGACGCCCCGCGCAGGCACCACCGTGACGCGATTGGCCTGGCCCGCGAGCCCGAACAGCGGCGCCTGGCCGCGGTCCATGTAGGCGAAGATGCGCAGCGGATTGGGGTGTACCCCGGCGACGGGCACGCGCGTGTCCACCTGGTCGATCACGGTGCCGCGGCGGACGGGATGGCGCAGGGTCAGCTCGTCGCCCACGTCCAGCTCGAGGTCGTCCGCTGCCTTGCGGGCGATCACGATCCCGCGGCTTCCGGCGCGCAGCGTGCCGTCCTCGACCGTCGGAGTCCACAGGGCGCTGCGCGGGTCGACCAAAGTCACCGCGACGTCGATGCTCTCCCCGCGTGCGCGCAGCTCACCCGCCAGCCGCAGCGTCGGCTCGGCTGTGTCGATCTCCGGTGTGCGCTCGAGGTCGCGCACCGCGCGCGAATCGCGCGGGTGGAACCCGTCGAGCTGGACGTCGAGGCGGTTCGGGGTCTGGCGCAGGGTCTCCTTTTCGATGCCGTCGACGGTGGCTCCGAAGGAGTCGAACATCCCCGACAGCGCGACGACCGTCGTGATCACCGCGGCCAGCCCGAGCATCGTCATGATCGTGCGGCGCGGGGCGCGCACGACGTTTCGCAAGGGCATCTGCGCGAGGCTCGAACCAGGCAGCCGGATGCGCTTCAACAGCGGGGCGAAGCCACCGCCCTTGGCCGACCGGAAGCCGACCCGGATCGCCTCGACCGGCGAGACCCGCACACCGCGCCACACTGGGTACGCCGTGGCGGCGAGGGGCAGGATGAGCCCGAGGGTCGCCGCCACCGCGAAGACCTCGCCGCGAAACGACGCGGCGTAGCTGGGCAGCGGAAGCTGCTCGCGGAGCACGTCGCTGAGCCAGGCGGCGAATGCGATGCCGATCGCCAGGCCGAGCACGACCCCGAGCAGCGCGATCTGCACACCCATCAGGACCGGTCGCAGTGCGAGCAGGCGCGGTGGCACGCCCAGCGCCATGCCCACGCCGATCTCGCGCCGCTCGGACTCCACGACACGGCTGATCAGGTTGAACGCCGCCAGCGCGGCTCCGCCCAGCACGAGAAACGCGAACACGTCGAGGATGCGCTGGTCGTTGCGGGCATCGCTGTACAGGACGCGGTAGGCGGGCTCGTCCGTGCCGCGGGTGACCGTCGTGCCCACTTGGGGGAGGGCCCGGTCGAGCGCGGATCGCACCGAGCGCTCCGCGGTCTGCACGTCGACCCCGGGGTCGAGCCGCAGCACGGCCTGGTTCACCTGGCCGGGCCGCCCGGCCGCTCTTTGGGCCGTGCGCAGCGGCGCGTGCACGACGGCAAACGTGGCCTCGCCGCCGAATCCGGTCCCCGAGACGATGAAGAACTGCGGCGCGTGCACCTGCCCCGCGTACGGGACCCTGCCCAGCCCGGCCAGGCGGACGTGCCCGGCAGGTGGGAGCCCATAGTGGCTTGCAAACGCGCGGTCGAGCACCACCGTGCTGGTGCGCGCGTCGCCAGGGCCGAGGGTCCGGCCCGTATGGGCCGCGAGCGCGTCGACGCGGGGGCCCTTGCCGGTGGGAATCCCGACGATCTGGCCGGGCACCAGCACCGTCTGCCCGCGAGTGGAGGCATCCACCTGGGTCGGCACGATCAAGCGCTCCTGCACCGCGCGGACGCCGGCGGTGCCGCTCAGCGTGGCCGCGAGCCGTCCGGCTCGCAGATGGCCGCCCTGGCTCAGGTCCACGCGCAGGTCGTGATAGGCGAGCTGGGAGAAGCTGCGGTCGTTCGATTGCTCGCGCCACTCCTGCATGCCGCCGAGCCCGCCGTACAGCCCCGTGCCGATCGCAATCACGAGCGACGTCGCGACCACCTGGACCCAGCGGCGGCGCAGATCCCGCCGCGACCATCGCAGCCAGAAGCGCCGCGACATCACCAGTGCAGCTCGGAGATCTCCGCGCGCCCGCCCTCGGGCGACCCGTCGGAGACGACCCTGCCGCTCGACAGCTCGATCACGCGGTGCGCAATCCGGGCGATCTCGCGGTTGTGGGTCACGATCAGGACGGATGTCGCCGACTCGTGCGTTTGCTCGTGCAGGAGCTCGAGGATCTGGACGCCCGTCCGGAAGTCGAGCTCGCCGGTCGGCTCGTCGGCGAGCAGGACCGGGTTGCCGGTGGCCACCGCGCGTGCGATCGCGACACGCTGCTGCTCGCCGCCCGAAAGCTCATGCGGAAAGTGCTGCAGGCGCTCGCCCAGCCCGACCCGCTCGAGCGTCGCGGTCGCCACCTCGCGGGCATCTCGATGGCGACCCGTGACGTCGACGCCGAACTCCACGTTCTCCAGCGCCGTGAGCGCGGGGAACAGGTTGAAGGTCTGGAAGATGAAGCTCACCCCGTGACGGCGGAAGCGGAACAGCTCCTTGCGCGACGCCTTGGTGATGTCCTTTCCCGCAACCATGACCGTGCCCGTGGTGGGGGAGTCGAGCGCGCCGATCATGTTCAGCAGCGTCGTCTTGCCGCTGCCCGAGGGCCCGAGCACGACGATGAACTCACGCTCGGCGACATCGAGGCTCACGTCGTCGAGGGCGGTGACGGTCACGTCCCCGAGCCGGTACCGGCGCGAGACGCCGTGCAGCTCGATTACCGAGCGCTCGTCCACGCCTCGCGGAAGGACGGTGCTGGCCGGGGCGGGTCGGACGTCCACGTCCGGCCCAATCTAAGCGTCCCGTCCGGTCTGCGCATGGGACGTTCGCCGCGCGCGAGGTCGGTAGAAACCCCGGATGTCAGGGGACCCGATGGACCTCGAGCAGGTTCGTGCCCAGGCCCTGTCCCGCGAGGCCGGCGGTGATGCCGATCAGCTGGCCGGACCGCACCAGCCCGAGGTCCCGCGCGCGCACCGCGCAGCCGGTGAGCAGGTCGTCGAGCGTGGGCGCCTCCTGGTGGTGGGCGGAGGTCACGCCGAACAGCAGCGACAGGCGACGCACGGTGGCCGGCCGCTCCGAGAGCGCGAGCACGGGGATGCGAGGCCGGTGTGCCGCCACCAGCCGCGCGGTGCGGCCGCTGCGGGTCGGGACGACGAGCGCGGCCAGGTCGAGCTGATAGGCGGCGACGACCGCGCTGTAGGAGACGGTGTCGGCCACGTCGTGCCCCACGTGGCGCGTGCGCTTCGTGAGCCACTCGTCGTAGGGGAGGTGCTGCTCGGTCACCTCGGCGATGCGGGACATCATGCGCACGGCGTCGACGGGGTACTGGCCGATGGCCGTCTCCTCGGACAGCATCAGGGCGTCGGTCCCGTCCCACACGGCGTTCGCCACGTCCGTCGCCTCGGCCCGCGTGGGGCGGGTGGACCGGACCATGGACGCCAGCATCTGGGTCGCGGTGATGCACGGCTTGGAGTACTGGCCGGCCAGCGCGAGCAGCCGCTTCTGGATGAAGGGGATCTCCTCGATCGGAACCTCGATCCCGAGGTCGCCGCGCGCCACCATGATGCCGCCGGTGCATGCCTGCACGATCTCCTCGGCGTTCTCGGCCGCCTCGGCCTTCTCGATCTTCGCGATCACCGGAATGTCGGCGCCCCGTTCGGCCAGGCGGGCGTGCACCGGGTCGAGGTCGCTCGCGTGCCGCACGAACGAGACGGCCAGCAGGTCGATTTCCTGCTCGCACGCGAAGTCGACCCAGTCGAGGTCCGATTCCCCGACGGCCGCCGGCAGGGCTTCGACCCCCGGCAGGTTCATGCCCTGGTGCGACGCGACCGTCCCCGGCGTCTCGACCCGAGTCAGCACGTGCGATTCGCCCGTGTCCTGGACACGCAGCCGGATGGAGCCGTCCGCCAGGTAGATCACGTCGTCGCGCTTCACCGCCTCGGGAAGTCCCTCCCATCCGACCGGGATCGTGTCCCGCCCGGACGAGCCCGAGTTCGCGGTCAGCGTCAGCGACTGGCCGTTGCGCAGGTGCATCACGCCGCCCTCGATGTCGCCGAGCCGCAGCTTCGGCCCGGGGATGTCGCCCAGGATGCCCACCTCGCGGCCGGCCTGCGCGGCTGCCTTGCGCGCCATCTGGACGAGGCGCGCATGGTCGTCGCGGGTGCCGTGGGAGAAGTTGAGCCGCAGCACGTCGGCGCCGACGGAGATCAGGCCGCTGAGGATCTCGGGGTTGTGGGTCGCAGGCCCGAGGGTGGCCACGATCTTGGTGCGGCGCATGCTTCGCATTATGCAGCCGCGGGCGCACCGGACCCGCGTGGGCGGACGACTATGCCGCCCGGCCTGCCTGCTGGCGCTGCTGGCGCGTGACCGCGTCGAGCGTCACCGCCGCGAGCAGCACGGCGCCGGTGATCATGTACTTCACGTCGGAGTCGAGGCCGAGCAGGTCCATCCCGTTGGAGATCGAGCCGATCACGAGCGCGCCGAGGAGCGCGTGCCAGACGGATCCCCGGCCGCCGAACAGGCTTGTGCCGGCGATCACCGGACCGGCGATCGCGAGCAGGAGGAAGTCGCTGCCTCCCGATGACTGGTTCACGGCAAGCAGCCGCGAGGCGGCGAGGATCCCGCCGGCGGCGGCCATCATCGAGCCCAGCGCGAACACGGTGATCTTGATGCGGTTGATCCGGATCCCCGCGCGGCGCGCCGCCTCGGCGTTGCCACCCACGGCGAAGATGTGCCGGCCGAACCGCGTCCGCTTGGTGATGAACGCGAACAGGCCGCAGAACCCGATCAGGATCACCGCGGCCAGCGGCAGCCCGCGGTCCGAGTTCAAGATGGCGGTGGCGGCGATCAGGCCGCCCGCCACGACCACCGCGCGGGCCAGGAACGATGCCATCGGCCCCACCGGCAGACCGGCCGCCTGGCGCCGGCGGCGCTCCAGCAGCTCCACGGTGATGAAGGCGGCGATGCATCCCGCTGCGATCGCCCAGCCGACGCTGTCCGCGAAGAACGTGTTGGTGAGATCCGTGATCGTGCTTTCCGGGAGGTTGACCGTGCCCGTGTCGCCGAGCACGTAGAGCAGGGCCCCCTGCCACCCAAGCAATCCGGCCAGCGTGACGACGAACGACGGGATCCCGAAGAAGGTCACCATCAGGCCGTAGAAGAGCCCGATCACCAGCCCGACTGTCAGGCCCGCGACGATCGCCAGCTCCGGCAGCCAACCGTGCTTGACGCTCAGCACCGCCGTGACCGCGGCCGCGAGGCCGCTGACTGCGCCCACCGACAGGTCGATCTCGCCCAGCAACAACACCAGCACCACCCCGACCGACACCGTGCCGACGGCGGCGATCTGAAGCATCAGGTTGGTCAGGTTGACCGCGCTCAGGAACCGGTCGTTCTGTGACTGGAAGATCAGCCAGATCACTCCCAGCAGCACGACGACCCGGACGGCGCCGAGCTCACCGTGAGCGATCTGCCGAAGCAGCCCGATCCGCGGCTCGGCCGGCTCCGCTGCCTGGGCGGGTTTCGCCTCGGTCGTCATCGCGCCCCCTCGCCGGAGGCTCCGTTGGAAGCGGCCAGCGACGCCCCGGTGATCGCGGACACGACCTCGTCGTGCGTCACCTCGCTCGTCTTGAAGGTGGCCGCCCGCCGGCCGAGGCGCAGCACGATGATCCTGTCCGCCACCTCGAACACGTTCGCGAGGTTGTGGCTGATCACGATCACGGCAAGGCCGCGATCGCGCAACTGCTTGACCAGGTCGAGCACCTGCCGCGTCTGTGCCACGCCGAGCGCGGCTGTCGGCTCGTCGAGGATCACGAGCCGCGGCTCGCCGAGCATCGCCCGTGCGATCGCCACCGACTGGCGCTGCCCGCCGGACAGCGACGCCACCTCCTGCCGCACGCTCTGCAGCGTCGTCACCGACAGCGAGTCGAGCAGCTCCACCGAGCGCTGCTCCATCGCGGTCTCGTCGATCAGCTGCACCGGTCCCGGCCCTCCGTCGGTCACCTCCTGGCCGAGGAACAGGTTCGCCACCACGTCCAGGTTGTCGCACAGGGCCAGGTCCTGGTAGACGGTCGCGATGCCGAGTGCGGTGCCGGCCTGAGGGCTGTGCACGTGGGCCCGCCGGCCCTCGAACCACATCTCGCCCTCCTCCGCCGGCTGGACGCCGGAGATCGCCTTGATCAGCGTCGACTTGCCGGCGCCGTTGTCACCGACGAGCGCGACCACCTCCCCGGCGCTGACCTCGAAGTCGACGTCGGTCAGCGCGTGGACCGCGCCGAAGCTCTTGCTCACGCCCTTGAGCACGAGGAGAGGGGTGTTGGAGGTCGTGCCGCCGCTTGCTTGGTCATCCATGTGGCAGCTCCTCTCCTCGTGCTCTCGGCAGGCGTGCCTACTGCTCGCTCAGACCCGCCTTTTGGCAGTCGTCGGCGTATGCCTGGGTGCAGATCTGGCTGACCTTCCAGTAGCCGTCCTTGACCACCGTGTCGGCGATGTTCTCGGTCGTCACCGCGACCGGCGTCAGGATGACCGACGGCACCTGCTTCTGGCCGTTGTCGACCTGCTCGTTGACGAGGTCGCCGGGCGGGTCGTCGCCCTGCGCGAGCGCCACTGCGAGCTCGGCTGCGCCCTCGGCCTCGGGCTTGATCGCCTTGTAGACGGTCATGAACTGCTCACCCGCGAGGATGCGCTGGATCGCCGCCAGCTCCGCGTCCTGGCCGGTGGTCGGACGCGTACTCGGGTTGATCCCCGAGCCCTTCATTGCCGCGATCGCACCGCCGGCCGTGCCGTCGTTGGCCGCATAGACGCCCACGAACCCGTTCTTGCCCAGCGCCGTGATGGCCTGCTCCGCCTCCTGCTGGGCCTTGTCGGGGCTCCAGTCCGGCGTGTCGAACTCGCGGCCGATCTTGAAGCCGCTCTTGTCGAGCACGCTGTGGGCGCCCTTCTTGAACAGCTTGGCGTTGTTGTCGGTGGGAGCGCCGTTGATCATGAAGATCGATCCGCTCTTGCCGTCTTCCTTCAGCTTGTCCACGAGGCTCTGCCCCTGGAGCCGGCCGACCTGCTCGTTGTCGAACGAGATGTAGTAATCGATGTCGGCGTCCGTGATCAGCCGGTCATAGCTGATCACCGGGATGTCCGATTGCTTCGCGCGCCGGACCACCACCGAGGCCGCCGCGGAGTCGACCGGGTCGAGCACCATCACGTCGACGTTCTCGGTGATCGCCGCCTCGGCCTGCTGCTGCTGGCGCGCGGCGTCCTGGTTCGCGTTCGAGTAGACGATCTCGCAGTCCGAGCAGAGGTCCTTGACCTTCTTCTCGAAGAGCGGCCTGTCCTGGGTCTCGTAGCGCGCCGTCTTGCTCTCAGGCAGCAGCAGCGCGATCTTCCCTCCGCCGCCGCCGCCGTCGTCGCTGCCGCAGGCGGCTATCAGCACGCTGAGCGCCAGCGTCGCGGCGAGCACCAGCACGGCTCGGGTCAAGTGTGTTGCACGGTCCACGGTCTCCTCCTCTCTCGGCCGGTTTCCCACCGGCCGAACGTGGCGCTCCCTCACCCCATCCGATCCCTTGCTGGCATCGTAGTCTCAATCGCCTCGCCCTCGCGGACTGAGCGCCGCGCCGCATCGATCACTGCGAGCACCGCAATCGCCTCGTCCACCACCACAGGCGGCGACGCCCCGCCGCGCAATGCCGCGACCAGCCCCTCGTAGAAACGCTCGTACGCGCCTCGCTTGGTGGGGACTGCGCGCAGGTCGTCCAGTGCGCCGAGGCGGCCCCATGCGTGCTCGGGCTCCTCTCCCCAGCGGGGCGACTCCGGTGTCATGCCTGCCTCGAGCTGGCCCTCCTGGACGTCCAGGCCGTGCTTCACATATGCGGCTTGCGACCCCAGCACGCGCATGCGCGGGCCGAGTTGCGCGGCGACTGCGCTCACCCACAGGTGCGAGCGCACCCCGTTCGCGTGCGTGATGGCGACGAAGGCGTCGTCGTCGACCTGCGCCTCGCCTCGCCGCCGGTCGATCTCCGCGTACACCGCGCGGGCGGAGCCGAAGAGCTGTAGGGCCTGGTCGATCAGATGGCTGCCGAGGTCGAGCAGCACCCCGCCGCCCTCTTCGGCCGCGGGCAGTTCACGCCACCCGGGCTTGATGGCCGGCCGCCAGCGCTCGAAGCGCGACTCGAAGCGCGCCACGTCGCCGAGTGCGCCGCTCTCGATCAGGTCGCGGAGGGTGAGGAAGTCCCCGTCCCAGCGCCGGTTGTGGAACACGGTCAGGAGCAGCTCCCGCTCGGCGGCCGTGGTGGCGAGCGCGCGGGCGGCGGCGGCGGTCGTCGCGAGGGGCTTGTCGACGACAACGTGCAGGCCCGCAGCGAGCGCTGCTTCGGCGAGCGGGACGTGGGTGCGGTTCGGAGTGGCGACCACGGCGACGTCGAACTCCGCCGCGCGCGCCCAGGCCTCCGCCGGCGAGGGCAGGAGCGCCGTTCCCGGATGGCGCTCCCCGGCGGCCCGGCGGCGGCCGGGGTCCGCCGTCACCACAGCTTCGAGGGTCATGTCCGGCGAGGCCGCGATCAGCGGCGCATGGAAGACGCGCCCGGCCAGTCCGTAGCCCAGCAGCACCGCTCGCACCGGCGGGGACGGCACCGGCTAGTCCTCGAGGTCGAGGCCGGAGAGGAACTCCTCCGCCTCGCTCCACCGCCCCGGCGGGACGCGCAGCGAGATGTCCCCCCGACCGAAGCGGTCGGGCTGCCAGTCCGCGGTGATCACGGCCTCCATGCCTGCCTCCTCGAGGTGCTGGCGCCAGGCCTTCGCCGTCTCCACGTCGCCGAAGTCGTGCACCACGTCCCAGTCGTCGAACCGGGGGTCTCCGACGTGCAGCTCGCGCTGCCCGGGCGCGGGCCGGGTGCCACGTGCGCGGCGGCGCAGCCAACTCATGGTCCGTAGTATCCGCCACGGCCAACGATGGGAGGTGCCACATGAAAGCGTTCGTGACGGGGGGAACCGGCTTCATCGGCAGCCGGGTCGTGCGGAGGCTGCGCGACCGCGGCGACGAGGTCGTGGCGCTGGTGCGCTCTCCCGGCAAGGCGTCGGACCTGCGCGAGCTCGGGTGCGAGCTGGTGGAGGGAGACCTGTCTTCGGAGCAGGCGATCCGCGCGGGAGTGCGTGGCTGCGACGCCGTGTTCCACATCGCCGCCGTCTACAAGGTCGGCATCCCGGCCTCCGAGCGCGATGCGATGCGCGACGCGAACGTGGGCGGCACCGAGCGCGTGCTCGACGCGGCGCTCGACGCCGGCGTGGGTCGCGTCGTCTATGTCTCGACCGTGGCCGTCTTCGGCAACACGCACGGCGAGGTCGTGGACGAGACCTACGTCCGCAACGGCGAGGACTTCCTGTCCTGCTACGACGAGACGAAGTGGCAGTCGCACCAGGTGGCGCTCGACCGGATCCGCCAGGGAGCCCCGATCGTGATCGTCCAGCCGGGCGGCGTCTACGGGCCCGGGGACCACTCGGAGCTCGGCAACATGATCGATCAGGCTGCGACCGGAAAGCTCAAGCTGAAGATGTTTCCCGAGACCGGCTTCAACCTGGTCCACGTCGATGACGTGGCCGACGGCATCCTGCTCGCGTACGACAGGGGCGAGACCGGCCAGTCCTACGTGCTCGGCGGCCAGATATCGAAGATGGGCGAGCTGGTCGAGAAAGTGTCGGAGATCGCCGGGCGCAAGGCTCCCACGCGGGAGCTGCCGGCGGCGCTGATGAAGATGGCGATCCCGATCGGGCCGCTGGTCGGAAAGGCGATGGGCTTCCCGCCCAATCTGCGTGAGCTGATCCGCACCTCGGACGGGGTCACGTTCTGGGCAAAGGACGACAAGGCGCGCCGCGAGCTGGGCTATGCGCCGCGGGACATGGACACCGGCCTGCGCCAGACGCTCGCGCAGAGTCAGACAGGCTAGGAGGAGCGCATGCACCAGCCAGATCTCTCCGGACGGGTGGCGGCGATCACCGGCGCCTCGTCCGGCATCGGCGAGGCGACGGCCGTGACGCTCGCGCGCGCCGGCGCCGCCGTTTCGCTCGCAGCCCGCCGCAGCGACCGGATCGACCAGCTCGCCGAGCGCATCGAGTCGGAAGGAGGCCGCGCGCTCGCAATCGAGACCGACGTCACCGACGAGGAGCAGGCGAACGAGTTCGTCCGGCGCACCAAGGACGAGCTGGGGCGTCTCGACGTGCTCGTCAACAACGCCGGCGTGATGCTGCTCGGGCCTGTGATCGGCGCGGACACGAGCGAATGGCGCCGCATGATCGAGGTGAACCTGCTCGGGCTGCTCTACTGCACACACGCCGCGCTGCCCATCATGGGCGAGCAGGGCAGCGGCCACATCGTGAACGTGTCCTCGGTGGCGGGGCGCTTCGCGAACCTCGGGTCGGCCGTCTACAACCTCACCAAGTTCGGCGTGAACGCGTTCTCGGAGGCGCTGCGCCAGGAGGTGGTGGGCGCGAACGTGAAGGTCACCGTGATCGAGCCCGGCATGGTCGAGACGGAGCTGCTCAGCCACAACACCCACCCGATGGTGCTGGAGGCGGCGCAGCGGATGCGCGAGGAGGTCGGCACCCCGCTGACGTCCGAGGACATCGCGGAGGCGATCCTCTACGCGGTCGGCGGGCCGGAGCGGGTGGCGGTCAACGAAGTGCTCGTGCGCCCCGCGGGCCAGCGGCGGTAGGCGGCATGCAGGCGGTCACCTTCCAGGCGCCGGGCGAGGTCCGGGTCGAGGAGTGCCCCGAGCCGGACCTGCTGGCGCCCGACGACGCGATCGTGCAGGTGGAGGCGACCGGCGTCTGCGGGTCGGACCTCCACATCTACCACGGGCGCGTCAAGATCGAGCCCGGCTTCATCATCGGGCACGAGTACGTCGGCGAGGTGATCGCAGCGGGCGACGCGGTGACGAAGGTCGATGTCGGCGACCGGGTGCTGGGCTGCTTCCACACCGCCTGCGGATCGTGCTTCTTCTGCATGCGCGGCGAGTACCACAAGTGCGACGAGGCGCGGGTGTTCGGCCACGGTGCCACGCTGGGCTCGCTGCCGGGCGCGCAGGCCGAGCAGGTGCTGGTGCCGCGCGCGAACCTGACGCTGCGGCGGGTCCCCGAAGGCATGTCCGACGACGCGGCGCTGTTCGCGGGCGACGTGATGGGGACCGGCTATCACTCCGTGGTCGCCGCCGGGATGAAGCCGGGCGACACCGTGGTCGTGCTCGGGCTCGGGCCGGTCGGGCTGTGCGGCGTGCAGGCCGCGCGCGCATGTGGCGCCGCGCGGGTGATCGGGATCGACACCGTGGCCGAGCGGCTCGAGGTGGCGCGCTCGTTCGGCGCGGAGGCCGTGCACCTGACCGAGGAGGATCCACGCGCCGCGGTGAAGGCGGCCACCGGGGGCCGGGGCGCGGACGTGGTCGTCGACGCGGTCGGCCATCCCGACGCGCTCGACATGGCGTGCCGCATGGCGCGCAAGGCGGGGACGGTGTCGGTGGTCGGGGTCTACGCCGAGCGCTGCGAGCTGCACATGGGCGTCGTGTGGATCAAGGCGCTGAAGATGGTGACCGGTCACGCCAACGTGATCTCCCACGTCGACTCGGTGCTGGCGATGATGGCCGCCGGACAGCTCGATCCCACGCCGCTCGTGAGCCGTCACATGAAGCTCGAGGAGGCGCCCGACGCGTACGAGGCGTACGCGAACCGGGAAGCGCTCAAAATAGTGATGTCGCCCTAGGAGGACGAGCCGATGACCGTCACCGCACCGCCCAGCGAACTTTCCGACGCCGCTCGCCGGTTCCTCCAGGGGCCGAAGCAGCTCCTGATCGGCGGGGAGTGGAGGGCGGCCGCCGACGGGCGGACGTTCGAATCGATCGACCCGGCGACCGGCGAGCCGGTCGCGCAGGTCGCCCAGGCGGGCGCGCAGGACGTCGACGCGGCGGTGCAGGCCGCCCGCGCCGCGTTCGCGGACGGCAGTCCCTGGCGCAAGCTTTCGGCGGCCGCGCGCGGCCAGCTGCTGAACTCGCTCGCCGACCTGGTCGACGCCAACGCGCAGGAGCTGGCTGAGCTGGAGTCGCTCGACAACGGTAAGCCGCTCACGTACGCGCGCCAGATCGACATCGGCCTGACGACGTCGCATTTCCGCTACTTCGCGGGGTGGCCGACCAAGATCGAGGGCGAAGTGATCCCGGTGGCCGGCGGCGACGGGATGCTGGTCTACACGCGCAAGGAGCCCGTCGGCGTGGCGGGGCAGATCATTCCCTGGAACTTCCCGCTGATGATGGCCGCGTGGAAGCTGGCGCCGGCGCTGGCGGCGGGCTGCACCGTGGTGCTGAAGCCGGCCGAGCAGACACCGCTGACCGCCCTGCGGCTCGGAGAGCTCGCACTCGAAGCCGGATTTCCCGAGGGCGTCCTGAACGTCGTCACGGGCGATGGGGAGACCGGCGCGGCGATCGTCGACCACCCGGGTGTCGACAAGATCTCGTTCACGGGCTCCACGCCGGTGGGGCGGGAGATCGGCGCGAAGGCGGGCCGCGCGCTGAAGCGCGTGACGCTCGAGCTGGGCGGCAAGTCGCCCAACATCATCCTGCCCGACGCCAACCTGAAGGCCGCGATCGGGGGCTCCTTCCAGGGCATCTACTTCAACACCGGGCAGGCGTGCAACGCGGGCTCGCGGCTGTTCGTCCACAAGGACCAGTTCGACGAGGTCGTCTCGGCGCTGGCCGAGCGCGCGCCGAAGATGAAGATGGGGCCCGGCCTCGCGCCCGACACGCAGCTGGGCCCGGTCGTGTCCGCCGCCCAGCACGAGCGCGTCACCGGTTACATCGAGAAGGGCAAGGCGGAGGGCGCGGAGCTGGTCGCGGGCGGCGGCGCCCGCAGCCCCGGTTACTTCGTCGAGCCGACGCTCTTCACGACCACGTCCGACGACATTGCGATCACGCGGGAGGAGATCTTCGGGCCGGTGCTCGTCGCCCAGCCGTACGACTCGATCGAGGAGGTGGCGGAGCGCGCGAACCAGACGGACTACGGCCTCGCCGCCGGCGTGTGGACGCGGGACATCGGCAACGCGCACCGGCTCGCCGCGCTGCTGCGCGCCGGCACGGTGTACGTGAACGTCTGGGGCCTGACGGACCCGGCCGCGCCGTTCGGCGGCTTCAAGTCATCGGGCGTGGGGCGGGAGCACGGCCGCGCGGGTCTCGAGGAGTACCTCGAGACGAAGACCGTCTGGACCAGCCTCACTTGAGGGACAGATGAGGCAGGGCATCGTCGCCGAGCAGCCGGTCTGCTCGCGCTGCGAGACGCCCGGGCAGCGGTTCGGGCGAAAGTGCCCCAAGTGCGGGCGCCGCTACTGGGGCGGCGGGCTGCTGCGCATGCTGCTGGGCGGTCCCACGGTCAAGCGCTGAGCTCGCGCACGAGGTCGCGCACCCGCCCGGAGATGTCGTCGCGGATCGCGCGCACCTCTTCGACCGGCCGGCCCTTCGGGTCCGGCAGGTCCCAGTCGATGTAGCGCTTGCCCGGGATGTAGGGGCACTCGTCGCCGCACCCCATGGTCACGACGACGTCGGCCCACTGCGCAAGGTCGTCGGTGAGCTTCTGCGGGACCTGGGAGGACACGTCGACGCCGAGTTCGCGCATCGCCTCGACGACCTCCGGGTGCACGCGGTCGCCGGGCGTGGTTCCCGCCGAGCGCGCTTCGTGCGCGGTCCCGGCCTCGCGCTCGAACAGCGCCCGCGACATCTGAGAGCGGCCTGCATTGTGCAAGCAGACGAATATGACCTTCATTCATATGACCTTCATTTGCTTAGCCGCAAACGAAGGGAGCTCTGTGATCCGATCACAGCGAGACTCCGATGATCTTCAGGCGGCGGGTGAGCGCGTTCAGGCCGTACTCCCCCAGCGCGCCGTCCTCGACGCCCAGCACGTCCCACGCTCCGTCGCTCGGCGGCGACACCGACTCGGCCACCGCGGGAAGGAGGTCCAGCAGGCGCTGCTTCACGACCTCCGCCATCGCCGGGTCGGCCTGCACCGCGCTGCGCAGGAAGTAGGTGCCCCAGGCGATGTGGCGCTGCTCGTCGGCGGCGATCTTGCCGTAGCCGTCCACGAATCCAGGCAACACGCCCCGCTCGGCGAGCAGGTCGAGCAGGAAGTGCGACGCCGTGATCCCGAGCGTGCCCTCGATCACCATGTGGTAGATCGTGACGAAGTCGACCTTTGCCTCGCGGTTGCGCGGGTCACGGCGCAGCCGCTCGTGTGCGTCCACGAGCGCCTCGTCGAACACCTTCCTGAACGGCGCCCCGAGCACGTTGCGGGCGCGCGCGACGTGGGCCCCGATCGCCGCGGGATCCGCGATCACCTCGTTCTGGAAGCGGGCATAGAACTGCATGTGGCGCACCTCGTCCACGAGCTGCGTGGAGAGGTAGCTGCCCTCTTCCTCGTCGTCCTGTGCCAGCACCAGCCCGCAGAACTGCGTGGAGATCCGCTCCTCGGCGACCATCAGCGAGCTGAGCACCCAGTACAGGAGGTCGCGCTCGGCGGCGGGGAGCGCGGCCCAGTCTGCGGGGTCGCGGCCGAGGTCGACGTCCTGCGCCGCCCAGTGCGCGCGCTCCCAGTCCTCGTACAGCTGCTGCGGCGTGCGCAGCCCGGGCTGTGCGACCTCGACGCTCATGACGCGCAGCAGGCGGAGCCGGCGGGCGCCGCGTGCTCGACGTCCTCGAGCACGGTGAACACCTCCCACGGCGTGCCGTCCGGGTCCGTGACCCAGATCTTGTCCTGCCGCGCGTAGCAGCACTCGGTGTCCATTTCGTCGAAGGTCGCCAGGCCTGCCTGCTTCAGCCGCAGGCGGGTGGCGAGTACCTCGTCGGTCGACGAGACCTTGATCCCGCCGTGGTTGAAGGCGCCGAGGCCGTCGCCGCGTTCGCCCTCGATGAGCGCGAGCACGATCTCCGGGTCCTGGGGCTCGAACTTGACGTACCCCGGGCGCTGCTTGGCCGGCTCGGCGTCGAGCAGCGCTCGATAGAAGGGGGTGGCGCGGTCCACGTCGGTGACGGTGATCGCAAGGTGCGGCTTCATCTCAGCCATGTCGAGAGCTCCTTGGTAGCTTCGGGAATCACGTAGTAGTAGGCCCACAGCCCGCGCCGCTCTACGTCCACGAGCCCTGCCTCGCGCAGCACTTTGAGGTGGTGGGAGACGGTGGGCTGGGACACGTCGAAGAGCGGCGTCAACTCGCACACGCACACCTTGCCGGCGTGCTTGCGCAGCACGTCCACGAGCTGGACCCGGATCGGGTCGGACAGCGCCCGGCCCACCTGCGCGATGCGCTGTGCCGCCGCCGGCGTCACAGCCGGGTGCACAGGGGGGTCGCAGCAGGGCTTGCCCGCCGGGCGCTTCACCTTCGGCTCGGTCTTGAGGGCTACGGCCATGCCTTCATTGATAGCACATTACATAGATGATCGTCAATGGAATGTCGGTGGGTCATGATCTGGGCGATGGCGCTCGCACAGGAAGCCACCGAGCTGCTCCAGCGTCTGATCCGGCTCAACACGGTCAATCCGCCGGGTAACGAGCGGGTCGCGCAGGAGCTGCTGCGCTCCGAGCTCGAGGCGGCGGGCTTCGACTGCGAGCTGGTCGGCGCGACAGACGAGCGGCCGAACCTGATCGCGCGCCTGCGCGGCCGGGCCGGGGGGAAGCGCCTCTGTTATCTGAGCCACGTCGACACCGTGCTCGCGGATGCGTCCGAGTGGAGCGTCGATCCCTGGTCGGGCGAGCTGAAGGACGGGTTCGTGTGGGGGAGGGGCGCGCTCGACATGAAGGGCCAGGTCGCCTGTGAGGTGGCCGCCGCCTGCAACCTGGCGCGGTCGGGCTGGCGGCCGGAGCGGGGCGAGCTGCTGGTCGTCGTGACGTGCGACGAGGAAGCCGGCGCGACCTACGGCGCACAGTGGCTGTGCGAGCAGGTGCCCGACAAGGTGCGCTGCGACATGGTCGTCAACGAGGGTGCGGGCGAAGTGCTCGACTTCGAGGGGCGCCGCATGTACACGCTGTGCATAGGTGAGAAGGGCGTGTTCCGCTTCAAGCTGGTCACGCACGGGCGCGCGGGTCACGCGTCGATGCCGGGCATCGGCGACAACGCACTGCTGCGGATGGTCGAAGTGCTCTCCCGGCTGGACGGCCGTCAGCCGCCCTTCGACGCGTATCCGGCCGGCGTTGCATGCCTGGAGGCGCTCAGCGGACATGCCGTCGAGGACGTTCCGGCAGTGCTCGCCGATCTGCGCCAGGCCGAGCCGCGCCTGGCGGACCAGTTCGAGTCGATGATGCGGGTCACGCTCGCGCCGACCATGATCAGGGCGTCGGAGAAGGAGAACGTAATTCCTTCGCAGTGCACGGTCCGCGTCGACTGCCGCGTCCCGCCCGGGATGGGAGGGGAGCACGTCCGGCAACGAATCGAAGAGCTGCTCGGCCCGGAAGGCGTTGGCGGCTACACGCTCGAGTTCAGCGAGGACGTGGTCGGGAACAGCTCGCCTCCCGACTCGGCGCTGGCGGGCCACCTGCGCGATTTCGTAGGTCGCGCGGACCCGGGCGCACAGCTATTGCCGCTGGTATTGACGGGTTTTACGGATAGCCACTGGTTTCGGAAGGCCTTTCCCGAGTGCATCGCGTATGGCTTTTTCCCGCAGCGCGTGATGTCGCGCTGGGAGACGATGCCGCTCATACACGCACCGGACGAACGCATCGCTGTCGACGACATCGACTTCGCAGCGCGCTTCTTTCACGAGCTCGCGCCCGCGGTTCTGCGCTAACAGGTCGGACGGTCGTGTGCAAGTCGCTCGAAATTGCGGCTTGCGTTGCCATCCGGCGTATGAAATAAACATCGCTCGTCCCCTAGCGAGAGGAGTGAGATGTCTCCAGCGGCTCGCAGATCTTCGCGCAAGAAAACGGCGCGCAAGAGCACGGCGCGTAAGACGACCGCGCGGAAGAAGACGGCTCGGCGTCCGGCACGCAAAACTGCGGCGCGCAAGAGCACCGCGCGCAAGACCACTGCGCGTAGGAAGACAGCGCGTAAGAGCACGGCCCGGAAGACAGCTGCACGCAAGAGCACCGCAAGGAAGAAGACGGCCCGCCGGCCGGCGCGCAAGACGACCGCGCGTAAGAAGACCGCGCGCAAGCCCGCACGGAAGAAGACGGCACGCAAGAGCACCGCTCGCCGCAAGACAACGGCGCGCAAGCCCGCACGGAAGAAGACCGCGCGCAAGAGCACCGCTCGTCGCAAGACGACGGCCCGCAAGAAGACGACGGCCCGCCGCCCGGCCCGGAAGACGGCAGCCCGCAAGACGGCTCGCCGCAAGACGGCCCGCCGGCGCTAGAGCAAGCGATCGGGACACGCTGAAGGGGCGGCCGCGGCCGCCCCTTTTGCGTTGGAGGGCCGCGCCGCCCCTCCTTGACCGCCGGCGGGCCTATACCTAGAATCTAGGTAATGATGAAGTACTCGGTGCTCGGGTTCCTGATCGACCAGCCGATGCACGGTTACGCGCTCAAGCGGGCGCTCTCGCCGGCGCTGCCTCCACAGCAGCAGGTCAACGACGGAATCCTGTATCCGCTGCTGAAGCGGCTCGAGACCGAGGGGTTGGTGCGCAAGCGTGTCGAGCGCGGGCGTGGCGGGCGCGCGCGCCACGTGTTCCATCCGACAGCCAAGGGACGGCGAGTGTTCGAGCAATGGCTGGCGAGCGCGGAGGACGAGGCCGACGAAGTCGCCTACGACTTCCTGCTCGGACACCCGTTTCTGACGAAGTGCCTGTTCTTCAACCGCCTCTCGCCGGACGAGATCGTCGCGAAGTTCGAGCAGCAGCTCGCCGCGTGCGCCGAGAAGCTCGTGACGTTCGAGGAGATTCGCGCGCGCATGGTCGGGCGGGGCGTCGATGCGCACCGAGTGGCGGTACTCGATCTCGGAATCGCACAACAGAAGGAGAAGGAGCGATGGCTCGAGCAGATGATCCGGGAGTCCCAGCAGCGGCAGGAGCGGCCGGCAGCATGAACGGCGCGCGCGAGGTGGAGCGGCGGGCCATCGACATGTGGGCCCCGATCGTGCCGGTGCCGGACGTCATGCAACACGTGGCGCATCACTTTCCGCGCGAGATGGCCGGCTACCTGCGCGTCTTCTACAAGCGCGAGCCCGATGTCGCGGAGTTCGCACGGGCGGCGGAGGGGATGCAGATGAGCGACGAGGACCTGGTCGCGGTCCTGGACGCGGCCGGCATCGAGCGCACGCTGATCACCGGCTTCGACGAGTGGTCGAGCGTGCACGAGACGTTCATCCCCAACGACGTGGTCGCCGCGCTCGCGGAACGCCATCCGGGCCGGTTCATCCCGTTCGCCGGAGCGGACGTCCTCAAAGGGATGGACGCCGTGCGCGGGTTCGAGGACCTGGTGCGCCACCGCGACTTCCGCGGCCTCAGCGTGCGCCCGTTCATGGTGGGACTGCCGGCCGACGACCGGCGCTACTACCCGCTGTACGCAAAATGCGTGGAGTTGGACGTGCCGGTCAGCATCCACAGCTCCGCCAACTGGACGACCGTGAGCGTCAACGACCTCGGCCACCCGCGGCACATCGACGTGGTCGCCGCCGACTTCCCGGAGCTGAAGCTGATCATGAGCCACGCCGGGTACCCATGGGTCCTGGAGGCCTGCCTGCTGGCGTGGAAGTACCCGCACGTCTACCTCGAGCTGGCGGCGCACCGCCCCCGCTACCTGGCCGCGCCCGGCACGGGATGGGAGCCCCTGCTGCGGTTCGGCACCACGACGATCAAGGAGAAGGTGCTGTTCGGCACCGGCTGGTTCCTGCTCGGCCGCCCGCCGGGGCAGGTGGTGGACGAGTTCCGCGAGCTGCCGGTTCCCGACGATGTGATGGAGATGTGGCTGTGGCGCAACGCCGAGGCGCTCCTGGGCGCCGGCGTGCCCGCTTGAGCTAGAAGAGGCTTTCCTGGCGCTGCGCCGGGACGGCCGCCTGGGGCGCGGTTTCGCGCCGGCGGCCCCGCGCCGTCCGTGGAGGCCGGCGGGGCCGCTGCTTGGGCCGCATGCCGTCCACCACCTGCTGCAGTCGCTTCTTCTCCTCGCCCGGCACGTATGCGCCCCGCGCGTACAGCTCCTCGTAGCGAGGCAGCAGGTCCGGCCGGTACGCCCGCAGCCAATCGAACCAGATGCCTTTCACCTCTCCGCGCAGGTGGAGCGGCACGTGCGCCATGCCGATCGCCCCGTTGCCGGCCGCGATGCGCATGATCTCGCCGACCTGCTCCGGCGCGTCGTTCACGCCCGGGATCAGCGGCGCGATCAGGATTCCCGACGGGACGCCCGCCTCGTTCATCTTGCGCACTGCCTCGAGGCGCGCGCGGGGCGAGGGGGTGTGAGGCTCGGTCTCGCGCCACACCTTCTCGTCGAGGGTCGGCACGGAGAAGTACACGGACACGCCCGGTCCCGCGGCCAGTTCGGCAAGGATGTCGATGTCACGCAGCGCGAGCGGTGACTTCGTGACGAGCGAGCAGGGCGTATCGCTGTCGAGCAGCGCCTCCCAGATGCCGGGCATCAGCTTGTAGCGGCTCTCGACCCACTGGTAGGGGTCGGTGTTGGTCCCGAGCGCGACGTGCTCGCGCTTCCACGATGGGCGCGACAGCTCGGCGCGCGCCAGCTCGGGCACGTTCACCTTCACGACGATCTCGCGCTCGAAGTCGCGCCCCGCGTTCAGGTCGAGGTAGGTGTGGGTGGGGCGGGCGAAGCAGTAGGCACAGGCATGACTGCATCCCCTGTACGGATTGATCGTGAAGTCGAACGGCATCCGCGAGCTCTTCGGCACGCGGTTCAGGGCCGACTTCGCGCGCACCTCGTGGAACCGGATGTCGAGCGCCTCGGGTGCGTCGAACGTGCGGATGACGGCGTCCGCTCCCAATCGCGGGAGCGGACGCTCCGTCTCCTGGCCAACTTCCAGGTTCTGCCATCGCACGAACACATGTTCGCATACGGCCCGGATGACCGCGCCCGCCGGGTGACAGCGTTCAGGGTCGTACTACGACCCCAGGTGCTGTCACCTCGCGGCGGCGTGCCGTCTACGAGCGCGCGGCGTCGGGCTCGAGGCCCAGCTCGCCGGCGCGCTCCGCGAGCGCGTCGATCACGAACTGCACGTGCTCGTCGAAGCCCAGGCCCGACTCGGGCTCCAGCTCCTCGGCGCCCCGGTACACCTCGTCGCGGTGCACACCGGCCGCGAAGCTCGGCTGCTTCAGCTTCTTCTTCACGGACTTGGCCTTCAGGCCGTGGATGCCGTCCGGGCGCACGTACGCGCAGGCGGCGATGAACCCCGCCAGCTCGTCGCACGCGCACAGCACCTTGTCGAGCAGGCTCTCGCGCGGGACGCCCAGGAACTCGGCGTGGGCCTGGACCGCGTGGACGACCTCTTCGGGATAGTCCCGGCGCCGCAGCTCCTCGATGGCCATGCGCGGGTGACCCGTCTCGAGGTCGGGGTAGCGCTCGTAGTCCATGTCGTGCACGAGCCCCGCGATTCCCCATGTCTCTTCGTCTGCGCCGAACCGGCGCGCATACGCGCGCACGGCGGTCTCGACGCCCAGCATGTGCTTGCGCAGCGAGTCGGACTCGGTCCACTCGCACACGAGCTGCCAGGCTTCCTCGCGGGTCGGCATGCCCGCAGTCTAGTGCGGGCGAACCTGAGCATGACACCCCAGGATTGACGGCGTTTGCAGGCGGGTAATGAATCCAGGCGCGCCCCTTCGGGCGCACTCAACGCGAATGAGGTAAGGAGGGATCGGCCTTGATCAGTGTGATCATCGCGGTGTTGTTCGCCGCACTCGTCTACGCACTGTGCCTTGCGCTCGGCCTCCCCGCGATCGTCGGCTTGATCGCCGCGATCCTGGTGTTGCTGGCCGGGATCCCCACCGGGGGATACGGCATCGGCAGACGGTAGACCCGAGGACATTCGTCCGCCGCCCTGCCTCGCGCGGGGCGGCCGGACGTGCTCGGCCCGGCCGGCCCGGGACCGTAACTAGAATCCGCGCGGCGCCGAGGCGCCCGCGAATGCCAGGAGAGTCACCAGACGAACTGCTCGGACAGGTCCGCGGCGGGATGCTCGACGCCCGGCGCGTGTTGCTGTCGCCCGACGCCGCGCCCGGCGCCGCCGACGTCACGTTGGAGGCGCTGCTCGAAGCGGACCCGGCGCTGGGCGACCTCGGAGCGCGCCACTGGGCGCGCATCGGCGCGGAGCCCGGCACGCGGATCGGCGCGCTCGATGCCGACCAGCGCTACTGGACCGCCGATCTGCTCAGCTTCTGGCAGACGGCGCCGGCCGACGTCTCGCAGACGGTCTCGCCGCGCGACGGCATGTACTCCAAGACGCCCGACTCCTACTTCGGCCCGGGCGCGGTCGCCCTCAGGTGCGTGCGGCTGGCGATGCTGGAGACCCGCACGGAGCGGTGCGAGAGCCTGCTCGACTTCGCCTGCGGCTACGGCCGCGCGCTGCGGTTCTTCCGCGCCGCCTTCCCCGGCGCGCGGCTGGTCGCGTGCGACATCAACACGGACGCGGTCGACTTCTGCGCGGAGGAGTTCGGCGCGGTCCCCGTGTACTCGCACGAGGACCCGGCCGCGATCGAGCTGCCGGGGCCGTTCGACGCGATCTGGGTCGGCTCCCTCTTCACGCACGTGCCCGAGGAGCGCTGGCTCCAACTGCTCGACCTGCTGGCCTCGGTGCTGTCGGACCGGGGGCTGCTGGTCTTCACGGTCCAGGGCCGCAACGTGCGGCACCAGCTGCTGTCCGGCGAGCTCTCCGCGTGGAGCCTCGACGACGCCGGCATCGAGGAGATCGTGCGCGGATACGACGAGCGCGGCTACGGATACGCGGACTGGACCGACATGAGCGGATACGGCACGTCGCTGAACCGCATGTCGTGGGTCGCGAAGCAGATCGAGGAGCGGCCGGGGCTGCGGCTCGTCGGTTATCGCGAGACCGGCTGGGGGCGCCAGGACGTGGTCACCTGCCAGGCGACGGGCAAGTGAACTCGGGCGCGCGCTCTGTCGCGGGCGTGTCCGAGCTCGTGCTCGAGGTCGCCGACCTGGCCCGCGCCGAGGAGTTCTACACGCGCCACCTGGGACTGCCGCTGGTGGAGCGCTGGCCGCACCGCGACGCGATCTGGGTGCTGGCCGGCATGACGCGAATCGGGTTGTGGCGACCGCAGGTGGGTCTCGAGGGCAGCCGCGGCGGCGAGCACGTGCACTTCGCGATGCAGATCCCCGAATCCGAGTTCGACGCGAAAGTCGCGTCGCTCCGCTCGCACGGCCACGAGGTCCCCGTCCACGAGTTCGGTCCGCTCGGGGAGGGTGCGCCCAACAGCAGGTCGGCCTACGTGCACGACCCGGACGGGCACCTGGTGGAGTTCTGGACCGCGGACATGACCGGCTACGGCGAGGTCGTGTGAGGACACGCACTCCCGCGGCACGATCCGGGAGAAGCGCTAGCGAACTTCTTCCGGCAGCTCGGAGAGCAGGTCCTGCAGGTCCAGCGGCAGCGTCGCCATGTCGATCTGCCCGTTCGACCGCGGCCACGCGGACGGGTCGCGGTCCCAGTAGATCTCGATCCCGTTGCCGTCCGGGTCTTGCAGATAGAGCGCCTCGCTGACCAGATGGTCGGATGCGCCCGACAGCGGCCAGCCGACCTCCCGCAATCTCTGGAGGGCCTCGGCGAGATGCCGGCGGGTCGGCAGGCGGATCGCGAAGTGGAAGAGCCCCGTCGTGCCCGGGGGAGGAGGGGAGCCGCCCTTGCTCTGCCAGGTGTTGAGGCCGAGATGGTGGTGATAGTCGCCGGCGGCCAGGAACACCGCCTCGTTCCCGTACCGGGCGCGCACCTGGAAGCCGATCACGTCCACGTAGAAGCGCTCGGCGCGCTCGAGGTCTGAGACCTTCAGGTGGACGTGACCGATGTCCGTCCGGGGATCCAGGGCGTATCCGTCGCTCATGCCGCTTCCTCCAGCTTGGCCAGGTCTTCCTCGCCGAGCTCCAGCGCCGCTGCCTCGACGTTCTCCTCGAGGTGCGCAATCGACGACGTCCCCGGGATCGGCAGCATCGCCGGCGAGTGGGCCAGCAACCACGCGAGCGCGACCTGCATCGGCGTCGCGCTGTGAGACTTCGCGACGTCCTCGATGGCGTCCTTCGCGATGCCGCCGGCATCGAGCGGGAACCACGGGATGAACGCGAGTCCCTCCTCCTGGCACTTCTTCAGCACTTCCTCCGAGTCCCGCGCGGTGAGGCTGTAGCGGTTCTGGACCGACACGACCGGGACGATCGCCTGCGCGGCGTCGATGTGGCTGCGCCCGACGTTGGACAGGCCGACGTGCCGGATCTTGCCCTCGTCGCGCAGCTCGGCCAGCGCGCCGACAGACTCCTCGAACGGAACGTTCGGGTCGGGGGTGTGCAGCTGGTACAGGTCGATCGTGTCGAGCTTCAGCCGCTTGAGGCTGCCTTCGCAGCACTTCTTCAGCCGCTTCGGGTGGCAATCGGGCTGCCAGTGGCCCGGCCCGGGCCGCGTCAAGCCGCCCTTGGTTGCGACCACCATGTCGTCGGGATATGGATGCAGCGCCTCCGCGATCAGCTGCTCGCTCACGTCGGGGCCGTACGAGTCGGCGGTGTCGATGAAGTTGACGCCCAGCTCGGCGACGCGGCGCACTACCGCGATCGCGCCGTCGCGGTCCTCCGGCTCTCCCCAGATGCCGTCGCCGGTGATGCGCATCGCCCCGTAGCCCATGCGCCGCACCGTCATGTCCCCGCCGAGCGTCAGCTCGCCTGCGGCGGTGGCGGTGGATCCGTTGGAGGAGGCCACCCGAGGATCGTACAGCCGCGGCGCGGCCTAGCCGATGTGCTTCATCGGCACCGTGTTGCCCTCCGGCGGGATGGGGTGCTCCTTCAGCAGCCGCGCCATGTGCACGACGTTGTGGGACATCCAGCCGGCCGTCTTCTGCGTGTAGGCGTGGTCCTTGCCGCCGGCCTCGATGAACGACGGGCCGGGCCCGGCGTCGCCGACCCAGTACGTGTCGGCGTTCGGCGGGATCGTGAAGCCGAGGTGGGAGAGGTTGAAGAGCGTCGTCTCCGCGGCCGCGTGCGCGCCGTCCTCGTTGCCGGTCACCACCACGCCCGCGACCTTGTTGTACATCGGGTACTGCCCGACTTCGTTCGTCGACTCGTAGGTGCCGTCGAGCCGCTCGATCACCATCTGGCAGACGCTGTTGCGGACCCCGAACCAGATCGAGGTGCCGATGATCAGGATGTCGGCGGCCAGGATCTTGTCGAGGATCCGCGGCCACTCGTCGCCCTCGCCCATGTCGGACACGACGCCGAACGGCACGTTGTAATCGACGACCCTGACCACCTCGCACTCGACGTCGAGGTCTTCGAGGTGCCCGATCACGATGTCCATCAGCGCCTGGGTGTTCGACACCTCGGGCGATTTTTTCAGCGTGCAGTTGAGCAGCACGGCCTTGAGCGTCATCCCTCTCCTCTCTACGAGACCATCGCGGCCTGCTGGATGCGGCGCACGAGCGTCTCGACGGTGTCGCCAAGCTTGGCCGCCATGCGCTTCCGCACCTGCTGCGCGTAGCCGTCCGAGTCGTACTGCACACGTCGCAGGTCGAAGTCGCGCCCGCCCTTCCAGAGCGCGTATGCCGCGCGCCGGTCGCCGTCGAAGGGCAGCCCCACGCTCCCGGGATTGACCAGGAAGTGGCCGCCCTCTGCCTCCCGGGCGAACTGCAGGTGGCTGTGGCCGAAGACCACGATCTCCGCCTGGCTGTTGGCCAGCAGCTGGCGGTCGCCCTCGGTGGGCTCGGGCATGAAGGTCAGGATGTCGCTGCGCGGCGACGCGTGGCACACGCAGGCGCCGTCGATCTCGAGCTGCTCCGGCAGCGCGTACAGCTTGCCCGTGCGCTTGCCCCCGAGCTGGTCCCGGCAGTACTCGATCGACCGGTGCAGGAGCTCGTCGCCGGGTGCGTCCGAGGGGTCCTCGAGCCAGCGCTCGGTGTTGCCCCGGATCCAGTCCGCGTCGAGCTTCTCGAGGCGCTTCACCACGTCCTGCGGGAACGCCCCCGCGAGCGCGTAGTCGCCGCCCAGCACGAACCTATTGGCGCCCGCCGCCCGCGCATCCGCGATCACCGCCTCCAGTGCGGGGAGGTTGCCGTGGATGTCATAGAGCAGCGCGTGCGTGGCGTGCCTACGTGTTGCGTTGGGAGGGATGCCCTTCGCCGGGCCAGGGCGCGAGGACGAGCACGATGCGGGCGTCGGAGGCGGCACGGACCTCGTGGCGCTCCTTCGGGTCCGTCAGGGCGAGGAAGCCGGGCCCGCCCTTGGCCGTTCCGTCCGCGGCCTCGATCTCGACCTCTCCCTCGACCACCAGGATCCACGCGCGCTCGTGCACCTGATGGTCCTGCAGCTCCTCGCCGGCGGGGAGGTTGATCACGATCGTCCTGCCCTCCTCGCCGGTGTGGAGCACCTGCGGCTGGTGCGGCTCCACGTCGATCGAGCGGGTGTCCCAAGTCTGCACGGGCGTCCTCCTGGCTTTCGGGGTCTGGTGGGCCGGTATGTAAGCATCACGGCATGGCCGAGGCGATTCCCGCCACCTCGGGGCTCAGCGGAGACAGCCCGGCATCGGATCTGGAGGTCCGCGGCTCCGAGCTGCTGCTGCGCTACGCGCGGCCCGAGGACGCCGCCGCCCTGTTCCGCCTCGCGTCCGACCGCGAGGTGACGCAGTTCTTCTCGTGGGGCCCGTACACCGACGAGAGCGAGGCGGCCTCCTATATACGGAGCCTGGCGCGCAAGCGCGACGAGGGCGAGCGGCTGGAGTTCCTGATCGAGCACCCGCAGGACGGGGTCATCGGCGTGACCGGCCTGTCGGAGTTCTCGCTGCGCGACCGGCGCGCCGTGGTCGGCACCTGGCACGGGCGGCAGTGGTGGGGGACGGGCGCCAACCGCCAGTCGAAGACCCTGATCCTCGCGCTGGCGTTCGCGGGCCTCGGGCTGGAACGCGTGACGGCGTGGTGCGGCGACGACAACGGCCGCTCGCAGAAGGCTTTGGAGAAGCTCGGCTTCGTGCACGAGGGAGTCCTGCGGCGCTGGCACGTGCACCAAGGCGACCCCAAGGACGTGATCAGCTACTCGATGCTGCGCTCGGAGTGGGAGGCGGGCGAGCTGTCGCGCGAGCCCTTCGAGATCTCGGGAGACATCCCCGCGCAGTTCCTGCCGCTGTAGGCGGACAGCGGCCCTTCCGTCCTGCCAACTTTGCTGATTCCGTCCCACCTGTCGGGACGGAATCAACATCGTCCGCGCGCTACTCGAACGAGCCGTGGCGGCCCTCGCCGCCCGCGAAGCGCGCGGCGCCGCGGGCCGCGACTTCCATCACCGCGCGGCCCTGGCGGTACTCGTGCTCGAGTGCCTCGCGCCACGGCAGCCGTGATCCCTCGAGCATCGCGCGGCGGTCCGCCAGCATCGTCTCCTGGGGGAACGCCGCCAAACGCTCCGCCCACTCCAGGGCGCGCACGACATGCTCCCCGGGCGGGACCACCTCGTTCACGAGGCCGATGCGAAACGCCTCCGCAGCATCCACCGGGCGGCCCGTCAGCGTCAGCTCGAGCGCGCGACCCATGCCGACGACGAGCGGCAGCCGCTGCGTGCCGCCGTCGATCAGCGGCACTCCCCAGCGGCGCTCGAACAGGCCAAACGTCGAGTCCTCCGTCGCGATCCGCACGTCGCACCACAGTGCGATCTCGAACCCGCCCGCCAGGCACCACCCGCCGATCGCCGCGATCGTCGGCTTCGAGGGAGTCACGCGCGTGAACCCCATCGGCCCGTCGGGGTGGTCGATGTCGAGGTCCATCGCCTTCAGGTCGGCGCCCGCGCAGAACGCCTCGCCGGCGCCGTTCAGCACCAGCACGCGCGCGCCGTCGTCCTCCTCGAAGCGCGTGAGGCACTCGCGCAGCAGCGCGGCCGTCTCCGCGTCCACCGCGTTGCGGCGCTCGGGCCGGTCGATCGTGACGAGCGCTGCGGCGCCGCGGCGCTCGTAGTGAACAGGCGTTGACGCCATGGGTTTCGGGAACTTAACGCAGTCTTCACACAACTCTTACGGGATTCGGCCGTTCGGTCTCTAACTTGTCCGTTGAACCGCGATCCGAGGAGAGTCCTAAATGAGCCCACAACCCGACTGGACATTGCCGAACCCCGACGCGGTGCTGGACGCAGGCGAGCCGCCGCTGCCCGACACCGAGTCGCTGCTGTCGGAGCTTGGTGCCGCCTACCCGGTGGTCGCCTATCCCGCCCCGCAGGAAGAAGGCGGCGAGGAGCGCCTCGAAGAGGCCATCTACGCCGGCCTGGTGTTCCCCTAACCCGCATCCCATAGCCACCGGGATTTCCGGCTCAGGAAATCCCGATTCATAGCCACCGGGATTTCCGGCAAGGAAATCCCGGTCTGGTTACGGAGCGAGCGCGTCGATCGCGGCCGGGAGCTGGTCCGGCGCGCAGATCGGCGTCAGGACCGGCGTGGTTATCCCTCGCGCGACGAACTCGCCGAGGCGCTCCTTCTGCGCGTTCGCGTCCCCGAAGATGAAGATCTCGCGGATCAAGTCCTCGGGCGCGAGCTCGCGCGCCTGTGCGCGATCGCCGGCGTTCCACGCGTCCACCATCGGGTCGATCGCCTCGCCCCAGCCGAGCCAGCGGAAGAACTGCTCGTAAACGGGCACGGTCGCGTAGGCCGCGAACATCCAGCGGGCGAGCGGCAGCGCCTCGTCGGCAGGCTGCGGGATGCAGAAGAAGCGGCAGAGCACGTCCGACGCGCCCTCCGGCTTGCCCGCCTCCCGCTCGCCGGCGCGGATCTCCGCCAGCACGGTGTCGACGTTCGACAAGGGTAGGAAGTTGACGAACGTGCCGTCACCGAGCGCGCCGCCGAGCCGCAGCATCCCGCCGCGCAGGGCGGCGATGTAGATCGGCGGGGGAGGGTCGGGGGCAGTCTCGAGCTTGAAGCCACCGGGCCCGCGCTCCCCGGCGAGGACCGCGCGCAGCACCTCGACCGTCTCGCGCACCTTCGTGAGCGGCTTCTCGAAGGGAAACTGGTTCCACCGCTCGACGATCACGTTCGAGGAAGAGCCGATGCCGAGGCAGAAGCGCCCGCCGCTCGCGTCCTGCAGCGCGGCGGCGTGCTGCGCGAGCACCGCCGGGCCGCGCGTGAACGCGTTCACGACCCCCGTGCCGAGCCGCATGTGCTCCGTCCACGCGGCCGCGAGCGCGAGCGGCGTGAACCCGTCCGGCCCGCTGGTCTCGCCGCTCCACAGGTCGTCGTAGCCGACAGCCTCCGCTCCTTCCACCAATGCGCGGTGCTCGCGCAGCGGGACGGACGCGAACGGAAGCGTGAGCGCCCAGCGGGTTCCCGGCCGGGAGTCGTTCACGCTGCCGCTCCGTAGCGGCGCAGCGCTTCCGTGATCGCGCTCGTGCCGAACTCGACGGCATCGACCGGAATGCGCTCGTCGGCTCCGTGCACGCCCGACCAGAAGTTGAAGTCGGCGGGGAGCCTCATCGGTGTGAAGCCGTACGTCTGGATGCCGAGCCGCGCGAAGAACCGCCCGTCGGAGACGCCCGGCATCAGCAGCGGTATGGCGATGGAGCCGGGGTCCGCGTCTTCGAGCACGGAGCCGAGCATCCCGAACAGCGCCAGGTCGGCCTCGGGCGGCCCGGGGTCGTGCTTCACGACCTCGAGCTCGATCTCCGCGCCCAGCAGGCCGTGCAACTCGTCCAGCAGGTCCTGGGGCGCGAGGCCCGGCAGAAGGCGGCCGTCGAGCATCACCTCCACCTGGCCGGGGATCACGTTGAACTTGTCGGACCCGCGCAGCCCGGTCGCGCTGACGGTGTTGTGCAGGATCGGGTCGAGCACGCGCGCGCGATCCCCCATCCGATCCAGCACACGGTCGGTCAGGCGCGGATTCAGCACGAGCCGCAGCAACGCGCCCTGCACGCCGCCCAGCCCGGCGGCCATCGCCTCCACCATCAGGCGCGGCACAGGCGTCACGTGAACGGGCAGCCGGCTGCGGTCCAGCCGCCGCAGCACCCGGGCGAGCCGCGCCATCGCACCGCCGCGCACCGGGAGCGAGCCGTGTCCCGGCGCACCGCTGATCGTCATGCGCACGGTGCACACCTGCTTCTCCAAGACCTGGATCGGATAGAAGCGCCGGCCGCCGGCGTGCATCGTGAAGCCGCCGAACTCCCCGATCGCGTGTCGCACTCCGTCGAACAGCTCGGAGTGCTCGCGGACGAGCCAGTCCGCGCCGTACGGGCTCATGTTCTCCTCATCGGCGAGCGCGCAGAAGATCACGTCGCCGGCGGGCTCGAGGCCCTCGGCCTGGGCGCGCAGGACGGCAGCGAGCATCATCGTGACGCCGCCCTTCATGTCGATCGCGCCGCGCCCCCAGATGTAGCCGTCGTGCACGTCTGCGGCGAACGGCGGCCGGCTCCAGTCCTGTCCCGCGGTGGTGACCACGTCCACATGCCCCTGGAGCAGGAGTGGCGGCGCGGCGCCGCGGCCGGGCAGCCGGGCGATCAGGTTGGGTCGCTCCGCGTCGCGGGAGCGGATCGTGCTCTCGATGCCCGCGTCGGCGAGCAGGCCCTCGATGTGGGCGATGCAGGCCCGCTCGTTGCCGGGCGGGTTGGTCGTGTCGAAGCGGATCAGGTCACGCAGGAGCTCCGCGGGCCGGGTCCAGATCTCCGCGCCGGCGGAGGTCGTGCTCATGCGGGGGCGCGGTCGGCCGCCACCTGCATCAAGTACTCCGAGATGCCCGTGCCGCGGTGGCCCTCCCACTCGTATTCGGTGAGCCCCTCGTTCACGTGCGTGAGGCGCCCGTCGCGGCGCTGGCGCAGCGGCGCCACCTCGACGGCGCGGCCGCGCAGCGTCGTGGTGCGCCCGCGGGTGTCCGTGGCGCGTGCCTCGAAGGTGCGCTGGCAGCCCAGCTCGCTGTCGAGCTCCGAAGTGGTCTCGCAGGAAGCGATCGGCGCGATCTCGCCGTCGCGCATCATGAACCCGCCCGCGGTCTCGCCCCCGTCCGCGGTGCCGACGTTGTTCAGCATCACGAAGTTGTCGGGGTTCACCACCATGCCGAACCAGCGCCACCACGGCACGCGCTGCCAGTCGCGCACGCCCCACGAGTGGTCTCGCATGCCGCGTCCGGCAAGGCCGTGCCGGCGCCCGTCGACCTCGATCACCCCCGCGACCGACCCGGGCTGCTCGAAGTGATCGCTGGCGACGCCGGCGGTGAGGCCGGAGGCGAACACCAGCGGCTCTCCCCAGGCCGTGAAGCGCAGCGACCCGGACACCTCGACGTCGCGGTAGGCGTCCCTTGCGGTGGCGATGTGCTCCGCGCGCTCGAACAGGCGCCCGGTCCCCTCCAACCGCAGCTCCCACAGCACGAGCGGGAGCTTGCACTCGAACGCGACGGGCCCGGCCGCGATCGCCGCGTCATCGGCGCCGGCGCGCGCGAAGCTGAGCAGGAACCCCTGGCCGGGCAGCCAGATGCCGAGCGCTCCCTCGGTCACGCGCTCGTTCGGCCGGCGGCCGATGCGCGAGTAGAACGCGAGGCCCTGGCCGTCGCCGCCGCCGAAGTAGAACGAGTCCGACCACTGCTCCTCCGCGCCCGCGGGCTGCCATCCCTCGTGTGCGGCGGTGATCGGCGCGGTCGTCACGGGCGCAGCCTAACCGCCCGCGCGAGGCCGCTACTTGCGGGTCTTGCGCTTGTCCAGCAGGTGCTGCGCGACGCTCAGCGTGGTCACGAGCAGGGTGAACCCGACGATCAGGAGGAAGCCGGCGTTCGTGATGACCTTGTCGTCGGTCTTCCCGTACAGCCCCTCGCCGCCCTTGGCCGCCATCGCGGGGGCTGCCGCGAGGGCGAAAGTGACCAGCAGGGCGGAAATCGCGGCCAGGGAGGCTCGGAAGCGCATCGGGCCAGACTTTACCGGAGCGTTGCGGACGCCCGGGCGCGCCGTCCCCGCCCGCAGCAACGCGAGGTGAGAGCGTTTCGGGTCGTACAGCAACCCCAGACGCTCTCACCCGCACGGCGGTCGCCCGTTAACCACCCGTTCACATCGCGGTCACGGGATTTCAACTTTCCGCAATTTGCGCACGGCGATACTGACTGCGATGCCGAATCAGCAGAACACGAGCCCTGGGGTTGGCGCCATCCGTTCCCAGGGCTCGTTCACTGCTCTCGAGAGCCGGCTCGGGTTGAACATCCCGTACGAGTGGTGGCCCGCGGCCGCCACGCTGAAGGCACTCGAGGCAGCAGGCTTCGGCTGGGTCCAGGTTGCCGCACCGCCCGTCGGGATGCTCGCGGACCCGCGCCACGGCGTGCGCCACGCAGCGGCGCTGCGCAAGGCGCTCGAGGTGACGTCGCTCAAGGTCGTCGTACACGGCCCCACGAACCTCCAGCTGGGGAACGTGCTCCACGATCGCGCGTTCGAGAGCCTGCTCGAGTATTCCCACCACGTCGGCGCGACACATGTCGTCTACCACGCGCTCGACTTCGCCCGGCGCGGCACCGGCTCCAGCGACGAGGAGCGCGCGCTGCAGCGGCTCGCCGGCGCGGTGGAGGCCCTCGAGCTGACAATCTGCCTGGAGAACCTGTGCCCCACGTACCCGGGGCGCTCGAACGTGTGCCACGACCCGCTGTCGGTGCGCGACCTCGTGCGCCGGCTGGACACCCCGGCGTTCGGAATGCTCCTCGACGTCGGCCACGCCAACGTGGTCGCCGGCTACATGGGAGTCGAGACCGCGGCGCTGATCGAGCCGGTCCTCGAGCACGTGCAGCTGTTCCACGTGCACGACAACCTCGGCGCCCGCCTGAGCGGCGAGGGCGGGCCGATGATCGACCCGCTGCAGCTCGACCTCCACCTACCCCCGGGCGGCGGCAACGTCCCCTGGGACCAGATCCGCGTGGCCCTCATGGACCACCACGCACCGCTGATGATGGAGATACACCCCGCCCACCGATCCGCTCCCAGCGGGCTGTGGGCGGCGGCCACTTCGGTCATCGGCGGAATCGCAACGCAGGCCGTCCAACCAGCGCTCAGCGCGCCGGCTCCCGTCGCGGGGGCCGCATCAGTTTCCCGGGACGGCCACCGATCGGCGCCTCGAACAGGCGCCGAAGCAGCTTAGTTTCCCCCCAATCTGATCTGACGCCCTATATAGGCTGACCGGTTCATGACCGAGCTCCAGGCGCTGCTGCTGGGCGTCGTGCAGGGGCTGACCGAGTTCCTGCCGATCTCATCGTCCGGGCACCTGATCCTGGTGCCCTGGGTGCTCGACTTCCACTATCTGGAGCAGAACCCCGAGTTCAACAAGGCCTTCGACGTCGCGCTGCACTCCGGCACCCTGGTCGCGGTCCTGGCCTACTTCCGCCACGACCTGACCAGGTACGCGCTGGGGGTGGTGCGCAGCGTGCGGCGGCGCAGCGTGGAGAGCACCGACGAGCGCCTCGGCTGGTTGATCGTGATCGCCACCGTGCCCGCGGCGGTGATCGGGGCAGTCGCAGAGAGCCGCATCGAGAAAAACCTCGGGCAACCGTGGCAGATCGCGATCCTGCTGGCCGTGTTCGCGATGCTGCTCTACCTGGCGGACCGCCTCCCGGAGCGGCGCGACATCGACGGGCTCGGCTGGCGGGACGCCGCGCTGGTCGGGATCGCCCAGGCGGTCTCGCTTGCTCCGGGCACGTCGCGGTCGGGGATCACGATCACGGCGGGCCGCGCCCTCGGCCTGACGCGCGCCGCCGCCGCCCGGTTCTCGTTCCTGTTGCTCGCGCCGATCACGTTCGGGGCGGTGGTGTACGAAGGGATCGACCTCGCGTTCACCGGAGTGCCGCCGGACACCTTCGGGCCGTTCGTGGTCGGCATCGTGTCGGCAGGGGTCTCCGGGTTCGCGGCGATCTGGGGCATGCTGCGCTACCTCCAGACCCACAGCTACGACATCTTCGTGTGGTACCGCCTGATCACGGCGGGGGTGATCATGCTCTTGATCGCGTCGGGGCTGGAACCGGCGACCTTCGACTAGGAAACCCAGCGGCCGGATCATCGCTGCGCGGCCGTTAACAGGATTTTCCCAAGGCTGTCACCAGACTTTCACCGGGGCATCGAGCCGTCGCCGTACTTTGCCTGCACGTGAACGCATCGGGCACTCAGCCGGCAAGGGCCGCTGCAAGGAACGTGGCGCTCCGGACAGCCAACCTGGAAGTTCGACCGAGCGAATACCAGGTACTTGCGGATGGCAGGCGGGTCGGGCTCACCGTGCGAGAGTTCCAGACCTTCCTCGTGCTTGCGCAGCGTCCCGACCGTGTGGTCACGCGGCCCGAGATCTACGCGCTCGTCTGGGGCGGCCAGATGACGTACCGTGATCGCTCGGTGGACGTGTTCGTGCGAAAGGTGCGGCGCAAGCTGCAGGCGGCGGCGCCCCGTTGGGATTACATCCACACGCACTTCGGCGTCGGGTACAGGTTCTCCCCGGAGCGCGTTACGAGCCGCCAGCAGGACCTCCCAGGAAGGGCGCCCGCCGGCCCGCGAAGCGGCGAGCCGCTACCCTAGCCGCGGGGTCGGTGTGCGGGCCCGTCGCCCGCAGAGGGCGCGCCACCCGAAGAACTTCAAGACGGTGGAGGCTCTGCTTTGAATGCGGTCAGGAACGTCGGCGCGCCGGACGTCACCGCTCGGAAACCCGCGGTCGGCGACACCTACCTCAACCGCGAGCTGTCGACGATCGACTTCAACGCGCGGGTCCTCGCGCTGTCCGAGGACGCCCAGACCCCGCTGCTCGAGCGCGCGAAGTTCCTTGCCATCTTCGCCAGCAACCTGGACGAGTTCTTCCAGGTCCGCGTCGCCGGACTGAAGCAGCAGGCGGCGGCCGGCGTCCGCACGCCCTCGTCCGACGGCCTCACTCCGCGCGAGCAGCTCTCGGCCATCTCGGCCAAGGTGGTGCCGCTGGCCGAGCGCCATTCGCGCCTCTTCAGCGAGGACGTGATGCCGGCGCTGAGGAAGGCGGGCGTCAAGGTGCTGCGGTGGGCCGAGCTCGACGAGCCCCAGCGAGACGAGCTGAACAAGCTCTTCCGCGAGAAGATCTTCCAGGTCCTGACGCCGCTGGCGGTCGACTCCGGGCGCCCGTTCCCGTACATCTCGAACCTGTCGCTCAACCTCGCCGTGCTGGTGCGCGACTCGGGTGCCGGCCGCATGCACTTCGCGCGCATCAAGGTGCCGCCGATCCTGCCCCGCTTCGTGTCGTTCGCGGAGGATCGCTACTTCACGCCGCTGGAGGAGGTGATCGCGGCCAACCTTGATCAGCTGTTCCCGGGCATGGAGGTGGTCGAGCACCACACCTTCCGCGTCACGCGCAACGCGGACCTCGAGATCGACGACGGCGCCGACGATCTGCTGGAGGCGCTGGAGGAGCAGCTCGCGCAGCGCCGGGCGCGGCCGGCGGTGCGGCTGGAGGTCGAGCAGACGATCCCGCAGCACGTGCTCGAGCTGCTGATGAGCGAGCTCGAGGTCGGGGACGAAGACGTCTACATGCTGCCCGCGCCACTCGACCTGTCCGGCCTCTGGGGCCTGCACGCGATCGACCGGCCCGATCTCAAGGACGAGCCGTACTTCCCGGTCACGCACCCTGACCTCTCGCTGGCCGAGGAGGATGTCTCCATCTTCGAGGTGCTCGGCGACCGGGACGTGCTCGTGCACCACCCGTACGAGTCGTTCACGACCAGCGTGCAGCGCTTCATCGAGGAGGCGGCCGTGGACCCCGACGTGCTCGCGATCAAGCAGACGCTCTACCGCACTGCGGGCAGCCCGATCGTGAATGCGCTGATCGAGGCCGCCGAGCGGGGGAAGCAGGTCGTGGTCCTGATCGAGATCAAGGCCCGCTTCGACGAGAGCGCCAACATCGCCTGGGCGCGCACGCTGGAAAAGGCAGGGTGCCACGTCGTGTACGGGCTGGCGGGACTGAAGACTCACTGCAAGCTGTGCCTGGTCGTGCGCGACGAGGGCGGCCACCTGAAGCAGTACGTGCACGTGGGCACCGGCAACTACAACCCGATGACCGCGCGCATCTACGAGGACATGGGCCTGTTCACCGCCGATCCCGAGCTGGCGGCCGAGGTCGGGCACCTGTTCAACTACATCACCGGCTTCTCCCGCGACAAGAAGTACCGCTGCATGATCGTTGCCCCGCACGGCATGCGGGACCGCATGTTGGCGATGATCGAACGGGAGGCCGCGCTCACGACGCCCGACCGGCCGGGCCGGATCATCATGAAGATGAACGCCCTGTCCGATGATGGAATTGTGAACGCGCTCTACAACGCCTCGGAGCAGGGCGTGAAGGTCGACCTGATCGTCCGCAGCATTTGCACCCTGCGGCCGGGGGTGAAGGGCCTCAGCAAGAACATCTCGGTCCGCTCCATTCTCGGCCGGTTCCTGGAGCACTCCCGCATCTTCTACTTCGAGAACGGCGGCGACGAGCAGATCTACATCGGCAGCGCCGACATGATGCCGCGCAACCTCGACTGGCGCGTGGAGGCATTGGCAGTCGTGAAGGCGCCCGAGCTGCGCGAGCAGCTGAAGCTCGTGCTCGACCTGGCGCTGTCCGACAACTTCTCGGCCTGGACGCTCGACCGCAGCGGCAAGTGGCAGAAGGTGCGGCCGGGCGAGGGCGAAGTGCAGCTCAACTTCCAGGAGCAGCTGATGAGGCACCCCACCGGAGATGCTTGAGCAAGAGCTGAAGCTGTCCGTCGACGGTTCGTTCGTCCCGGCGGTTCCCCCGGCGGGCTCGGACGTCGGCGCGATCGAGGAGCTGCCCGCGCTGGACCTCCGCGCCACCTACTACGACACGCCGGACCTGAGGCTCGCGCGGCACGGCGTGACGCTGCGCAACCGCACCGGCGACACCGAGGACTCAGGATGGCTGGTGAAGCTCCCAGTGGGCGACGGCATCGCGGACGGCCGGGACGAGGTGTCCTTCCCGGGCGGGGGGCGCACGGTGCCTCCCGCGGCCGCCGACCTCGTGACCGCGTTCGTGCGCTCCGCGAGCCTCACGCCGGTCGCCCGCCTGCGCACGCGCCGCCGGCGGTGGCGGCTGCAGGGCCCGGACGGCGCCGAGCTGGCGGAGATGGTCGACGACCGCGTCTCCGTGCTGCAGCGGGGCCGGGTCGCGGACCGCTTTCGCGAGATCGAGATCGAGGGGCGCGGGATCGACCGCGACGCGCTGGAGCGGATCGCCGGCATCGTGGCCCGGCACGGGGTCGCGCCCGCGGAGCAGATCCCGAAGCTGGTGCGGGCACTCGGCCGGCGCGCCAACGCTCCGCCCGACGTGGTCGTGCCGGCGCGGATGCGGCCGCGCGATCCGGCGGCGGTCGCGGTGCGGGCCGCGATCGCGAGAGGCGTCCGGCGGATCATGCTGAACGACGCGCGGACCCGGCTGGGCGAAGTGGAGCCGTTGCACCAGATGCGTGTCGGCACGCGCCGGCTGCGCAGCGACCTGCGCACGTTTCGCGACCTGCTCGACCCGGAGTGGGTACGAACGACGCGCGCCGAGCTGAAGTGGCTGGGCGCCGCGCTCGGCGACGTCCGCGACCTCGACGTGATGCAGGAGCGGCTGCGGACCGCCGGGAAAGACCTGGAGCCCCATCTGGAGGCCCTGTTCTCCGAGCTGGGCGAGCGGCACGAGGTGGCGCGCGAGCGGCTGATGGGCCCGCTGCGCGGGCGACGCTACGTGGATCTGCTGGACAGCCTGGTGGAGGCCGCCGAAGCGCCGCCGCTGACGGCCGCCGCCGAGCGGCCCGCGCGGGAGGTGCTGCCGCCGCTCGCGAAGCGGGCATGGCGCAAGGCGGCCCGTCCCGGCCGGGCGCTGGAGGAGACGAGCCCCGATGCGGACTTCCATGACGTGCGCAAGCGGGCCAAGCAGGCGCGCTACGCGGCGGAGGCCGTCGCCCCGGCGCTGGGAAAGCAGCGCGGCCGCCGGGCGGAGAAGTTTGCGAAGCGCGCGGCCGGCGTCCAGGATGTGCTGGGCGAGCTGCAGGACGCCGTTGTCGCCGGCGAGACGATCGAGCGGTTCGCCGCTGCGGATCGTCCCGGCGAGGCCCATCTCGCGGCCGGCCGGCTGCTGGAGCGCCAGCATGTGGCCCGCGCCGAAGCTCGCGACCGGTTTGCGGGCGCGTGGCGCAAGCTGGACCGCAAGCAGCTGCGTCTCTGGATGTGAGCAGGCCTCCGATCCAGGCGG
The DNA here is from genome assembly GCA_035650255.1 of Solirubrobacterales bacterium. Taxonomy (GTDB): domain Bacteria; phylum Actinomycetota; class Thermoleophilia; order Solirubrobacterales; family JBBDJG01; genus DASRIA01. The sequence continues at coordinate 86,320 of DASRIA010000052.1, forward strand.
CCGGCGGTGTCGTGTGGCGTCCGGGGGACGATGCCGCCGTTGAGGTGGCCGTCATCCACCGGCCCCGCTACGACGACTGGAGCCTGCCCAAGGGAAAGCTGGCACCCGGCGAGTCCCACCTCGAAGGAGCCATCAGAGAAGTGCATGAGGAGACCGGCTACAGGGTCCGGCCGGGGCGCTCACTGGGGGAGGTGCGGTACCTCAAGAGCTCCCGCGGGGCGTCGCGGGAGAAGGTGGTCCATTACTGGGCCATGCGGGCGATCGGTGGCGGTTTCAGCCCGAATCGCGAGGTCGATGAGCTGCGGTGGCTGCCGATCGACGCGGCCCGGGACCAGATCACACGCGTCCTCGACCGCGAGGTGCTCGAGCGCTTCGCGCAGCGCCCGGCGATGACCGGATCCGTGCTGTTGCTGCGCCACGCGAGCGCCGGGACCCGCGCGAAGTGGAATGGGGACGACCGCCTGCGCCCGCTCGACGCGGCAGGCGAGGAACAGGCGGAGGAGCTGGTGCGCCTGCTGTCGCGCTTCGAGGTGGACGAGATCCTGTCGGCCGACTACGTGCGGTGTGTCGAGACCGTGCGGCCGCTGAGCGAGTCCATCGGCGTTCCCGCCAAGAAGACGCCATTGCTTTCCGAGGATGGGTTCTCAGGGCGCGAGGAGGAGGCGGTGGAGCTGCTGCGCAACCTCGGCCGGCCCGGCAGCGCGGCCGTCGCCTGCAGCCAGGGGGGCGTGATCGACGAGCTGGTCGAGCGGCTGGCGGCCGATGACGGCGTGGGCGTCGACGAGCCGCTGCACCTCAAGAAGGGCGGCGTGTGGGCGCTGAGCTTCGACGACCGCAAGCTCGTGGACGCGGAGCGGCTCCCGCCGCCGCCGATCAGCGGTAGCGGCGAGTCGGAAACCGGGTAGGTACCGCGGCGGGCTGCTCCAAGGGTCGCTGAAGCGTCAGGCCGGGACCCCCCCGGGGCGCGAGGCGTCCGCGAACTCGCGGAACTCCCCGGAGATCACGAAGGCGATCTGCTCGCCGATGTCGACCGTGTGGTCGCCGATCCGCTCGATGTAGCGGGCAATCAGCATCGCGTGCGCGGACCATTCGCGGGTCTGGGGTTCGCTGCCACCGGCCTCGATCGCGTCCTGGAAGATCTGGCGATTCAGCGAGTCGATCACGTCGTCCTGGCTGACCAGGTTCTCCGCGAGCGCCAAATTCCGCTGCTCGAACGCAATCTGCGACTGCTTCAGCTGGTCGCGCGCCTGGTTCGCGGCGGCCTGGAGCTTCGCCATGATCTCTGCGGCGCCGTCAGGCGGCTCACCCATCAGCGGCACGAGCTTGGCCATGTTCACGCAGAGGTCTCCGATCCGCTCGATGTGCACGATCGCGTGGAGGAGCGCCGCGACCAGGCGCAGGTCGCTGGCCACCGGGCTCTGGCGCGCCAGCAGGTTCAGGATGCCCTGGTGCACGTCCAGGTAGCGGCCGTCGATGCGGTCGTCGCTCTCGATCACCATCACCGCCAGCTCGGTGTCGCGGTTGACGACCGCCTCGATCGCCTGGTCGAGTGCTGCGCCCGCCAGGTCGATTGTGGACAGCGCTTCCTGCTCCAGCTCCCGCAGCTGCTCGTGGAACTCGACTCTTACCTCTGGCACGCTAGCCCACCCTTCCAGTGACGTATTCCTCGGTCCGCTTGTTGTCGGGGTTCGTGAAGATCTTGTCGGTCTGGGCGTACTCGACGATGTGGCCGATCGTGACGTCTCCTTCACGCACCTCGGGCATCAGTACGGCTGTCATGTCCGACACGCGGGCGGCCTGCTGCATGTTGTGCGTGACGATGACGATCGAGTAGCGATCCTTCAACTCCAGCATCAGGTCCTCGATCTTCGCCGTCGCGATCGGGTCGAGCGCCGAGCATGGCTCGTCCATCAGGATCACGTCCGGCTCGACCGCCAGGCAGCGCGCGATGCACAGGCGCTGCTGCTGCCCGCCGGAGAGCTGGTAGGCGTTGTCCTTGAGGCGGTCCTTCACCTCGTCCCAAAGCGCCGCGCGCGTCAACGCGCGCTCCACGATCGCATCCATGTCGCCCTTCATCCCAATTACGCGCGGGCCGAACGCGATGTTGTCGTAGATCGACTTGGGGAACGGATTGGGCTTCTGGAAAACCATTCCGATCAGCTTGCGCACCTCGACCGGATCGACGCCGGTCCCGTAGAGGTCCTGCCCGTGGTAGAGGATCGAGCCGTCCACCGTGGCGCTCGGGATCAGGTCGTTCATCCGGTTGAAGCAGCGGATCAGGGTGCTCTTCCCGCACCCGGACGGCCCGATCAGGGCTGTGATCCGGTTGCGGCCGATGTCGAGCGTGATGTTGCGGACGGCAGGAGTGCCGTTGTACGAGACGCCGACCTCGTGGACCTCGAAGATCGGCTCTGCCCGGCCGGGGTAGCGCGGCTGCTCGGACCTGGCCTCGATGTGCGTCCTCGGCCGCTCGGACTGCGTTGCTTGTTCCTTCAACATCTTCACCACCTGCGTTGGTATCGGTTCCTCAGCCAAATGGCAAAGGCATTCATCGTCAGCAGCAGGCCGAGCAGCACGATGATCGCGGCCGCGGCCAGCAGCTTGAATTCCTCTTGTGGCCTGGTCGTCCAGTTGAAGATCTGGATCGGCAGGGCCGTGAACTGGTCCGTGAGGCTCGACGGGTTGAACGGCACGAAGACGATCGCGCCGATCAGGATCAGCGGTGCGGTCTCGCCGATCGCCCGCGAGAGGGCCAGGATGGACCCCGTCGCGATGCCGGGGATCGACGCCGGCAGCACCTGGCGCCGGATCATCTGCCACTTCGTCGCCCCCAGCGCCAGGGCCCCCTCGCGGATCGAGGGAGGCACGGCGCGGATCGCCTCGCGCGACGCGATGATCACGATCGGGAGCACCAGCAGGCTGAGGATCAGGCCGCCCGCGAGCAGCGCCCTGCCCAGCCCGACCGGTCCCCGGACCAGGAAAGCCAGGCCGAGGATGCCGTACACGATCGAGGGCACCGCGGCGAGGTTCTGGATGTTGATCTCGACCAGGCGGTTGTACCAGCGGTTCCGATCCGCGTACTCCTCCAGGTACAGGGCCGCCCCGACACCGATGGGCACAGTGACGACGGCCGTGATCAACATCAGGTAGATCGTCCCCACCAGCGGCGACTGGATGCCCGCCCGCGACGGGAGCGAAGAGGGGAACGACGTGATGAAGCTCCAGCTGAGCTTGCCGAGCCCGTCGTTCGCGACGTCCACGATCAGCACGATCAGCGTCACGAACCCGATCAGCAGGCTGAAGAGCAGCAGGCCCTTGAAGACCACGCCCTTCGCCTTGTCCGCGCGCGGTGCGCCGCCGATCGTGCCGTGCGCCGCGCTCACTCGTACACCTCGCGGTACTTGCGCACCAGGCGGATGCTGATCAGGTTCAAGATGAACGTGGCCACGAACAGGGTTGCCGCCACGGCGAAGATCGTCTTGTACTCGATGCTCCCGGTCGGCACGTCGCCGATCCCGACCTGGGCGATGTAGGCGGTCATGGTCTCGATCTGCTCGAGCGGGTTGATCGACATCGACGGTCGCAAGCCGGCGGCGATCGTGACGATCATCGTCTCGCCGACGGCCCGCGAGATGCCGAGCACGAACGACGCCACGATGCCCGACAGCGCGGCCGGGACGACGACTCGGGTGGAGACCTGCATTCGCGACGCGCCCAAGCCGAACGCTCCCTCACGCAGCGCGTGCGGGACCGCGGTCATCGCGTCATCGGAGAGCGAGGCCACGGTCGGCAGGATCATGATCCCCATCACGAGCCCGGCCGAGAGCGCGTTGAAGACCGTTACGTCGAGCCCGATGTCCTGCAGCAGCGGGGTGAAGAACGTGAGCGCGAAGTAGCCGTAGACCACGGTCGGGATCCCGGCCAGCACCTCGAGCGCCGGCTTCAGCCACTGGCGCGTGCGCGGGCGGGCATATTCGGACAGGTAGATCGCGGCCCCCAGGCCGAACGGCAGCGCGACCACGCAGGCCCAGAACGTGGTGGTCAGCGTGCCGACGATCAAGGGCAGCACGCCGAAGCTGGACGGCGTGAACAGCGGTGACCAGTCCGTGCCGGTGAAGAACTCGCCGATCGAAACCTCTTGGAAGAACTCGATCGTCGGCCCGGCGAGCGCGACGACGATGCCCACCGTGGTGAGCACGGACACCGCGGCACACCCCATCAGCGCGTACTTGATCGCGGTCTCGCCGGTGCGGCGCCGTGATGTGGTGAGCCGGCGCGCGATCTGCGCGCCGGCTCCCACGGCTTCAGCTCGTGATGCCGCCTCCAACTAGCCCGCCAGCTGGGCGACGGCGTCCTTCGACTGCTGCGCCTGCTCCTGGGTGAGCGGGACGAACTGCGCCTGCTCGGCGATCGCCTCGTAGTTGTCGACGTAGAACTGCACGAACTCCCTGACCTCGGGCTTCTGCAGCGCCTTGTCGGACGGGTAGATGAACAGCGGCCGGGCGAGCGGCTTGTAGCTGCCGTTCTGCACGGTCTCGTTGGTGGGCGCGACGCACCCGTCCCCGCCGTCGATCTCCACGGTCTTCACCTTGCCCTCGTTGGCGAGGGCGTAGGAGAGCCCGAAGTACCCCAGGTTGCCCTTGCCTCCGGAGACCCCCTGGACCGTGACGTTGTCGTCCTCGGAGGGGCTGTAGTCGGAGCGGCTGCGGCCTTCCTCGCCGTTGATCGCCTCGGTGAAGTAGTCGAACGTCCCCGAGTCGGTGCCCGCGCCGAACAACTCCATCCGCTCGTCGGGGAAGTCGCTCTTGACCTGGTTCCAGCTGCCGACGCTGGAGCCCTTGTCCCAGATCTTCTTCACCTCGGCCACGGTCAGGCAGGTCGCCCAGTCGTTTTCCGGGTTGACCACCACCGCGAGGCCGTCGTTCGCAACCTGGACCTCCTCGTAGGCGATGTTCTTCTTCTTGCAGGCGTCGATCTCTTCTTGCTCGATCTCGCGAGACGCGTCGGAGATGTCAGTCTCGCCAGCACAGAACTTCTCGAAGCCGCCACCGGTTCCGGAGACGCCGACCGTGATGCGCACGTCCGGGTTCTCCTCGCGGAACAGTTCCGCCGCTGCTTCCGAGAGCGGTCCGACCGTGCTCGAGCCGTCTATCCGGATCGACCCCGAGAGGCTTCCGGCACTTGCCTTGTCGTCACCGCCGCACGCGCTCGCGAACAGTGGCAGGGACAGCAGCATGAAGACTGCTGGGAACAGCAGGCGTGAGCGCACGCGCGCCCTCCTTTATCGTTTGAACTCATCGGGGTCCAGCGTCGCCGCAGAGGGCGCCAAGCTGGTTAAAGGCGCGTGTCCGCGATGTGAAAAACCTGTGAAGTGCTCTCGCGCACCGAGGTGGGCCGCCTCTACACTGGGGGCCAGTGGAACCGCTCGAAAGCGTTCCGGTGGGCACACCCGATCAGACGTCGCCGTCCGCGGCTCCCGCGGCGGCCCGCGTCGCGATCATCGACTCGGACAGCGGGTTCGTGCGCGTGCTGGTCAAGCGCGTGGGCGCCGTCGGCTGGCAGTCGCACGTCCTGAGCAGCGCTCCGCCCGTCGAAGAGGTGCAGGCTTTGCGCCAGCACGCGGTGGTGATCGACCCGGCGATGCTGGGACCGGAGGCGTGGACCTATCTGGGGCGTCTGTGCGCAGCCTCGCCGAGCCAGGCGGTCGTGGTCTGCACCGGTCCCACCTCGGTGGCCCAGCGTGTGCGGGGCCTGCGACTCGGCGTGGACGACTGGGTCACGAAACCGTGTCACCCCGAGGAGGTGCTGGCCAGGGTCGAGGCAGCGCTGCGCGCACGACAGATCGCCGCCGCCGGGTCGGAGGAAGCCGAGCCGACCGTCGCGGGCGAGCTGGAGATCCGGCCGGAGATGTTCGAGGCGTTCGTCGGCGGCCGGCCGCTGGGGCTGACCCGCCGCGAGTTCGAGCTGCTGCAGCTGCTGGCATCGTCAGCGGCGCGCGTGATCCCGCGAGAGCGCATCTACGAACGCGTCTGGGGCTACCACATGGCCCACGGCGACCGGTCCGTGGACGTCTTCGTCCGCAAACTGCGGCGAAAGCTCGAGGCCGCGTCCCCGGGGTGGCAATACGTCCACACGCATTTCGGCGTGGGCTACCGCTTCGACGCGCAGGAGACCGCGGACGCCGGCGAGGAGCCGCCCGCGGGCTCTGCTAGCTTGCCCCCGGCCTGAGGATCCTTCCTCGAGGCTGCCACCGATGGCCAGACTCAGCCTCGTTCCAAAAGACCGCGAGTTCTTCCGCCTGTTCGACGAGGCGGGAACGAACATCCTGCGCGCCGCCCAGCTACTGGACCAGCTGATGAAGTCGTGGCCGGAGGCCGGGGGGCTGGGACGGGACATCCTGATCTGCGAGCAGGAGGGCGACCGGATCACCCACGACATCATCCACCGGCTGAACAGCACGTCGGTGACTCCCATCGACCGGGAGGACATCTTCGCGCTGGCATCCGGGCTGGACGACATCGTGGACTTCACCGAGGAAGCGGCCGATTTCATGGGCCTCTACAACATCGAAGCGCCCATGGAGCAGGCCCTGCAGCTGACGCGGGTCCTCGAGGATTCGTGCCGCAACATCGCGCAAGCGCTCGAGCGGCTGCGGGGCTTCCAGGACCTGAACCACTATCTCGTCGAGGTCAACCGGCTGGAGAACGAGGGCGACCGCATCACGCGTGAGGCTCTCGCCTCGCTGTTCAGCGGCGGGATCGACCCGATGGTCGTGATCCGTTGGAAAGACATCTTCGACCGGCTCGAGCACGCGATCGACGCGACCGAGAAGGTCGCCAACATTCTCGAAGGCATCGTCGTGAAGCACACCTGATCCACGGCTGCCGTCGCGGCGGCAGGGTTCGGGAAAAACAGCGAAGAGAGGGCAATGGACAGCGACATCGTGCTCGTGATCGTCGTGGCGACCGCGCTCGCGTTCGACTTCACGAACGGGTTCCACGACACGGCGAACGTCGTCGCGACAGGGATCTCCACCAGGGCCGTGCCGCCGCGGACCGCCGTCGCTGGTGCGGCGATCCTGAACTTCGTGGGCGCCTTCATCTCGCTGGAGGTTGCCGCCACCGTCGCAAAGGGCATCGTCGACGCGGACTTGATCACGCCGACCATCGTGTTCGCCGGCCTGATCGGGGCGATCGCCTGGAACCTGATCACGTGGTGGTACGGGTTGCCGTCCAGCTCGTCGCACGCGCTGATCGGGGGAGTGGTCGGGGCGGCGCTGGTAGCCGAAGGGACGCAGGCTGTGATCGGCGAGGGCCTGGTCGGGAAGGTGATGATCCCGGCTCTGATCGCGCCGACCCTGGCCTTCGCCGCCGCCGGCGTGTCGATCTTATGTGCCTACACGATCATCGGCCGGCTGCGGCCGGCTGCGGTGAACCGCGGATTCCGGCTGGGGCAGATCGTGTCGGGCGGGCTACTGGCGCTGTCGCACGGCACCAACGACGCGCAGAAGACGATGGGCATCATCACGCTGGCGCTGATCGCGAACGGCAACATCGCGTCGGACGACTTCCACGTACCGACCTGGGTCGTCGTCTCCGCCGCCACCGCAATCGCGCTGGGGACGTACGCCGGCGGCTGGCGCATCATCCGGACACTCGGCACGCGGATCATCAAGATGGACCCGGCGCAGGGCTTCGCGGCCCAGGGAGCGGGGGCGACCGTGATCCTCGCCTCGTCGCACTTCGGCTACCCGCTGTCCACGACCCACACGATCTCGGGCGCCGTGATGGGAGCCGGCGCGGCGAAGCGCCTGTCGGCAGTGCGGTGGGGAGTCGCGGGCAACATCGTCATGGCCTGGATACTCACGATCCCGGCCGCGGGGGCGATCGGCGGGCTCGCGTTCGGCGTCACACGCATCTTCGGCACCGGAGCGCTCGGGCCGATCGTGGTTTCCCTGCTCGCGCTGGGCGTGATTGCGGCGATCTTCGGGCGCCGCGCTCAGGCGGTCGTCCAGGCGACCGCGCCCGCACCGCGGGCCGGGGTCAGCGAGTCGTCGCCGTGATCCTCGGCGCCGTGGTCGACTGGGAAGCGATGCTGGACGTCGTGGTGGCGTCGCTGATCGGCGCGATCGGCGTCACGATCGTGTTCTCGCTCGCCATCTTCGGCGCGACCCGCTATGCGGAGGTGCGCCGGGAGGACCGGATCGCGGGGGCGTTCGGCTACGCGGCGCTGACGGCTGCCGGTCTCGCCGTCACGGGGCTCGCCGTCGCCGTCGGCCTGTACGAGATGCTGTCCAAGTAGAGGCGCCGCCCTACAATCCGGGTCGTGGAGCTCAAGACGGTCCGCAACATCGCGATCATCGCCGCCGTCGCGCTGGCGATCGCCTTCATCCCGGGCGGGAACGACACGGCCGAGCTGGCCCTGGCGATCCTGTCGCTCGCGTTCATGGCCGCGATCGGGTTCCTCGGCTACCGCCTCTACATGGAGCACAAGTTCACGCTCTGGAGCATGAGCGACCGGCACCGCGCGCAGTTCTACGCGGGCTTCACGGTGGCGTTCATGACGCTCACCGCCACCGACCGCCTCCTCGGCGAGGGCGTCGGAACGGTGCTCTGGCTCGCGCTGCTCGCGGGCTCGGTCCTGGCTGTCTACAACGCCTGGGTCGAGTCCCGCCGCTACAGCATCTAGGCACTCTGTCTAGGCAGACCGGCCCGTCTTTCGTGACACGCTCGTGCTGAGCGTGCACTGGTGCGGTCCTAGCCTTCGTGGGCGTCAAGGATGCCCACTGCCACAGCACAACGGACGGAATCCGAGCGCGGGCAGGCGGCGGTCGAGCTGCTCGGCGCGCTGCCCGCGCTGATACTCGTCGCGCTCGCCGCCTGGCAGCTGGTGCTGGCCGGCCAGGCGGGGTGGCTGGCGGGCAACGCGGCCCGCGTGGGCGCCCGGGCCGCCGCGGTGGGTGAGAACCCGCAGACCGCCGTGCGCAGCGCGCTGCCGGCGCACCTGCGCCGTGGGCTGCGCGTGTCGGGCCGTGAGGGCGCCGTGACGGTGCACGTGCGCGTGCCGATCGTGATGCGCGGCTGGGGCTCGCCGCTGCGGATCGGCGCGACGTCGGGACTGCCCGGGCGATGAGCGCGCGCGGCCAGGCCAGCGTGGAGCTGCTCGCAAGCACCGTCGTGCTCCTGCTCGCCGGCGTCGCATTGCTCCAGGTGCTGGCCGCCGGGCGGATGTCCGCGATCGCGGACGGCGCGGCCGAGGCCGCTGCGATCGCCACCGTGAACGGCCGCGATCCGGAGCAGGCCGCGCGGGCGGCGGCACCCGGATGGGCACGCGGCCGCCTGCACGTGCGGGAGCGGGGCGGACGCGTGGCCGTGACGCTCGGGATGCCCGCCATCCTGCGCACCGTGCGCGGCCCGGTGCGCGTGACGGCCGCGGCGGCGGTGCGGCCCGCGCGCGAATGACGTCCGCGGCCCGGCGCGCGCTGGCGCTGCTGGTGGAGCCGCCCGAGGGCGGGCCCCGGGCGCCGGCGGCTCCCGGCCCGCCGCTCGACGTCGCCGTCACCGGCCTGAGCGGCGGCTGCGGCGCGTCCACGGTTGCCCAAGGGCTGCGCCGCGAGCTGCCCGGCGCGCGCGTGATCGACGGCTTTGCTCCAGCGAGCGTGGACGTGCTGGTGGTGGTCGCCGGCCGCACCGGCCTGCCCGTGCTCGCGCGGCTCGTGGCCGACCGGCTGCGCTTGCGGCACGAGTCAGTGGTGCTGGTCGCCAACCGTCCCGAGGACCCACAGGAGTGGGAGCCGTTGGAGGCGGTGTGCGTGCCGCAGTCGCGGTTCGGGGTGCTGCTGCTCGCACGCGGCCGGCGCGCGCCGGGCTCGTTCGGCGCGGCGCTGCGCCAGGTGGCTGTCCGCGTCCAGGGCGCGGCGCCCGGGAGCGCCTGACGCCTAAGGCGCCGCCGGCTGCCTCGGCAGCAGCCGGTGGCCGTCCACCACGGCTGTCGCCACATCGACGAGCTTGCGGTTCGCGTCGCGAGATTGGTCACGCAGCATCGCGAAGGCACTCGCCTCGTCGATCGAGTGGCGCTCCATCAAGATCCCCTTGGCCCGCTCGGTCACGGCGCGGCGCCCGAAGGCTCCCTCGAGATCGTGGTACTCGGCAAACCGGCGCAGGACGATGTCGATCGAACTCTGCCAGTCCCTGGCGTCGGCGTCCGTGATGTACGCGAACACTCCTCGCTTGGAAGCTTCCTTCACGAACTCCGGCGCAGAGGCGTGAAGCAGCACGATCACGGGACACGCTGCTTCCTTGACGATCTTCTCGATCAGCCCGAGGGCGTGCGCGGAGCTCTCGCCAAGCCCGACCAGCGCGACGTCTGGTCGCTCTCTGACCGTGACGGCGCCCACGTCTTGCACCTCGATCTCGCGCGCGATCACCTCGTGGCCGAGCGCGGCGACGATGGGGGCGACCAAGGCGAGGCGATCCTTGCGCTCGTTCGCGATCAGCACACGCAGGTGCTCGGTTTCCAGGTGGTTCATCGTGCTCCCCTGAGCTGAGTCTAGCTTCGCCCGCTGGACTTCCAGCCAGGGTGTTGTTACCGTGAGTATCCCTGCCCAAGCACCTCGGCAGGCTGCTTTTCCGGCTCCGACACCCGGCCGGCGCTTACAGGTCCGACCCCAGCGGTCGGCAGAGCCAAGCGTTAGGAGCCGGCATGTCGTCCTCTCCGCATCGATCGACCAGTCTCGCGGCCCGGATGGGTCACTGGAGCGCTAACCATCGGAAGGCCGCAATCCTGGGATGGCTCGCGTTCGTCGTCGTGGCGATCCTGGCGGGCCAGCTGGTCTCCCAGCAGACGCTCACACAGGCGGAGCTCACCTCGGGTGAGGCCGGCCGGGCGGAGCAGGCGCTGGACGACGCTGGGCTCCGGCCGACCAGCGAGGTCGTGCTGGTGCAGAGCAAGACTCTCACCACGGAGGACGCAGAGTTCCGGGCGACCATCAACGACGTGACCACGCGGCTCTCCAGTACCGCCCACGTGGAGAAGCTCACGTCTCCGCTCTCGGGCGGTGGCTCCGTGTCGGCGGACCGGCATTCGGCTCTCGTCGACTTCGAAATCGCGGGGACCGACGAAGAGACGGCGGATCGCGTCGACCCGACCCTCGCCGCGGTTGCCGCTGTGCAGGACCGGCATCCCGGCTTCGTCGTGGAGCAGTTCGGGAGCGCCAGCGCCGACAAGGACATCGACACCGTTATCCAGGACGATCTGGCGAAGGCAGGAATGCTGTCCATCCCGGTCACGCTGCTGATCCTGATGATCGCGCTCGGCTCGATCGTGGCCGCCGGCATCCCCCTGCTACTCGGTATCTCGGCCGTGCTGGCGACGATGGGCCTGATCGCCATCCCGAGCCAGATCTTCCCGCTCGACGACAACGTCTCCGCCGTAATCCTGCTGATCGGGCTCGCGGTCGGGGTCGACTACTCCTTCTTCTATCTGCGGCGGGAGCGCGAGGAACGCGCGGCCGGTCGCAGCCCCCGCGATGCGCTCGACATTGCGGCCGCGACCTCGGGCCGTGCGGTGCTGATCTCCGGCCTGACGGTGATCGTGGCGATGGCCGGCATGCTGATCAGCGGTGAGAAGGGCTTCATCTCGATTGCGGAGGGGGCGATCATGGTTGTCCTGATCGCCATGTTCGCGTCGCTCACCGTGCTTCCGGCAGTGCTCGCCTGGCTCGGCGACCGAGTCGAAAAGGGCAGGATCCCGCTCGTCGGGCGAAAGCGGCGTCAGTGCGAGCAATCGCGCTTTTGGTCCGCGATCGTCGATCGCGTGATGCGGCGGCCGTGGCTCTCGATAGTCCTGGCGGGCGGCGCGCTCGTGCTGCTCGCGGTGCCGGCCCTGAACCTGAAGACCGTGAACACAGATATCGAGCAGCTGCCTGAGGGCATCGGCATCATCGACACGTACGATCGCGTGCGAGCGGCGTTCCCGAGCGAAGGCGTCGCCGCAGTCGTCGCCGTGGAGGCAGAGGACGTCCGCAGCGGCGAAGCGGCAGCCGGCATCTCGTTGCTGCAGCGACGCGCGGAGTCCTCTGACCGAGTCCTGAAGGGTGGCGAGGTCAACTACAGCGAGGACGGAACCATCGCGGAGGTCGTGATCCCGACAGTGGGTAACGGCACCGACGCCAGATCCACTGCAGCGCTGAACGAGATCCGCGACGAGCTCATCCCGGCGACGCTGGGGGGCATCGAGGGCGTCACCGTGAACGTGAGCGGCAACGCGGCGCAATCCGAGGACTTCAGAGATCAGCTGACAAGCCGGCTGCCGCTGATCTTCGGGTTCGTCTTCGCGCTCACGTTCGTGCTGATGCTGGTCACTTTCCGGTCGATCGTGATCCCGATCAAGGCGATCCTGCTCAACCTGCTCTCCGTGGGCGCGGCCTATGGCGCCCTGGTGCTCGTGTTCCAGAACGGGAATGGAGAGTCGTTGCTCGGCTTCACGTCGAACGGCGGCGTGACCTCGTGGCTACCGCTGTTCCTGTTCGTGATCCTGTTCGGGCTCTCGATGGACTACCACGTCTTCATCCTGTCTCGCGTCCGCGAGGCCTACCAGCGCGGGATGGACACGTCGGAAGCCGTCCGTTTCGGGATTACGCAAACGGCCGGCACGGTGACAAGCGCGGCGCTCGTGATGGTGGCCGTCTTCTCGGTCTTCATGACGCTCGACTTCGTCGACTTCAAGCAGATGGGCTTCGGCCTGGCCGTCGCCGTGCTGATCGATGCGACCATCATTCGCGGCGTCCTGCTGCCGGCTTCGATGAAGGTGCTCGGGGATTGGAACTGGTACCTGCCGAAGTGGCTCGAGTGGATGCCGCGGGTCGGCTCAGATGGAGCTCCGCAACTCCCCGACGAGCCCGGAGATTCCGGTCCGCCGGACGATGGGACGGGCGTGCCGAGGGCGCCGAAGCCGGAGCCGGTCCCGGCCTGACCGAGGCCGAAGACGCACGCTAGCTACCGTTGGTCGCTCACCGTGAGCGACAAAGCCCTGCGCATAGAAGGTCTCGTGAAGCGCTATCCGACCGGCGTCGAGGCGCTGCACTGCGTCTCGCTCGACGTCGAGGTCGGCGAGTTCTTCGGGCTGCTGGGCCCGAACGGCGCCGGCAAGTCGACGCTGATCCACTGCGCGACCGGGCTCGCCCAGCCCACCGCCGGCACGATCCGGATCTTCGGGCACGACGCGATCGTCGACTACGGCGATGCTCGCCAGGCCGTCGGGCTCGCGCCCCAGGAGCCGAACCTGGACTGGTTCCTGACCGTGGAGGAGACGCTCGACTACCACGCGGGCTACTTCGGGATGCCGAAGCGCGAGCGCCGCGCACGCGCCGCGGAGCTGCTCGAGACGTTCTCGCTGGTGGAGAAGCGCAACGAGCGCACGCGCACGCTCTCCGGCGGGATGAAGCGGCGCCTGATCCTCGCGCGTGCCCTGATGCACCGCCCCCGGCTGCTGATCCTCGACGAGCCCACTGCGGGCGTCGACATCGAGCTACGCCTCGAGCTGTGGCACTACGTGAAGCGCATCAACCAGGAGGGCACGACGATCTTGTTGACGACGCACTACCTGGAAGAGGCCGAGCAGCTCTGCGACAAGATCGCGTTCATCAACCAGGGTGAGATCGTCGCCCAGGGCTCGAGCGCGGAGCTGTCCGCCAAGTACGGCGTCGCGAACCTCGAGGACGCCTACCTCGCGCTGGTCGGGCGCAAGGAGCTGTCGCGCTCGCGTGCCGAGGTCGAGGAGCTGGCCTCGTGAGCGCGGCGCAGATCCGGTTCTTCACGCTCTCGCGCCGCGAGGTCAACCGTTTCCTGAAGATCAAGAAGCAGACGGTCGGGGCGCCGCTGCTCGAGACGTTCCTCTACATCTCGGTGTTCGGCGCCGCGCTGGGCTCGCGCATCGACCAGCTGCACGGCATCGACTACGTCGTCTTCGTGATCCCCGGCCTGATCATGATGGCGTGGGCGATCAACGCCTTCTCCAACAACTCATCTTCGATCCTCCAGCAGAAGTTCCAGGGTGCGATCCAGGACCAGCTCTCTTCACCGGCCTCGCCGCTCGAGCTGCTGCTGGCGTTCTCCCTCGGCGGTTTCATGCGCGGGCTGGTGGTGGCTGTGCTGACGTTCACCGCCGCCTCGTTCCTGGTGGACCTCCCGGTCGAGCACATCCTCGTCCTGATCCCGGGCCTCTTCCTGGTCGGCTTCTTCTTCGCGCAGCTCGGAGTGCTGATCGGCGTGCGCGCCGAGCAGTTCGACGACGTGGCGATGGCGCAGACGTTCGTGCTCCAGCCGCTGATCTTCCTGGGTGGGGTCTTCTACTCCGCCGCCCTGCTGCCCGAGCCGTTCGAGACCCTGACCCACTTCAATCCGGTCTACTACATGATCGCCCTGGTCCGGTACGGCTTTCTCGGGTACGCCGAGGCGAACGTGGCACTCTCGCTGCTGTTCCTCACGCTCGCCACGGCCGCGCTGTTCGCGGTCAACCTGCGGCTGTTCTCACGCGGGTACAAGCTGCGGGCCTAGGTAGTGGGCCTAGGCCCAGGCGTGGCCCAGCGGCGTGATTGTGATTCACTTTCCGCCGCACTTCTTTCCTGCACGCGGGCGGTTGGCGCCCCGTCCGGCATCGAGGCGAACCGCATGCTCGTGCTAGCTGTGAAAGTCGGCCACGACGGCTCCGTCGCGGCGATCGAAGACGGCAGGCTCCTCTACTCGCTGGAAGGGGAGAAGGACTCCTGGCGTCGCTACGCGTCGGCCAAGGCGGACGTGGTTCTGGAGATGGCCGAGCTGCTCGGCGCCGTGCCGGACGTGGTCGCCTTGAGCGGCTGGACGAAGCCCTACGGATTCGGCGATATCGGCGCGGGCTACCTCGGCGAGACAGTGGCCGTGGCGCGGGAAGGGCGGATATTCGGAAAGCCGGTGCAGTTCTTCACCGACTCGCACGAGCGCTCGCACATCCTGGGCGCGATCGGCATGGGGCCCCGGGAGCCCGGGGAGCTGCGGGCCGTGCTCATCTGGGAGGGCCTGATCGGGTCCTTCTACCTCGTGGACGACAACTGGCAGGTCACGAAGACGGTGCCCGTGCTCCGCCGGCCGGGGCACCGCTGGCTCCACCTGTGGGGCATCGCCGACCCGAGCGTGCTCGAGCAGGCGGTCCACGTGCAGGTCGAGGCCGCGGGCAAGCTGATGGCCCTGGCCGGCTTCGGGGATCCGACGACCGGTGAGGCCCGGGAGACGGCGGAGGCGATCCTGACCCAGCCGCTCGGGAGGATGGGCCGGTTTCGGCACCTGCCCGTGTACAACCAGGGCGTCGAGGCGCAGGTCACCAAGGACGCGGCGGCGGCGCTCAGCGACCGGCTCTTCGAGGTGTTCGCGTCGGCGGCGCGCGAGCACATCCCTGCCGGGCTGCCCCTCTACATCGGCGGCGGCTGCGGCCTCAACTGCGAGTGGAATGCGCGCTGGCGCGACCTCGGGCACTTCTCCTCGGTCTTCGTGCCGCCGTGCCCGAACGACGCCGGGTCTGCGATCGGCACGGCGATCGATGCGCTCGCAAGCCACGGCGGCGACCCGCACATCGAGTGGGACGTGTACAGCGGCCGCGAGTTCGAGCACGACGCGACGCCCGACCCCGGGCGGTGGGAGCAGGTAGCCATGACCGAGGCCGAGGTGGCGGACGCGCTTGCGGAGGGACGGGTGTTCGCGTGGGTGCAGGGCCGCTGGGAGATCGGTCCACGCGCGCTCGGCAACCGCTCGCTGTTGGCTGACCCCGCCGATCCGCGCATGAAGGACCGCCTCAACGAGATCAAGCAGCGCGAGGACTACCGCCCGATCGCGCCCTGCTGCCGGCTCGAGGATGCGCCGCGCGCCTTCCGCGACGGCTTCCACGACCCGTACATGCTCTATTTCAAGCGGGTCCGCACGCCCGAGACGCTCGGCGCCGTCACCCACGTGGACGGGACAGCGCGCGTGCAGACGGTGACCGCCGCGACGAACGAGGCGCTCTACCGGCTGCTCACGGCGGTCGCGCAGCGCAGGGGAACCGGAGTGCTCTGCAACACGTCGCTGAACTTCAAGGGGTTCGGGTTCATCAACCGCATGTCCGACCTCGTGCGCTACTGCGAGGAGCGCGGGGTCGGCGACATGGTCGTGGGCGACCAGTGGTACCGGTCGCGCTCGGCTGCGTGACCTGACGGGACTCCGTCAAGCCACCGCCGCGTAGCGGCACGGCTCCGGTTGTGCCGGGGCCGCGCGGGGTACGTTTCCCGCGGGAGGTTCCACGGCCACCCTGCGCAACAGACCAGGCCTGCTATTGGCGATCGCGACGCTGGCCGTCGTGGCCGTCGCGCTGGCGGCCGCCGCACCGGCTGCCACGGGACCCCGATCGCTCGTGCTCAGGCTCCCGGACCTCGGCGACGGCTACCGCGTGGGCGACGACAGCGGTTGCGGCGGGCTCGGGACCGAGAACGCGCCGCCCAGCGTGGCGCAACTCGTGATCGCCTACCGCCCGAGCGGGTGCGCGATGGACTACGAGCGGATCTGGAGGAGTCGCCGGGATGGGCGGGCCAAGCGCGCGCGCTCGGTCGAGAGCATCGCGTACACGTTCCCGCATGCCGAGGCGGCGGCAGCCGCGCTGCGGGTCGGCCGGGACTTCGCGCGCTACGTGCTGCTCGACCCGCGCGGTCTCACTCCGAGCTCCGAGCGATTGACCCGCGGCGACGAGGCCGCCGTGTTCGCCAAGGGCGCGCACTTCACGGTGCTGTGGCGGCGCGGCGCCGTCGTGGCGCTGGTGCACGTGTATGGGCGCAGCGCCGCCAAGGCGAAGCAGGCCGGCCGCGCGCTGAGCCGCCTGCAGGACAGGCGGATCGCGAAGCCGGTCCCGGTGCCCTCCCGCGCGAACGACGATCGCGACGTTGCGCTCGACGACCCGCGCATCGGGGTGCCGGTCTATTGGCTGGGGCGCCGGTTCGCGCCCGATGGGCTGCCGCGCCTCACGCTCGAGGATGCGAGCGTCAACCACCAGCCCGAGGAAGGGTTCGAGATGGCCGCGATCATCGGCTACGCGGGCCGCAACTCCGGTGTGAAGCTCGATCTGTGGAAGCCGCGTCGCTGGGAGCGCTTCCGGACGTCGCGGCTGGGGCGGCAGGGGTCGTGGAGCTCGAACTGCGCACGCAGGCGGGTAGTGCAGGTGCCGCGCGGCCGCGCCGAGATCTTCGCCGGCTTCGCGCCCAAGGAGGGACCGCCGCCGGGCGTGACACCCGGCCGCGGGCGGAAGACTGCGGTCCCGGTCACGGTCGCCGCGTGCCCCAAGCGCGCGCGCGACGACTTCATCGCGCACGTGTACCTGCCGCGCGTCGTGGTCACGATCAACATGCCGAACTGCCTGCGGTGCGACACCGAGGGCGGGCGCTACGAGTCGGTCGGGGCGCTGACGAGAGTCGTGCGCGGGCTCCGGCTCCGCGGCTAGCCAAGAGACTCGATCTCGTGGCGGTTCCGTGACGGCCGCGCGCTGACACTCGACACCGGCCCGCATAGCGTGCCTCGCGGCAAGGATGAGGGCCGCGAGCGCGAAACGAATGGACCCCGAACGTGGCCAGGCGCTGATCCTCGCGCTGGGCGCGCTGTCCGCGCTGATGCTGGGCGCCTCGGTGCTGTTCTCGTTCGGCAGCGCGCTGGCGGGCAAGGGCCGCGCGCAACGCGCCGCCGACCTCGCGGCGATCTCTGCTGCGCGCTCCATGCGCGACGACCTCGATCGGTTGTTCGAGCCGCCGGAGATGGACGGCCGCCCCAACCCGTACTACCTGAGCGAAGCGGAGTACCTCGAGCGCGCGCGCAGCACGGCGCTCGACATCGGGCGGCAGAACGGTGCGCGCCTGCGGCCCGGCGACGTGACCTTTCCGGACGCGCGCGCGTTCGCTCCTTCGCGCGTGAAGGTGGTGGTGAGGGGCGCGACGCCCGTCCGCGGCGACTCGGTGCCGGTCAGGGCGGTGGCGCAGGCGGAGATGGTCGCGCCGCCGGGGAGCGCTCCGCTGGAGGCGGCGGGGAGCGGCTACTCGGGCCCGCTCGCCAACCGGCAGGGCAAGCCGATGCGCCCCGACGTGGCCCGCGCGTTCGATCGCATGGCGGCCGCCGCGCGCGGCGCGGGCATCCATCTGATCGTCACGTCCGGCTACCGCTCGGACGCGGAGCAGGCCGAGCTCTACAAGCGCCATCCCGATCCAAAGTGGGTCGCACCGCCGGGCAGGTCGCTGCACCGGCTCGGCACCGAGCTCGACCTCGGGCCGCCGTCCGCGTACGGCTGGCTGGCCCGCAACGCCGGGCGCTTCCACTTCGTCAAGCGCTACGCCTGGGAGCCATGGCACTTCGGCTACACGCTCAACGCCGGTTCGACGCCCTCGGGGCTCGCCGGCGCGGGGCGCCCGGGCGACGGGCGCAGCGCGGTGCCGTCGTTCGTCCCGGCCGCCTACCGCGACTCGCTGGCCCGCACGGCCAGCCGCTGGAACGTGTCCGCCGCGCTGCTTGCGGCGCAGCTCTACGCCGAGAGCGGCTTCAACCCGTTCGCCGTGTCGCCCGCCGGCGCCCGTGGCATCGCGCAGTTCATGCCCGGCACGGCGCGGGCCTACGGCCTGCGCGACCCGTTCGACCCGCACCGCTCGATCGACGCACAGGCGCGCCTGATGCGCGACCTCCTGCGCAGGTTCGCGTCCGTGTCGCTGGCCTTGGCCGCCTACAACGCCGGGCCGGCGCCGGTCGCGCGCTGCGGCTGCGTGCCGCG
>DASRIA010000053.1:0-27330 GCA_035650255.1 Solirubrobacterales bacterium
CCTTCACGAACATCGCGTTCGTGGCGCTGCCCGACGTCGGCGCGCGCAACGGCGACTTCACGCTCCCGACCACGTACCTCTCGGTGCAGTCGGACGAGGCCCGCCACATCTCCAACGGTTACGCGACGCTCCTCACCGTCCTGCAGGAGGACGACAACGCTCCGCTGATCGAGCGCGACCTCGCCCAGGCCTGGTGGATCAACCATGCCTACCTGGACGGCTTCGGCTCCGCGATCATGGAGTACAGCTCCGACGACCGCTCGGACCCCGAGAGCTACCTGGACAAGTGGGAGCGGTGGATCGAGGACGACTGGTACCGCTCGTACGTGTTGAAGCTCGGCAAGCTCGGCCTCAACTTCCCGCCCGAGATGTTCGACCGCGCCAAGTCGCGGCTCGAGCGCGGCATGGTCCACAAGAACATGCTCAGCTCGGCCGCGTTCTGGATGCTCCACTTCTGGCGCACGGAGCCCCTCAACGAGCGCGACTTCGAATGGTTCGAGGCGAAGTACCCGGGGTGGTACGCGGAGTACGGAGCGCCGTGGGAGGCGTTCCGCCAGACCAGGCACGACCCACAGCAGTTCAAGCACCTGCTGAACATGGCGCAAGAGCAGGGATCGCCGTCATGCTGGGTCTGCCTGATGGGGTGCGTGTTCCCCGAGGACATGTGCCACCGCACCGTCGGCGACCGCACGCGGTTCTACTGCTCGAAGGAATGCATGTGGCTCGACGAGTCGAACCCGGGCCGCTACGTCGGAGACCGCAACTTCTTCGACCGCTACCACGGGTGGGAGCTGTCCGAGATCGTGCGCGACCTCGGCTTCGTGCGCACCGACGGCAAGACGCTGATCGCGCAGCCACACCTCGACGACGACAAGATGTGGACGCTCGACGACGTGAAGAGCATGGACTTCCACGTCCAGAGCCCGAACATCACGTTCGCCGAGAAGATGGGCCTGCCGAACGGCTCCTCGGTGGGGCTCACGTCTCCCAACGGCCACATCGACGGCGGGCTGAAGGCGGCTGCGCCCTGGTCGAACGGCGCCGGCAACGGGAAGGCGGTAGCGCGCTGAGGTGAGTCCCCGGGTCGTCTTCGAGCCGATCGGCGAGGAGATCGACTGCGGCGAGGAGGAGTCCGTCCTCGACGCGGCGTTCCGGCACGGTTACAACCTCGTGTACGGCTGCCGCGAGGGCCAGTGCTCGGCCTGCAAGGCCTACCTGCTGGAGGGCGAGGTCGTGCTGAAGCCGTACTCCACGTTCGCGCTGTCCGAGTCGGAGGAGACCAACGGCTACACGCTGCTGTGCCGCGCGATGCCCGAGGAGGACCTGGTCGTCGAGCTGTTGCACTACGACCCGGACAACTACAAGCTGGAGCACGAGATCCGCGACGGGCGCGGCGTCGTGACGGCGGTCGAGGCCCTCACACACGACATCCGGCGCCTCGAGCTGGAGGTCGTCGAGCCGGCCGACTTCTCGTTCCTCCCCGGGCAGTACGTGGACGTCTGGATACCCGGCTCCGACGACGCACGGCGCTCCTTCTCGATGGCGAACCTGCCCGGCGACGGGCGCATCGAGCTGATCGTGAAGCGGTACGAGGGCGGCCGGTTCTCGAGCCTGCTCGACGGCGCCATCTCACCCGGGGACGAGTTGCGCTTCACGGGCCCGTACGGCGCGTTCCACCTGCGCGACAGCGACCGTCCCATCCTGATGGTCGCGGGCGGCTCCGGGATGGCGCCGATCCTGTCGCTGCTGCGCCGCCTCGCGGACGAGGGGAGCGATCGCCCCGTGCGCTTCTTCTACGGCGCCCGGTCCGAGCAGGACCTCTTCTATCTCGACCTCATCCAGGAGCTCGGGGCGCGCCTGCCGGACTTCGAGTTCGTGCCCGTGATCGGGTTCGTGCACGAGCCGGCGTGTGCGTGCATCGAAGCGGGCGAGATGGACGACCCCGAGATCTACATGTGCGGCCCGCCCCCGATGATCGACGCGATGATCGAGCTCGCCTGCGAGGTCCACGGCATCGACGAGAGCAGCAGGATCTTCCACGACAAGTTCACCACCTCGGCCGACGCCGTGGTGGCTGAGTAAGGAGAGAGAGATGGAAGCTGGCGCAGGACCACCGGTGAAGAAGGTCGGCGACGGCGCGCCGCGCCGCGGCGAAGACCCCGAGCGCTCGTTCCAGTGGTACACCCCGAAGAAACGCAGGGCGACCATCTACGAGGACGTCACGATGGACACCCAGCCGTCGGTGCATCGCCACATCCAGGAGGGGCGCGGGTGGCCGGTCCACTTCGAGGACGGCCGGGGGCTGTGGTCGGACGACTCGACCCGGTTGCGCGCGACCGACTGGTACGACTTCCGCGACCCCGGCCAGATGTGGGAGCGCAACTACTACCAGGACGGCACGTCGAGCGAGCAGCTGATCGAGGGCGCGGTGCGGACCGCGCGCCGCGAGCGCGTGTTTGCGGACTTCACGCCGGAGTGGGTCGAGTTCCTGCGCAAGCACCTCCAGGTGCCGGCGTTCCTCGACCACGGCATCTGGCTGGCGCTTGCGAGCGCCGCCCGCGACACGCTGTCCGACACGGTCACGCACTGCGTGGCGCTGGAGGCTGCGATGAAGCAGCGGCAGGCGCAGGCGTACCTGCTCTACGGCATGGATCTCGAGCAGGACTTCGGCGAGTTCCCGGTCGAAAGGTCCCGCGAGAGCTTCTTGAACGACGCCGTCTGGCAGCCCGCGCGCAGCTACGTCGAGCGTCTGCGCGCGACTCCGGACTGGGGGGAGCGCGTGATCGCGGCGAACCTGTGCTTCGAGCCCGTGGTCGGGCTGCTGATCCGGCGGGAGCTGCTGATGCGCTCCGTGCGCTTCAACGGCGACATCGTCACGCAGGCGCTGAGCCATGTCGCCCAGCTCGAATGGGAATGGGTGTCGGGCTGGACCACCGACCTGGTGAAGTTCGTGCTGGAGGACCCCGAGCACGGCGCGGCGAATCGCGAGGTGATGGCCGCCTGGCTGGCCGACTGGCTGCCGCTCGCCGACGAGGCTGCGCTTGCCCTGCAGCCCGTGTTCGACGAGCTGCCCGCAGGGATCCCGTTCGACGACGCGCGTGCGAACGTGCGCATCGACCTCGACGAGATCTGCGAGGAATGCGGCGTCAGCGACCTGAACCCGACGGCTGCGACGACCGGGGGTGCGGCATGAGCGACGAGACGTACGACTACGTCGGGATCGTGATGGCCAAGAGCGAGGAGGGCGACGCGGTCGCGAACGTGCTGCGTGAGCGCGAGGGAGTCGAGATCGTGGAAAACCCCTCGTTCTGGGACGTGAGGGCGAAGGACCGCCTCGTGATCGACTTCGACGAGGTCAGCGAGGAGCTCGGCTTCGACGTCGACCCCTATGCGATGCAGCACGAGATGTCGACCCACTATGGTCGGCTGGTCGTGACCGATGACGCGCTGATGCTGTTCTCGGACCCGGTCGAGGCGATGGAGTATCTGAGTAATTGAGGAACTCGAGGAGAGGCCTGTATGAGCGAGCTGACTGAATCCCGCCGCGCCGTCCTGAGCGCCGTCTGCGACACCGTCGTCCCGAGCATTCCGCACGAGCCCGACCCCACCGGCCTGTGGGCCCGCAGCGCCGCCGACATGGGCGCGGACCAGGGCATCGAGCAGGTCTTCGGCGAGCTGCCGGAGGAGCAGTTCGCGGGGATGATGGAGCTGCTCGACGGCCTCGACGCCCAAGGCTTCACGAAGGTCTCGCAACGCTCTCGCGAGCAGATCCTGCGCAACGTCGGGATGGTGGGGCCGGAAGCCGCCGCCGGGGTCGCAACGCTCGTCGGCCTGACGCTCTTCATCACCTACGGCGCGCCCGACCCCGCCACCGGGCAGAACCCGAACTGGCAGGTGTTCGGGTATCCCGGGCCGACCGGCGCTCCGCCCGTCCGGCCGAAGACGATCGAGCCCATCGAGCCCGACGGCGACGAGCTGGCGCTCGAGGCCGACGTGTGCATCGTGGGCTCCGGCGCGGGCGGCGGCGTGATCGCGGGGGAGCTGGCGAAGGCCGGGCTGAAGGTGTGCGTCGTCGAAGCGGCGGGCTACTTCAACGAGTCCGACTTCAACCAGCTCGAGCTGTCCGCCTACGAGAACATGTACTGGCGCGGCGGGCCGCAGCCCACCGCGGACTTCAACGTGACGGTGTACGCCGGCGTCGGTCTCGGCGGCGGCACGGTGATCAACTGGACCAACTGCCTGCGCACGCGTCCCTGGGTGCGGGAGCAGTGGGCGACGGAACACGGCCTCGAAGGCGTCGACGGGCCGGACTACGACCGCCATCTCGACGCGATCTTCGAGCGCCTGTCCGTCAACGACCGGTGCTCGGACCTGAACGGGCCGCACCAGCGCATGAAGGAGGGCGCCGACGCGCTCGGCTGGTCGTTCGCGACGATCCTCCGCAACGCCGACGAGGGCTGCTACGACCCGGCGTCGGCCGCCTACATCGGGTTCGGCGACCAGTCGGGGTCGAAGCTCAGCACCCAGCGCACCTACCTGCAGGACGCGTTCGGCGCGGGCGCCGACATGGTCGTGCGCTGCACGGTCGATCGCGTGCTCACGGACAGCGGCCGCGCGGCCGGGGTGGAGGGCACCTGGCTCGACCCGGCGACGGGGCGCTCCGCGAAGGTGACCGTGCGCGCGCCGCAGGTCGTGGTCGCGGCCGGGTCGCTCGAGTCGCCTGCGCTGCTGCGCCGCTCCGGCATCGGCGGGCCGGCGGTCGGGAACTACCTGCGCATCCATCCCTGCACCGCGCTGTTCGGCATCTACGGCGACGATCAGGAGGCGTGGTGGGGCCCGCCGCAGGCGGGGCTCGTGGACGAGTTCGCGGCCGTCGAGGACGGCTACGGCTTCCTGGTCGAAACGACGCAGTACGCGCCTGCGCTGGTCGGCTCGGCGCTGCCCTTCACGACGGCGCAGCGGCACAAGGAGATGATGGAGAAAGTGCGCTACGGCGGCACGTTCATCGGCCTGCTGCGCGATCACGGCCATGGCCGGGTCGACGTGGACGCCGACGGCCAGGCCGTCGTCTACTACGACCTCACCGACGAGCTGGACGTCCGCAACACGCACCGCGCGATCGACGCGCAGGCCCGCCTGCACCGCGCCGCCGGCGCACGCGAGATCCAGCCGCTCGCCTCCGGCAGCGCGCAGCGGTGGCGCGACGGCGACGACCTCGACGAGTGCATCGCGCGCTGGCAGCGGGTGCCGCTGCGCGCAGGCGGCTTCCGCCTGTTCTGCGCGCACCAGATGGGCACGTGCCGGATGGGCAAGGACTCAGAGACGAGCGTCGCCGACCCGTGGGGGCAGCTCCACGACACCCAGGGTGTGTGGATCGGCGACGGCAGCGCGTTCCCGACCTCATCGGGGACGAACCCGATGATCTCGATCATGGCCCTCGCCCGCCGCACGGCCGGGGCGATCGCCGCCGCGCACCAGCCCTCCGCCGGCGCGGCCCGCGAACCAGTCACCACGACCCGATAAGGAGCTCCACATGGCAGTAGCCGCTGAACTACAGGTACGCGACAAGCTCTTCATCGGGGGCGAGTGGATCAGCCCCGCTGGTGTGGAGACGATCGACGTCGTGAACGCTTCGACCGAAGAGGTGATGGGACGGATCCCGCAGGGGACGCCGGAGGACGTCGACCGAGCCGTGAAGGCGGCGCGCGCCGCGTTCGAGTCGTGGTCGCAGGCGCCGCTCGAGGAGCGCGCCAACGTGGTGCGGGCCATCGCGGCGGGCCTTGCCGCGCGCAGCGACGAGATCGCGGCCACGATCTCACAGGAGATGGGCATGCCGGTCGGGCTCTCGAAGGCCATCCAGGCCGGGCTGCCGACGATGACTTTCACGTCCGTGCCCGACCTCGTCGAGGAGGTCAGGTGGCAGGAGGAGATCGGCAACTCGCTCGTGGTCCGCGAGCCGGTCGGCGTGGTCGGGGCGATCACGCCGTGGAACTATCCGCTGCACCAGATCGCGGCCAAGGTCGCGCCGGCGCTCGCCGTCGGGTGCACGGTGGTGCTGAAGCCGAGCGAGGTCGCTCCGCTGAACGCGTTCATCCTCGCCGAGATCATCGAGGAGGCGGGCGCGCCAGCCGGCGTGTTCAACCTGGTCACGGGGACGGGCCCGGTGGTGGGCGAGGCGATCGCCTCGCACCCGGGCATCGACATGGTCTCCTTCACCGGATCGACGCGCGCCGGGCGGCGCGTCAGCGAGCTGGCAGCGCAGAACGTCAAGCCGGTCGCGCTCGAGCTGGGCGGCAAGTCGCCGAACGTGATCCTGGACGACGCGGACCTCCAGGCCGCGGTCACCGACGGTGTCTCGAAGTGCTTCCTGAACTCGGGTCAGACGTGCAGCGCGCTGACCCGCATGCTGGTGCCGCGCGAGCGGCTCGACGAGGCCGAGCAGATCGCGGCCGCCGTGGCGAGCGCGTTCACCGTCGGCGATCCGTTCGGCGACGAGACGAAGCTCGGGCCGCTGGTGTCGGACGTCCAGCGGGAGCGCGTGCGCGGCTACATCCGCAAGGGCGTCGAGGAGGGCGCGAAGCTGGTCACCGGGGGCGACGAGCCGCCGGACGGCCTCGACCGCGGCTACTTCGTGCAGCCGACGGTCTTCTCCGGCGTGCGCAACGACATGACGATCGCGCAGGAGGAGATCTTCGGGCCCGTGCTCTCGATCATTCCCTACGAGGACGAGGAGGACGCGATCCGCATCGCCAACGACTCGAGCTACGGCCTCGCGGGCGGCGTGTGGTCGGGCGACGAGGAGCGCGCGAAGCGCGTGGCGCGCCGGATCCGGACCGGGCAGGTCGAGATCAACGGCGGGGTCTTCAACCCGCTGGCGCCGTTCGGGGGCTACAAGCAGTCCGGCCACGGGCGGGAGCTGGGACGGTACGCCCTGGAGGAGTTCCTCCAGGTGAAGTCCATGCAGCTCTAGGGTGAAGTTCGACGAGCTCGCCTCGGGTGGGTACGGCCTGCTCGAGGCGCCCGTCTGGGACGGCGCGGGCGGTGTGTACTTCAGTGACGTGCTCCAGGGCGGGGTGCGGCGGTGGTCGGACGGCGGGGTGGAGGACGTGCTGCCCAAGCGGCGGGGGATCGGCGGGATGTGCCTGCACGCGGACGGCGGGCTGGTGGTGTCCGGGCGCGACGTGATCCACGTGCGCGGCGAAGAGCAGCGCACGCTGCTGGGCGACCTCGAGGGCGTGACGGGGTTCAACGACCTCGGCACCGATGGGGAGGGGCGCGTGTATGTCGGTGCGCTGCGGTTCAAGCCGTTTGCGGGGGAGTCGCCAACGCCGGGTCAGGTGTGGAGGATCGATTCCGAGGGGGCGGCTGATCCCGTGCTGGAGGAAATCGACTGGCCCAACGGCATCGGGTTCTCGCCGGACGGCGGCACCATGTACGCGTGCGACTACGCGCACGGTGCGGTGCTCACGGCCGACGGCGTGTTCGCGCGGTCGCCGGCCGGCTCCACGGATGGCTTGGCCGTCGACGAGCAGGGTGGGGTATGGGTGGCGATGGGGGACGGTGGCGCGATCGCGCGCTTCGAGCACGACGGATCGCTCGACCGCACGGTGGAAATTCCCGCCGAATTCGTGTCGAGCCTGTGCTTCGGCGGGGACGACATGCGCGACGTCTATGTGACCACCATGGGTGCGTTGCTGCACGGGCGCTCCGACGTGCCCGGTCTTCCCGTCCCGCCGGCGACCGTCTAGATGGTGCGCGGTTTGGGGTGCGCATAGGGGCCTCGATGTGTCGCACCGGGGGTCCGGGAGCCGTGAATAGACTCTGAGCGTGCCCCGCGAAGGACTGAAAGTGCTGGAGGAGCGCACGCGCTACGACCCGGCCGAGGTCGAGCCGCGCGTGCTGGAGAAGTGGCTGGAAGCGGGCTGTTTCCACGCCGAGCCGGAAGGCACGGCCGCCGAGAACTACTCGATCGCGATCCCGCCCCCGAACGTGACCGGCGTGCTTCACATGGGGCACGCGCTGAACGCGTCGGTCCAGGACGTGCTGATCCGCTTCCACCGCATGAGCGGGCGCCGCACGAAGTGGATCTTCGGCACCGACCACGCCGGGATCGGAACGCAGGCGCAGGTCGAGAAGGCACTGCGGGAGGAGGGCACCAGCCGCGAGGAGCTGGGCCGCGAGGAGTTCGAGCGGCGCGTGTGGGAGTGGCGCGAGCGCTACGGGCGCACGATCGTCGAGCAGTTCAAGCGCATCGGCGCGTCGGCGGACTACGACGGCGAGCGCTTCACCCTCGACGACCGTTACGTCGAGGCGGTGATGAAGGTCTTCGTCGACCTCTACGACAAGGGCTGCATCTACCGCGACCGCTACATGGTCAACTGGGACCCGGGCACGGGGTCCGCGATCTCGGATCTCGAGGTCGAGGACCGCGAGGTCACCGACGCGCTCTATTACATCGCGTATCCCCTCGAGGACGGCAGCGGGGAGGTCACGGTCGCGACCGTGCGGCCGGAGACGATGCTCGCCGACACCGCCGTCGCGGTGCATCCCGATGACGAGCGCTACAAGGACATGGTCGGCAAGCACGCCATCCTGCCGCTCGTCGGCCGCCGGCTTCCGATCATCGCGGACGACTACGTGAAGCCCGAGTTCGCCACCGGGGCGCTGAAGATCACTCCCGGCCACGACCCCAACGACTTCGACATCGGGCGGCGGCACAACCTGGAGCAGGTCACCGTGATCGGCGAGGACGGCCGCATGACCGAGGCCGCCGGGCGGTTCGCGGGGCAGACCGTGGACGAGGCGCAGCGCGCCGTGGTCGACGCGCTCGAACAGGAGGGCCTGGTCCGCAAGCGCGAGCCCTACACGCACACGGTCCCGTTCTCGCATCGCTCCGGGGAGCGCATCGAGCCGCTGATCTCGCTGCAGTGGTTCATGCGCATGGACGAGCTGGCGCAGCCGGCGATCGACGCCGTGCGGGACGGCCGCGTGACCTTCCACCCCGGCCGCTGGGCGCGCGTGTACCTCGACTGGCTCGAGAACATCAGGCCGTGGTGCATCTCCCGCCAGCTGTGGTGGGGCCACCGGCTGCCGGTCTGGTATTGCGACGAGTGCGACGAGACGTTCGTCAGCGTCGAGCCTCCGGAGCGCTGCGGCACCTGCGGCGGCGCGCTGCGCCGCGAGGAGGACGTGCTCGACACGTGGTTCTCCTCGGCGCTGTGGCCGTTCGCAACCCTCGGCTGGCCACGCGACACGCCGGAGCTGCGCGCCTTCTATCCCACGGACGTGCTCGTCACGGCCCGGGACATCATCTTCCTGTGGGTGGCGCGCATGGTGATGACCGGGCTCGAGTTCATGGGCGAGGTGCCGTACAGCGACGTGAACATCACGCCGATCATCCAGGCGCCCGACGGGCGCCGCATGTCGAAGTCGCTCGGCACCGGGATCGACCCGCTGGACGAGATCGAGGCGCACGGCGCCGATGCGGTTCGCTTCGGGCTGCTCGCGATGTCGTCGTCCCAGGACGTGCGCTACTCGCCGGAGAAGGTCCAGCAGGGCCAGCAGTTCGCGAACAAGATGTGGAACGCGTCGCGCCTGGTGATGCTGAACGCCGCGGACGTCGACCCTGCCGCGCGGCCCCGGACGGCCGAGGACCGCTGGATCCTGTCGCGCCTGCAGCGGGCGATCACGCGGTGGCGCGACCAGGTCGGCGCGTACGACTTCTCACACGCCGCGCTCGACCTCTACTCGTTCTTCTACGGGGACTTCTGCGACTGGTACCTCGAGATGGTCAAGCCGCGCCTGTACGAGCATGAAGAGGAGGTGTCCGCCACGGCCCTGCACGTGCTCGGCCAGACGCTCGCGCTCGCGCACCCGATGCTCCCGTTCGTGACGGAGGAGATCCACTCGTTCATGCCGGGCGCCGGCCGCGACCTCGCCGTGAGCCCATTTCCCGCGGCCGACGATTCCCTGCTGGACGAGCCCGCCGAGCGCGAGGTGGAGGCGGTGATCGACGCGGTCCGCCGCCTGCGCAACTACCGCGACTCCGTCGGCGCGCCGCCGTCCGCGCGGATCCCGGCCCGGCTGGTGGGCGGCGACTACGGGGACTCCCTGGATGCGATCGGGCGGCTCGCGCGCTTCGACATCACGACCGACGGCGCGGACGGCGAGGCGGTCGGGACGGTCGGCCTGGAGGGGGCGACCGTCGAGGTGCTCCCGAGCGACACGGTCGACCCTGCCGAGGCGCGCGCGCGGATCGATGCCGAGCGCAACCGGCTGCGGGGCGAGGTCGAACGCGCGCGCGGGAAGCTCGCCAACAAGGGGTTCACCGACAAGGCGCCGCCCCAGGTCGTGCAGGGCGAGCGGGACAAGCTGGAGCGCTTCGAAGCCGAGTTAGCGGACCTCGAGGAGTAGTGAGCTGATGGATCCGCAGGCAGTCCGCGCGTCGCGCGCAATGCGCGATGCCGAGCGCTATCTCGACTCGCTGGAGATGTTCGGGATGCGCTTCGGGCTGGAGCGCATGCGGCGGCTGATGACTGCACTCGACTCTCCGCACGAGCGCTTCCGTTCGATCCACGTGTTGGGGTCGAACGGGAAGTCGTCGACGGTCCGGATGATCGCGGCGCTGCTGACCGCCCACGACCTGCGCACGGGCGCGTACCTGTCGCCGCACCTGGCCTCCTGGGCAGAGCGCATCGAGGTGGCCGGCCGCCCCGTGGAGGACGAGCGCTTTGCAGCGGCCGTGAACCGCGTGGCGGAGGCCGCGACGCTCGTCGATCGCACGCTCGGCCCCGGCGATCGCGTGACGCAGTTCGAGGCGCTGACCGCGGCGGCCTACTGGGAGCTTGCGCGCGCGGGGGTCGAGGCGGCAGCGGTGGAGGCGGGCCTCGGTGGCCGCTACGACGCGACGAGCGTGATCCGGTCCGCGGTGCAGGTGCTGACCAACGTGAGCCTCGAGCACACGCGCTGGCTCGGGCCCACCGAGACCCACATCGCGGAGGAGAAGCTGGCCGTGGTCTCGGAGGGGGGCACCGTCGTCGCCGGCCGGCTCGGCGCCGGCGCGCTGGGGGTTGCCGAGCGAGTGACCAAGGAACGCGGGGCGCGTCTGCTGCTCCTGGGCCGCGACTTCGACGACCCCGGTGTGCCGCTCAGCCCCCAGGGAGCGTTTCAGCGCGAGAACTTCGCGGTCGCGGTGGCCGCCGCGGAGGCGTTCCACGGTGCGCTCGACCCGGCACGCGTCAGAGAGGCCGCACAGTCCGTGCGCACCCCCGGCCGGCTCGAGGTCGTCGCCCACGACCCGCTCACGATCCGGGACGGCGCACACAACCCCGCCGGCGCGTCTGCGCTCGCGGAAGCGCTGCCGCGCCTCGTGGGTGAGCGACGCGTGGTCGGCGTGATGTCGGTGCTCGACGACAAGGACGCGTCCACGATGCTCGGGACCCTGCTGCCGCTGTTCGGCGACGTGGTGTTCACGCGCTCGTCCCGCCGCGATGCGCTGCCGCCCGCGACGCTCGCCAGCCTGGCACGCCAGCTCGGCGGGCCGGCGACGCACATCGAGCCCTCGCCGCGCGCGGCGCTCGCGCGTGCGCGCGAGCTTGCGGGGCGCGAGGGGGCGGTCGTCGTCACCGGGTCCATATATCTGCTTTCCGATCTCGCCCGCGACGCGGCGCTCCCAGCCTGACCTTGACCCAGCACGCCCGCATGCTCGGCTTCGTGGCGCTGGTCGTGGCGGTCGTGATCCTCGTGTTCTTCGCGCTGGGATACGGCCTGGGACGCCTGCTCCTCTAGCGGAGCCCACCGAACTTTCCCCGGTTGGTTCCGAGGGGTGCCGAGGAGGGAAAGTTGGCTCCGACCCATGCCCACGGGGGTTTGGAGCGCAGCGTCCCTCGCTACCGCGGCCCCCGGGTTGGCCTCCACCCGCTCGGGTACCCTGTGCCGTGCAGGGAGTTTTCGCTTGGTGGACCGCACGCAATGACGCTCGCCCTTTTCGGCATCGAGAACGACGGCCTGAACCTGGCCGTCAACCTGCTGGTCTTCTTCCTGGTCGTGATCTGGGTCGCGCTGGTCTATTGGACGTACTCGGACGCATCGCGGCGCCTCGAGGACCCGATGCTGGTGGGCTCCGCCACCGTCGCGTCCCTGTTCCCGTTCATCGGCACGATCGTCTACACGATCGTGCGCCCGCCCGAGTACCTCGAGGACCGGCACGAGCGCGAGCTGGAGATCAAGGCGGCCGAGAAGCGACTTGCGTTGCTGGAGAACCGCACCTGCCGCAACTGCGGTGCGGAGGTCGATCCGAGCTACCTCCGGTGTCCGAGCTGCGCGCGCAAGCTGAAGGAGCCCTGCGCGAGCTGCGGCAAGCCCCTCGACCCGCGCTGGCGCGTCTGCCCGTACTGCGAGGCGGAGGTGGCCGTGACGCTCCGGCAGGGCCCGGAGCCGCGCCGCCCGCGCCGCCAGGGCGCGCGCACCGAGGCCGGCAAGCGCTCCGAGGCGCGCAGCGCCGAGCGGATCGAGCGCAACGACCGGGTGGAGCGCAACGAGCGGCCGGATCGGGCCGAGCGCCCGGAGCGCCCGGAGCGCGACGGCGCGCGGGTCGAAGCCCGCGAGCGCACCACGTCGCAGCCGCCGCCCAACCGGTAAGGTCCCGCGCCGCACATGAGCCGCACCCTGATTCTCGTGAAGCCCGACGCCTTCGAGCGCAACCTCACCGGTGAGGTGATCGCGCGCTTCGAGCGGAAGGGCCTGCGCATCGCGGCGCTGAAGCTGATGGCGGTCGAGCGCGAGCTTGCCGAGAAGCACTACAACGAGCACGCGAGCAAGCCGTTCTTTCCCGACCTGATCGAATTCATCACGCGCGGGCCGCTGGTCGCGCTCGTGCTCGAGGGTGAGGACGCGGTGCCCGCGGCGCGCTCGGTGATCGGTGCCACCAATCCCGTCGAGGCGGTTCCCGGGTCGATCCGCGGCGACTTCGCGCTCGAGGTGACGTACAACCTCGTGCACGGCTCGGACTCCGACAACACGGCGGAGCGCGAGATCGGGCTGTGGTTCCCAGAGCTCGCTGATTGAGCAACCCGCCCCGTCTCGTTCTCGCATCCCGCTCGCCGCAGCGGCGCGCGATCCTCGAACAGCTCGGCATCGCGTTCGACGTCCGCCCCGCTGACGTCGAGGAGGACATCGAGGGCGATCCGGCCGACGTCGTCGTGAGCAATGCATTGCGCAAGGCGCGCGCGGTGGAAGGCGAGGCGGTGCTGGGCGTCGACACCGAGGTCTACCTGGACGACCGGTTGTTCGGCAAGCCCGGCGACGAGGCGGCTGCCCGTACCTACCTCGAGACCCTGTCCGGCCGCACGCACGAGGTGCTCAGCGGGCTCGCGCTGATCGACGGCGGGGAGGAGCGGACCGGGATCGCGCGCACGGCGGTGACCTTCAGGGCGCTCGACGAGGCCCTGATCGACTGGTACCTGGAGAGCGGCGAGTGGCGGGACCGCGCCGGCGGCTACGCCGTCCAGGGCCGCGGCGCCGCCCTGATCGAGGCGCTGGATGGTGACTATTGGAACGTAGTCGGCCTCCCCGTGGCGCTGCTGCTGGACCTCGCGCCAGGACTGCTCACGGGCTGACCCGGCTGCAAGACGGCGGCCATGGAAAGGTCGTCGAGGCGGTGTCCGGTACTATTCGCCGCTGCGGACGCGCCCCGCTGGCGGAGGCCTAGGTCTCCCTGCGACCAGGGGTAACGGTCGTCGGGCGGGTCCTTCGGTCCGCCGGTTGGCGACATTTCGTAGCAACGCTCTTCCTTTCACGTGGGTTTTTTCAGCGCACTCACCGGTCTCGGTGGCCGTGACATGGCCGTGGACCTCGGCACCGCCAACACGCTCGTCTACGTGCGTGGCCGCGGCATCGTGCTGTCCGAGCCGTCGGTCGTGGCGATCGACGCACGGTCCGGCGAGGTGCACGCCGTCGGCCTCGAGGCCAAGCGCATGCTGGGCCGCACGCCGGGGACGATCCAGGCGATCCGGCCCTTGAAGGACGGCGTGATCGCCGACTTCGACGTCACGGAGCAGATGCTCCGCCACTTCATCCAGAAGGTGCACCAGAACCGCTGGGCGCATCCGCGCGTGGTCGTGTGCGTGCCTTCGGGCGTGACCGGTGTGGAGAAGCGGGCCGTCGAGGAGGCGTGCCTGTCCGCCGGCGCCCGCCAGGCCTACCTGATCGAGGAGCCGATGGCGGCTGCGATCGGGGCGGGGCTGCCCGTGGGCGAGCCGACCGGCAACATCGTCGTCGACATCGGCGGAGGCACCAGTGAAGTCGCCGTGATCTCGCTCGGCGGCATCGTCGTGTCGGAGTCGATCCGCGTCGGCGGCGACGAGATGGACGACGGCATCGTCAACCACGTGAAGCGCGAGTACAAGCTGATGATCGGCCAGCAGACAGCGGAGGAGATCAAGCTGGAGATCGGCTCGGCGTTCAAGCTGCCCGAGGAGGTGCAGGCGGAGGTGCGCGGGCGCGATCTCGTGACCGGGCTCCCGAAGACTGTCGTGCTGACCTCCGAGGAGGTCCGCGGAGCGCTCGAGGAGCCCCTCTCGCAGATCATCGGGGCGGTCAAGGAGACGCTCGACCGGACGCCGCCCGAGCTGGCGTCGGACATCATGGACCGCGGCATCATGCTGGCCGGCGGCGGCGCCCTGCTCCAGGGCCTGGACGAGCGTCTGCGCGACGAGACCCAGATGCCGTGCCACCTGGCGGAGTCGCCGCTGACCTGTGTCGCGGTGGGCTCCGGCCGCTCGCTGGAGGAGTTCGACGTGATCCACCGGGCGAGCAAGAACTCCCGCAATCGGAGGCGCTGACGGTGCGGTCCGGGCGGGGCAAGATGATTGACGCGGGGAAATCCCGCGGCGTCGCTGGAAAAACAGACTTGAAGAGGACTCTTTCTTGTACAAGAAGTCGGTTCGCAGGCGACGAGCGGTCTTGGCGCTGCTCGTCAGCCTCTCCATAGCCCTACTCACCGTTTACTTCGGCGAGTCCGCGTCGGGTGGCCTGCACGCTGTGCAGCGCGGCTTCCTCGAGGTGATGGCGCCGCTTCAGGAAGGCGCCAGCCGCGCGCTGAAGCCGGTCAGCGACCTCGTGGGGTGGACCGGCGACGTGATCGACGCCAAGTCGGAGAACGAGGACCTCAAGCAGCAGAACGAGGAGCTGCGCGCGCAGCTGGCGGCGGCCCAGACGGCCGAGCGCGACGCGCGCCAGCTGCGGGGGTTGGTGGGCTTCAACGAATCCGCGCGCTTCCCCGACGGGCACGACCCGGTGCCCGCACGTGTGATCGGGCGGTCGCCGACCGTCTGGTATTCCGCGATCACGATCGACAAGGGCTCCGACCAGGGAGTGCGCGACGACCAGCCGGTCGTCAGCGGCGCGGGCCTCGTCGGCCGCGTGTCCGACGTCGCGCCCGACGCGGCGCGCGTCACGCTGATCACCGACCACACGAGCGGTGTGTCCGCGCAGATCGTGCCGGACGGGCCGAACGGCCTCGTGAAGGCCACGGTCGGGAACCCGAACGACCTGATCCTCGACTTCGTGCAGAAGGGCCGCGCCGTGCGCAGGGGCGCGACCGTCGTCACCTCGGGCTGGCGTTCCTCCCGCCTCGAGTCGCTGTTCCCGCGCGGCATCCCGGTCGGGCGGGTCTCGCGCGTGGACTCCGACGAGCGTGAGCTGTACCAGCGGGTGCACCTGAAGCCGTTCGCCGACCTGCGTGAGCTCGACGTGGTCGAGGTCCTGACCCGCAACACGGGCGCGGTCCAGAACGCCCAGGCGAGCCCGTGAACGTCACCTGGGGCACGCTGGTCCGGCTCACCCTCCTCGTGATCGCGGTGGTCGTGGTGCAGATCGCCGTGGTGGCGCAGATCGTGGTGTTCGACGCGACCGCCGACCTGCTGCCGCTGGTGGCCCTCTCCATCGGGCTGCTGGCCGGGCCGGTGGCGGGTGCGACGGTTGGCTTCCTGCTCGGCCTGGTGGCGGACATGGCGCTGCTCCAGACCCTGGGGGTCAGCTCGCTGCTGCTGATCGGCGTCGGCTATCTCGCCGGGCGCTTCCGCGAGATGCGCGACGCGACCCACAAGCTGGTGCCGCCGATCGGCGGCTTTCTCGCGACGCTCGGCTTCGACGCCGGCTTTGCGCTGGTGCAGTTCCTGCTCGGGGTCGACTCCTCGGTGAGCCCGCTCGTGATCAGGGAGGCGCTGGTCAGCGCGGTCATCAACGGCCTGCTGGCGATCCCGGTCTTCGCGGCGGTGCGCGCGGCGCTGCGCTCCGACCTGATCGACGACCTGCGGCCGCGCCGCCGGCCCGTGACGCGCACGCGGGTGCTCTCGCAGAGCTGAGCGGCCTGGTTCGTGTACCTGCCGCAGGGCGACAAGCGCATGATCATCACCCCGCAGCTCGCGCTGCGGGTGGCGATCCTCGGCGGCATCGCGCTCGTGCTGTTCGCGGTGATCTTCTTCCGGCTGTGGTACCTGCAGGTGCTGTCCGGCGACAAGTACCTGGCCGAGGCGAACGACAACCGGGTGCGCGAGGTCAAGGTGGAGGCGCCGCGCGGGCGGATCGTGGATCGCAGCGGGATGCTGCTCGTGGACAACCGCACGGCGCTCGTCGTGCAGGTGCTGCCCGAGCGGCTGCCGCGCGACGTCGAGCGCCGCGGGCGCGTCTATCGCCGCCTCGGCCATGCCCTCAACCGCTCGCCGAAGGCGATCCGGCGCAAGATCCGCCGCGAGGTCAAGGAGCTGCCGTTCAGTCCCGTGACGCTGAAGACGGACGTCAGCCTGAACACCGTCCTGTACCTGCAGGAGAACCAGATCCGGTTCCCGGGCGTGGAGGTGGAGCGCGTGTTCCTGCGCAAGTACCCGCACCGGGAGATCGGCGCGCACCTGTTCGGAACGATCGGCGAGGTGACGGAGAAGCAGCTCGACCAGCCGCGCTACTCCGGCGTGGCGCTGGGCGACCGCGTGGGCCAGTCCGGCATCGAGCTGCAGTACGACCGCTACCTGCGCGGCCTGAACGGCGCCAGCCGCGTGCAGGTGGACGCGATGGGCCGCCCCAAGGGCGAGCTGTCGGTGCGCGACCCCGAGCCGGGCAAGCGCCTGCGCCTGTCGATCGACTTCGACGTGCAGAAGACCGGCCAGGCGGCGCTCGAGCGTTACGGCCTCCCCGGCGGCTTCGTCGCAATGGACCCGCGCAGCGGGGAGGTGCTGGGCCTCGGGAGCAACCCCGGCTACGACCCGAACGTGTTCGCGAAGGGCGTGCGCGCCTCGGTGTACAAGCGCCTCCAGGACCCCGACAACGGGGCGCCGCTCGCAAACCGCGCCACGCAGGGCCTCTATCCCACGGGGTCGACCTTCAAGCTGATCACGGCCGCGGCGGCGCTCGAGTCGGGCCTGATCACGCCCGCCACCGTCCTGTTCGACGGCGGCTCCCTGACCGTCGGCGGCGTCACCTTCAAGAACGCGGGGAACGTGTCGCACGGCGCCGTCGCGCTGCCGCGCGCGCTGCAGGTGTCGTCGGACGTCTACTTCTACCGCGTCGGCCTGATGGCCGAGCAGCGCGGCGGCGAAGTGATCCAGAAGTGGGCCCGGCGGCTCGGGCTCGGCCACGCCACCGGCATCGACCTGCCGGGTGAGGGCGCCGGGCTGGTGCCCACGCCCGAGTGGCGCAACCGGCTCTTCCGCCGCAACCTCACCGACCGGCCGTGGACGCCGGGCGACAACATCAACCTCTCGGTCGGCCAGGGCGACCTGCAGGCCAATCCGCTGCAGATGGCCGTCGCCTACAGCGCGGTGGCCAACGGCGGCCGCATCGTGACGCCGCACATCGGGATGCGCGTCGAGGACAACGACGGCCGGATCCTCCAGCAGATCGAGCCCGGCGCGCGGCGCCGCATCGACATCTCGGGCAGCACCCGCGCGGCCATCATGCAGGGACTGCGCGCGGCCGCCAACGACGCCGGCGGGACCTCGGCCGCCGTCTTCCAAGGCTTCCCGATCAGCGTGGCCGGCAAGACGGGCACCGCCGAGCGCGGCACCCAGGGCGACCAGTCCTGGTACGTCGCCGCGGCGCCGGCGAACGACCCGCGCATCGTGGTCGCGACGACGATCGAGCGCGGCGGCTTCGGCGCCGAGGCGGCAGCGCCCGCCACGCGCCGCATCCTGGCCGCGTACTTCGGCATCAAGGGCAAGAAGGCGATCGGCGAGGCCGGGAGCGCTCCGGACTGATGAGCCAGCCCTCGACACCTTTCGGAACGGGCGTCCAGCCGTTCAGCGAGCCGCGCCGGCGACTGCTGCGCCTCGACCTGCTCGTGCTGCTCGCCACGCTCGGGCTGATCGCGTTCAGCCTGGTGACGCTCGACACGGCGACGGCGACGGACGTCCCCGGCTCCCCGGACTACTTCGTGGTGCGCCAGGCGCTCTATGCGGTCGTCGGGCTCGCGCTGATGCTGGTGCTCGCCTCGATCGACTACTCGCGCTTCCGGGAGCTGCGCGTGGGCCTCTACGCCTCGATGCTCGGCCTGATCATGCTCGTGCTGGCCGTGGCGGGCGCCACCCGCGGGTCGCGCCGCTGGATCGAGGTGTCGTTCTTCCGGTTCCAGCCCTCGGAGCTCGGCAAGGTGTTGCTGATCCTTGCCCTGTCGGCGTTCATCATCGACCGGCTGCGGAAGCTGAGCGAGCGGGAGACGACCTCACGAATCATGCTGCTGGCTCTCGTGCCGACACTGTTAGTGATGGCCCAGCCGGACCTCGGCACGAGCATCGTCTACGTGACCATCGCGCTCGCGCTGCTGTTCGTGGCGGGGACGAAATGGACACATTTCGCGGCGCTGGGCGCCGTGGCAGCGGCCGCGGCGGCCCTGGTCCTCGTGATCGCGCCCGCGGCCGGAGTACCGTTGTTGAAGGACTACCAGAAGGATCGCCTCACGGCGTTCCTCGAGAAGGACAATGCCGACCCCAGAAGCCAGGGATACCAGCTCAACCAGGCGGAGACCGCGATCGGGTCGGGCCGCAAGACCGGCCGTGGCACCGAGCGCGCGACCCAGACTCGCCTGGACTTCCTCCCGGAGAGCCGCACGGACTTCGTGTTTGCGGCCGTGGGCGAGCTGTACGGCTTCGTCGGGGCCGGAATAGTGCTGTCCCTGTATGCCCTCTTGATATGGCGATCGCTTCGGATCCTCACGATCGCCAAGAACCTCTATGGGGCACTGCTCGCTGCCGGAGTCGGCGCGATGCTGATGACGCAGGTGTTCGTGAACGTGGGCGGCAACGTCGGGATCATGCCCATCACCGGGATTCCACTCCCGCTGATGAGCTACGGCGGTTCGTCGGTGATCGTGACCTTGATCGCCCTGGGGATCCTGCAAAGCGTGTACGTGCAGGCGAAGGAGGCCGCGGCATCCAAATCGGAGGTGCTCGCATGACGCCCCTCGCGCACTACACGCGCACATCGATGTTTCCAAAGGAGATTTATGCGTAAGCAGGTGTTGGTATCCGTCGACCGGGGCGAGACCCGGGTCGCGATACTCGAATGCAAGAAGGCCGCCGGCCGTGGTGGCCAGCAGGGCGCGCCCAAGAAGGGCGCCCCGAAGGTCGACGACGACTGGCGCGTGGGCGAGCTCTACATCGAGCGCCGCGGCCGCCGCTCGATCGTCGGCAACGTCTACAAGGGACGGGTCGACAACGTGCTCGGCGGGATGGAGGCCGCTTTCGTCGACATCGGCCTCGAGAAGAACGGCTTCCTCCACGTCGACGAGATCGTCACGCCCGACGGGCAGACGCACCGCCGCGGACGCGGCCGGGGCGGCGGCCCGCGGATCTCGGACCTGCTGAAGGCGGGCCAGGAGATCGTGGTGCAGGTGACCAAGGACCCGATCGGGACCAAGGGCGCGCGCCTTTCGATGGAGGTGTCGATCCCGGGCCGCTACCTCGTGTACGTCCCGGACGGTGACGGCGTCGGCGTGTCGCGCCGGCTGCCCGACAAGGAGCGGGAGCGGCTGCGCAAGCTCGCCTCCGGCCTGAAGTTGAAGGATGCGGGATTGATCATCCGCACCGCCGCGGTGGGCGCGCGCAAGAGCGACATGGAGCGCGAGCTGCAGTACCTGTTCCGGCTGCACGAGGTGCTCCAGAGCCGCGTCGACGAGTCACGCGGCCCGACGATGGTCTTCCAGGAGGCCGACCTGCCGATCCGCGTCGTGCGCGACGTGTACTCGCGCGAGTTCGAGCGCGCCGTGATCGACGACGAGAAGCAGCACCACCGCATGACCAGCTTCTTCACGCGCACCGCGCCCGAGCTGGTCGATCGCGTGGAGCTGTACGAGGGCGACGACCTCTTCGAGAGCTCCGGCGTGAACGATGTGTTCAACCAGACGCTCTCGCGGCGGGTGGACCTGCCCCACGGCGGTTACCTGATGATCGACCACGCCGAGGCGTTGACCGTGATCGACGTGAACACGGGGAGCTACACGGGTCGCGGCAAGGGCTCGCTCGAAGACACGATCGTGAAGACGAACCTGCAGGCCGCCGAGGAGGTGGTGCGCCAGCTGCGGCTGCGCGACATCGGCGGCATCATCGTCATCGACTTCATCGACATGGCGTACACGCGCAACCGGGACAAGGTCCTGGGCGTGCTGAAGAGCGCGCTGGAGGGCGACCGCACGCGCACCCACGTGGTCGAGATCTCGCCGCTCGGGCTCGTCGAGATGACGCGCCAGAACGTGTCCGAGGGCGTGCGCGAGATCATGAACAAGACCTGCCCGACGTGCGACGGCGAAGGGGTCGTGCGCTCCGAGGAGACGATCGCGATCGACGTCGAGCGGGGCCTGCGCAAGATGGCGAAGGAGACCAAGGCCGAGGCGTTCCTGGTGCAGGTCCATCCCCGGGTGGCGGCCATCCTGATCGGCGGCGGCGGCAAGCCGCTGCGCGAGCTGGAGCAGGAGACCGGCAAGGTGTTCCACTTCCAGGGCTCCGAGGGGATCCCGCTCGACACCTTCCGGATCACCGCCGAGGGCACGCGCGACGAGATCGAGGAGCGCGCGCTGCCCTTCAAGCAGGGCGAGGAGGTCCTGATCCGGATCGAGGAGCCCCACATGTACAACATCGACGACGCGATCGCGAAGATCGACGGCTACGTGATCTCGGTCGCCGGTGGCGGCCCGTTCGTGGGCGAGAGCAAGCTGATCAAGATCGACGAGGTGAAGCGCACCGCAGCCTACGCGAGCATCGTCACCGGCAACGGCGTGCCGGAGACGCCGGCACGCGAGCAGCGGCGGCCCGCTGCCCGGAAGGCGGCCGTGGCGGCGCCGGTCGAGGCTCCCGATGGGGGGTCCGGCGAGACCCCTGAGGAGGACGGCGGCAAGCTACAATCGAACGGCTCTCCGAGCAAGCGCCGCCGGGGCCGCAGAGGCGGTCGGCGGCGTTCTGGTGCTCGGGGCGGCACCGGTAATAGTGGGTCCGAATGAACATCGAGTGGGCTTCGCCCACACCTGAAGTGAGGAGCGTCCGCCTGACGGCGACCGCCAAGACATGACCTACGCGATCATCGAGATGGGCGGCAAGCAGTACCGCGTGGCGGAGGGCGACTCGATCCTCGTGGACCGCGTGGGCGAGGACGAGGGCGCGAAGGTCTCGCCCCGCGCCCTGCTGTTCGCGGACGGCAAGAACGCCGTGATGGACGGGGCGGACCTCGGCAAGGTCAAGGTCGAGGCCGTCGTGGCCGAGCACGTGAAGGGGCCCAAGATCCGGGTCGCGACCTACCGGCCGAAGAAGCGCACCAAGCGCCAGATGGGCCACCGGTCGCACCTGTCGCGCCTCGAGATAAAAAAGATCACCGGCCCCGCCAAGGGCGGGACCGGGTCGGCCGCGGGACGGTCGCGAAGCAAGACGGAAGAGAAGGAAGAGTCGGATGGCACATAAGAAGGGACTTGGATCCAGCCGCAACGGCCGCGACTCCGAGGCGAAGCGCCTGGGAGTGAAGGTGTTCGGCGGCCAGAAGGTGACCGGCGGCGAGATCATCGTCCGCCAGCGCGGCACGCGCTTCAAGCCGGGACCGGGCGTCGGCATCGGCCGCGACGACACGATCTTCGCCAAGACGGCGGGCATCGTCGAGTTCAAGACCGGCCGCCACGGCCGTCGCGTCTCGGTCGTTTCGCCCGAATAACCATCCCGCTAGGCTCGCGTCATGCTGTATGACCGGGCGACAATCCACGTCGAGGCGGGCGGCGGCGGCCACGGCTGCGTCAGCTTCCGGCGCGAGGCACACGTGCCCCGCGGCGGTCCCGACGGCGGCGACGGCGGCCGCGGTGCGGACGTGGTGGTGGTCGCGGACGCGGGGCTCCGCGACCTCGCCCTGTATCGCCACAAGCGCCACTTCCGCGGGCAGCGCGGCGGCCACGGCGAGGGCAAGCAGCGCCAGGGAGCGAGCGGCGACGAGCTGGTCCTGCGCGTCCCGGTCGGGACGGTCGTGGAAGATCTGGCGGGCGGAGTCCGGCACGACCTGTCCGCGCCCGGCCGCCGCGCCGTGCTGGCGCGCGGCGGAGCGGGCGGCTCGGGCAACAAGCGCTTCGCCACCTCCACCCGCCAGGCGCCGCGGTTCGCCGAGCGCGGGCTCCCCGGGGAGGAGGCGACGATCGAGTTGCGCCTGAAGCTGCTCGCCGACGTCGGGCTGGTCGGTCTTCCCAACGCGGGGAAGTCGTCGCTGCTCAGCCGGCTCACGCGGGCGCATCCCAAGGTCGCGGACTACCCGTTCACGACGCTCGAGCCCGTCGTCGGCACGCTCGAGGACGACGAGGGACGCCAGCTCGTGCTGGCCGACATCCCGGGCCTGATCGAGGGTGCCGCCGACGGCGCGGGGCTGGGCCACGAGTTCCTCGCGCACGTAGAGCGCACCAGCCTGCTGGTGCACGTGGTGGACGTGGCGCCGCTCGACGGCCTGTCGCCATGGGACGCTTTCGCCACGGTGCGCGCGGAACTGGAGCGCTACGGCGCCGGGCTCGAGGAGCGGCCCTTTCTGGTGGCGCTGAACAAGGTGGACCTGGTGCCGCCGCAACAGGCGGAACAGCTGGTGGCGGAATGGCGCGACCGGCTGGAGTCCCACGCGCGGGTCTGCCGCGACCCCGAGCCCGTGGTGCTTGCGGTCTCGGCGGCGACCGGTGCGGGGCTGGACGAGCTGCGGCTCGCGGTGCTGCGCTGGGTGCCGGCTCCGCCCCCGGCAGCGGCGGCGGACGGGCCCGTCGAGCTCGCCGAGCACACCGTCTACCGGCCGGGTGACGACGGCTGGAGCGTCGAGCGGACCTCGGACAGCTCGTTCCGCGTGCACGGTGCGGCGGTCGAGCGGCTGGTCGGCCGGCACGACCTCGACAACGCCGAGGCGCTGGCGTACATCGAGGAGCGGCTGAAGAGCATGGGCGTGATCAAGCGGCTGGAGGCCGCGGGGTTCGAGCCCGGGCACGAGATCGAGATCGGCGACGTCGCCTTCGCCCTCTACCCGGGCGTGGCGCAGCAGTAGATGTCGCTCACCGTCGTAAAGCTCGGCTCCACGCTCGTCGCCGACGACGCGGGCGACGTGCGTTCCGACGTGCTGAGCGAGGTCTGCCGCCAGGTGGGCGCGATGCACGCGGACGGGGACGCCGCGATGCTCGTTACCAGTGGGGCGATCGCGCTCGGCATGCGCCGCATGGGCATGCCCGTGCGCCCCTCGGCGATCGAGGAGCTGCAGGCCGCGTCGGCGGTCGGGCAGGGCCCGCTGTACGACGTGTACGCGGGGCTGCTCGCCGAGCACGAGGTGGGCGCCGCGCAGGTGCTCCTGACCTTTTTCGACGTGTCGGCGCGCGAGCAGTACGTGAACGCGCGCCGCACGCTCGCGAAGCTGCTCGAGTGGGGCGTCGTGCCGATCATCAACGAGAACGACACCACGGCAACGGACGAGATCACCTTCGGCGACAACGACATCCTCGCCGCGCAGGTCGGGATCCTCGTGTCGGCCGACCTGCTGGTCGTGCTCTCCGACGTGGACGGCCTCTTCACCAGCGACCCGGCGCGCGATGCGGGCGCCTCACTGGTCTCCGAGGTGAAGGACCTGGCCGAGCTGGAGGACTACGAGATCGGCATGTCGAGCTCCCACGTCGGGTCGGGCGGCATGCGCAGCAAGGTGCTGTGCGCGGAGATGGCGACCGCCGCGGGAATCCCGGTGGTGATCTGCAACGGCACCACGCCGGGCACGCTGCTGCGCGCCGCGCACGGCGAGGCGGTCGGCACGCGCTTCCACCCGCAGGCGAAGCGGCAGTCGAGCTTCAAGCTCTGGCTGCGGTACGCCAAGTCGTCGAGCGGCGTCGTGCGTGTCGATGCGGGGGCGGAGCGCGCGCTGCGCGAGCAGGGGACCAGCCTGCTGCCCGTGGGTGTGGTGGAGGTCGAAGGGAAGTTCGAGGCCGGCGATGCCGTCGACGTGGTTGCCGCCGGCGACGGCGACCGGCGGATCGGTAAGGGCATCTCCAACCTGTCGGCGGAGGAACTGCGGCGGGTGAAGGGCCTGAAGTCGGCCGAGGTGCGCGAGCTGCTTCCGCGGGCCAGCGAGGAGGCCGTGCACCGCGACTACTTCGTGCTGGCCTGAAGCCCCTCCCGGCCGCGGTCGTCGACCTTGGTCACGAGGCCGGCGCGGAGCGTGAAGACGAAGGCCACCCACTGGTCGAGGGGCGCTCCGCTCTCGGTGCCGCGTCCTGTGAACTGGATCTCGGTGCGAACCTCGTCGCCGTCCTCGCCGATCACTTTCATGTGGATCTGGAGGTCGGAGAAGGCGCTGATCCATCCCTCCAGGTAGCTGCGTACCGCGTCCCGCCCGCGGTGCAGGGCCGGATCGGGATCCTCATGCGAGACCTGCCACTCGACGGCCCGATCCAGCACCTGCTCGTAAGCATCGAGGTCCCGGCTGTTGAACAGGTCCTCCAGCCGCCTCAGCACTTGGACGTTGGCCGACTCCATGCGCGCGTGAGTATGCCGCAGCACCTGCCCGGTACCCTTTCCGCATGGCGATCGAGACTAGGACCGTGGCACAGACCTGCGCCCAGGCGAAGGAGGCGGCGCACAAGCTCGCGGCGCTCGATTCGGCGGTCAAGGACGCCGCGCTGCGGGCCGTCGCTCACGACCTGGAAGCCCGCGCCGACGAGAT
Source organism: Solirubrobacterales bacterium (assembly GCA_035650255.1). Taxonomy (GTDB): domain Bacteria; phylum Actinomycetota; class Thermoleophilia; order Solirubrobacterales; family JBBDJG01; genus DASRIA01. The sequence goes on from DASRIA010000053.1 coordinate 25,183, forward strand.
CATCGAGGCCAACGCGGCCGACCTCGAGGCCGGGCGCGCGGCCGGGCTGACCGACGCCCTGATCGACCGCCTGACGCTCGACGGCGAGCGGGTGAAGGTCATGGCCGACGGCGTCCGGACGATCGTCGAGCTCGACGACCCGGTCGGCGAGGAGCTTGAGTCACGCACCCTCTACAACGGCCTCGACCTGCGCAAGGTGCGCGTGCCGCTGGGCGTCGTCGCGATCGTCTACGAGGCCCGCCCGAACGTGACGGTGGACGCGGCGGCGCTCGCGATCAAGTCGGGCAACGCGGTCGTGTTGCGCGGATCGTCGACGGCCGAGCGCTCGAACGCGGTGCTGGCCGCCATCGTGGCCGAGGCGGCGGAGCGCGAGGGACTGCCGGAGGGCTCCGTGTCCCTGATCGCCGGCGGCGATCGCAGCGAGCTCGCCGAGCTGTCGCAGCAGGACCGCTACGTGGACCTGATCATCCCGCGCGGCGGCGAGGGCTTGAAGAACGCGCTGAAGAGCACGGCGACGGTGCCCGTGATCTACGCGGCCGCCGGGAACTGCCACGTGTACGTGGACGCGGGCGCCGACGTCGCAATGGCGCAGCGGATCGCCTACAACGCGAAGGTGCAGCGGCCCGGGGTGTGCAACTCGGCCGAGACGCTGCTGGTGCATTCCGACGTCGCCGCGCAGGTGCTCCCCGGCCTGATGGACAAGCTCCGCGAGGCGGGCGTCGAGCTGCGGGTCGATGCGCGCACGCGCGCGCTCGCCGGCCTCGACGGCGACGGCGTCGTGACCGCCACCGACGAGGACTGGGACACCGAGTACCTCGGCATGACGATGGCGATCAAGGTGGTGGACAGCCTCGAGGAGGCCATCGACCACATCAACCGCCACGGCACGGGGCACTCCGAGGCGATCGTGACCGCGAACGACTCCGCCGCGCAAGCCTTCACCAACGAGGTCGACGCGGCCTGCGTGTACGTGAACGCCTCGACGCGTTTCACCGACGGTGGCGAGTTCGGCATGGGTGCGGAGATGGGCAACTCGACCCAGAAGCTGCACGCCCGCGGCCCGATCGCGCTGCGCGAGCTGACCACGTCGAAGTACATCGTGCACGGCACAGGCCAGGTACGCGAGTAACACTCTGCCGCGACTTGGGATCCTCGGAGGAGTCTTCAACCCGCCGCACATCGGGCACATGGTGTGCGCGCAGGAGGCCTACTGGCAGCTGGACCTGGACGGCGTGGCGTTGATGCCGGTAGGCGCGCCGTCGCACCGCGAGATCGAGATGGACCCGGGTGCGGACACCCGTGTGCGGTTGTGCGAGGCGGCCGGGGAGGGAGCCGAGTGGCTGACCGTGTCGCGCGTCGAGGTCGACCGCCCGGGCGACACGTTCACGGTGGACACGCTGCAACAGCTGGCCGATTCCGAGCGCGGGAACGAGTACGTGTTCGTGCTGGGCTCCGACCAGGCGCTGCACCTCGAGAGCTGGCGTGAGCCCGGGCGCGTGCTTCAGCTGGCGCAGGTTGCGATCGCGGAGCGGGCCGGCGTTCCGATGACCGAAGTGCACGACGTCGTCGGGCGGCTGGGCGGCGAGGGTCGCGTGAGCACGTTCACGATGCCGCGCATCGACGTGTCGTCCACTGAGGTGCGCGAGCGCGTCGCCGCCGGCCGCCCCTACCGGTTCCTGGTGCCGGAGCGCGTAGCCGATCTGATCGAGTCGGAGGGGCTCTACCGGTGAGCGCGGAGGTGAAGAGCGCGCAGTCGTCGGAGGCGCTTGCCCGGCGCATCGCGTCGGTGGCGCTCGACAAGAAGGCGCGCGACGTGGTGGTGCTCGACATGCGCGACGTCGTGTCGTACACGGACTTCCTCGTGATCGCGACGGGGAACACCGAGCGCCAGACGCACGCGATCGAGGACGCGGTGTACCAGGACCTGAAGCACGGGGAGGAGGGGGGACGCATTCCGCAGCGCGTCGAAGGCCGGTCCGAGGGACGCTGGATCCTGATGGACTACCTCGACGCGGTCGTGCACATCTTCACGCCGGCCGCACGGGACTACTACCGACTTGAAACATTGTGGGGCGAAGTGCCGGCCTTGGAGGTTGAAGAGGCCGAATCGGCCTAGCAACCCGACGTCATACGGACGACCGGCCGGCC
>DASRIA010000054.1:0-17962 GCA_035650255.1 Solirubrobacterales bacterium
TGGAAGCGGCGGCTTTGGCCTCGACCCCGGCGCTCTTCAGCGCCGCAAGCAGCTCTTTGCTGCTCAGCCCCTGAGCTTTAGCGATCTCGTGAACCCGTTTCTTCGCCACTACGCTTGCTCTGCCTCCTCGGCGACAGGCTCCGCCTCGGACTCCTCAAGCTTCCCCTCCGGCGACTCGGAGGACTCCTCCTGCGCGCCGTCCTGGGTCTCCTCCGACTCAACCGCTTCTTCTGCGGGTGGTGGCGAGGGTGGGACGTCGCCCGCAGCTTGCGAGGACGACGGGTCATCCTCGGCGACAGGGCCCGCAGTCGATTCGCCTGAACTCTCATCCGGGGTCTCAACGACCTCTTCAGGAGCCTCCTCGACGAACTCCGCTTCGGCCTTGGCGACGATCTCATCGACCTGGCCCTGGTCGGCATCGGGATCGGCGAGGATCTCGACCTCGGTCTCCGAGACCGCTCCTAGGATCGCCATCTGGCTCGTCTCGAAGCGACTCAGAGCCTGGTGCTGCGGCAGGCCGCAGTAGGTCGAATCGGCAATCGCGGCATTGGGGCAGCGGCGTCCGTTGGAGAGCACCGCCATGCAGCGCCCGTCGAAGGTCTCTTCGCCCTCGTACTCGACGTCCGCGTCCTCTGAGGCGAACTCGGTCTCTGACTTGATGTCGACCCGCCAACCGGTGAGGCGGGCGGCGAGGCGGGCGTTCTGGCCGTCGCGGCCGATCGCCAGTGAGAGCTGGTCGTCGGGCACGATCACCGTCGCCTGGCGCTCGTCGTCGTCGACGATCACCTCGCGCACGCGCGCCGGTGAGAGTGCCTTGGCGACGAAGCGGGCCGGCTCGTCGTTGTGGGGAATGATGTCGATCTTCTCGCCGCGCAGCTCGGAGACGACCATGCGCACGCGCGAGCCGCGCGGGCCGACGCAGGCGCCGACCGGGTCCACGCCGTCGGCGTGCGACACCACTGCGATCTTCGAGCGGTAACCGGGCTCGCGCGCGACGTTCACGATCTCGACGAGGCTGTCGGCGACCTCCGGGACCTCCAGCTCGAACAGCTTCTTGATCAGCTCGGGGCTGCGGCGCGACACGATGATGCTCGGCCCCTTCGTGCTGGACGAGACCTCGGTGATCACGGCCTTCACGCGCATGCCGTGGTCGTAGCGCTCGTTGTCGACCTGCTCCGACTTCGGGAGCAGCGCCTCGACGCGCTCGCGCAGCTGCACGAGCGTGTAGCGGGAGTCGGACTGCTGGATGATCCCCGTGATCAGCTCGTTCACGCGGTCCTGGTACTCCTCGAACATCATGTCTCGCTCGGCCTCGCGGATGCGCTGCAGGATCACCTGCTTCGCCGTCTGCGCCGCGATCCGGCCGAAGTCGGTCGGCGTCACGTCGCGGCTGCCGATCTGATCGCTGTACTCGGCGAACTTCTCCGGGTCGATCTCGGGCTCCTCGGGCTCGCGCAGCTCGCCCGTCTCCGGGTCGATCGTGCGCTCCTCCTCGATCGCCTCCTTGACGAGCTTCTCCTCCAGCTCCGGCGGCACGAGCAGCTCGAACACGCGGAAGTCCGCCGTGTTCCGGTCCATGTCGACGCGCGCGTACTTGGCCGCGCCGGGCGTCTTCTTGTACGCGGAGAGGAGCGCGTCCTCGAGCGCCAGCATCAGCTTCTCGGCCGAGATGCCCTTCTCTTTCTCGAGCGTCTGGACGGCCTCAACGATCTCCTTGGTCACTACACCCTCCCCGTGGTGCGAGACTTTCTTGGGCTTCGCCCACCTAAAGTCGTGTGCTTCGCGCCCTCGGCGCTCGCCGGAACGTTTTCTGGCATCAGGTTCGAGCGCCGGATGCGCTCGTGCGGGATGCGAATCGTTCCCCACGCGCCGGCCAGCGTGACGGCCTCGTCGTCCGCGCCCACGAGCTCGCCCTTGAAGTCCTTGCGTCCCTCGATCTCCTGGAGCGTGCGCACGCGCACGCGGTGGTGGAGGAAGCGCCGGTAATGGTCGAGCTTGCTCAGCGGCCGCTCGGGGCCGGGCGAGGACACCTCGATGCCGTACTCGGTGAGCAGGTCACGCAGATGGGTGGTGACGCGCGCGCACAGCTCGAGGTCCACTCCCCCGGGGCGGTCGACGAAGATCCGCAGCACCGGCGAGCGCGCGGATCCCGCCCGCTCCACCGCCAGCACCTCGACGTCGGGCTCCACGGCTGCAAGGCGTGTCTCGACGCCGGCCTGCAACTCCGCGGCGCGCGGCGTGGTCGCCGGGCGCTCGGCGTTCGGGCTGGTCTGGCTGGAGGGTCTCGTCACGGCTGGGTCTCGCAAATGTCGCAAAAAAAGTGGGCGGAGGCCCACTTCGAAGGCGCGGTCCCCGCGGACCGCAGGTCTCCTGGTCAATCAGGGTTCCGAAGTATAGCGGCGCCCCCTGCCCATTTCGGGGCGCCCGCTCAGGCTTCCAGGAGCAGCGTGACCGGTCCTTCATTGACCAGGTCGACGCTCATGCGCGCGCCGAAAACTCCCTTCGCCACGGCGACGTCGCACTCCTCCAGCGCATTGCAGAAGTGGTCGTAGAGTCGTTCGCCGGCGGCCGGCTCGGCGGCCTCCGTGAAGCTCGGCCGCAGCCCGCGGCGCGTGTCGCCGTAGAGCGTGAACTGGCTGATGCACAGCGCGCCGCCGCCGGTGTCCACGAGCGACCGGTCCATGCGCCCGTCGCCGTCGTCGAAGACGCGCAGGCGCGCGACCTTGGCGGCGAGCTTGGCGGCCTGCTGCTCGGAGTCGCCCCGGCCAACGCCGACCAGCACGACCAGGCCGGGGCCGATCTCGCCCACCAGCTCGCCGTCCACGGACACGGACGCCGAGCTGACCCGCTGGACCAGCGCCTTCAGGCCGCTTTCAGCCGGTCGCGGTACAGGCGGTAGTCGCTGCGGTCAGGGCGCATCCCGCAGGCCAGCGACATGTGCCGCGCGGCCGCGCGATGGTCGCCCAGCTTCTCCAGCGAGCGGCCCAGGCAGAAATGCGCGTAGTCGTTGGCCGGGTCGTGCTCCACGACGGCAGAGAACTCGCTGGCCGCATCGCGGTACCGGCCGCTGCGGAAGTACGCGCGCCCGAGGGTCTCGCGGATCGAGGTCTTGTCCGGCTCCAGGCGCTTGGCCTTCTCGAGCGGGACGGTGGCCTGCGCCCAGTGGCTCTCGGCAATCAGGGAGAGGCCGCGCTGGAAGAGGTCGTAGGCCTCGTGGTCGCTCATGGCTTCCCCTCCCGCTGGGGCGTCCCGCTGCGCAGCTCCTGAACGAAGTCGAGGACGCGCGCCGCGACCTCCTCCTTCGAGCTGCGGGGCACGTGGAGCTCCCCTGTCCGGCCGATGATCACGACCTCGTTCTGGTCCGAGTCGAAGCCGATGTCCGGCCGCGAGATGTCGTTCACGACGATCGCGTCGAGGTGCTTGCGCACCAGCTTGTCCCGCGCGCGGGAGACTGCCTCGGGGCCGTGCTCGGCGGCGAAGCCCACGAGCACCTGCCCCTCCCGCCGGGCGTTGGCCGCCTCGGAGAGGACGTCGGACGTCGCGACGAGGTCCACCGACAGGGAGTCGCGGCCGTCCTTGGTGATCTTGTCGTCGAGCGGCTGCTCGGGGCGGAAGTCGGCCACCGCGGCGGCCATCAGCAGCAGATCGGCCTGCTCGAACCGGCACAGCGTGGCGTCGCGCAGCTCCGCGGCCGTCCCGACGGGCACGTAGCTGACGCCGGGAGTGCGGTCGAGCGCGGTGTTGGCCGCGATCACGGTCACGGCTGCGCCCCGGCGGGCCGCCTCCGCGGCCAGGGCGAACCCCATCCGGCCGCTGGAGCGGTTGCCGACGAAGCGGACCGAGTCGAGCGGCTCGCGCGTGCCGCCCGCGGTGACCAGCACCCGCATGCCGTCGAGCGGGCGCGGCGCGCCGCCCGCCACCATCTCGATCGCCTGGAGGATCGCAGCGGGCTCGGCGAGCCGGCCGATGCCCCACTCACCGCGCGAGGCCAGCTGGCCGGTGCCGGGCTCGACGACGTGCACGCCGCGCGCGCGCAGCGTCTCGAGGTTCGCCTGGGTCGCGGCGTGCTCGTACATGCGGTTGTTCATCGCCGGCGCGACGAGCACGGGAGCCGCGCACGCGAGGTACGCCGCGGTCAGCAGGTTGTCGGACTGGCCCGTCGCAAGCTTGGCGATCGTGTTCGCCGTCGCCGGCGCGACGCAGAACGCGTCGCAGCGCGCCGCGATCTCGAGATGGCTGATCGGATCGTGGTCGGGCGGCGCCTCACCGGGATACGCGCCGCGCGCGGGATCACGCTCGAACTCGTCGACCAGCACAGGCGCGCCGGTGATTCCCTCGAACGTCGCGCGACCGACGAAGCGCAGTGAGTCCTCTGTCTGGATCACGCGCACGGCGTGACCGGCCTTTACCGCGAGACGCGCAACCTCCACCGCCTTGTAGGCGGAGATGCCTCCACTCGTTCCCAGCAAGATCCTTGCCATTCGCTACCTGTCTCCGCCGGCTCGCGGGCCGGCGCTCTCATTATGGACCTGTCCAGGCGTCGTGCCTAGACACCCCGGTAGCGGGAATTGATCTTGCCCTGCGCCACCTCTTCGAGCGCGATCGTGAGGTAGTTCTTGGAGGGCGTGTCGACCATCGGAGGAGGGAACTCCTCGAAAACTCCCTCACCCAGCGTGTGGTAGTAGTTGTTGATCTGCCGCGCGCGCTTCGCTGCGACGATGACGGCCGCGTAGTGCGAGTCGACGTGCTCGAGCAGATTGTCGATGCGAGGGTGGATCAAGAGTCCTCCTGTGGTCGGGCGAGCGGTCCATTCTAGCCGAGCGCTTCCGCGCCCCATTTCGTCGGAAGCTACCCGCGATATACGCCGACGACTTCCACGTCGTGGCCCGACCGCCGTACTACCGGTCGTTCAGATGAGAGCGCACCAGCTCGGCCAGCTCCCGTGACGCGCGGTCCACGTCGTCGTTCTCGATCACATGGCCGAACTCGTCCCGCGCGGCCAGCTCCTGCGCGGCGACGGCAAGCCGGTTCGTGATCTGCTCGGGGCTGTCGGTGCCCCTGCCCTCCAGGCGGCGCCGCAGGTCCTCGGGCGACGGCGGGGCGATGAAGACCTGGACGGCGTCCGGCACGGTCTCGCGGATCTGGCGCGCGCCCTGGAGCTCGATCTCGAGCACCACGCTGCGGCCCTCCGCCAGGCGGGGATCGACCTCCGCGCGCGGCGTCCCGTAGCGGTGCGAGGCATAGCCGGCGTGCTCGATGAACTCACCCGCGGCGATGCGGCGCTCGAACTCGCCGTCATCGATGAAGTGGTAGTGGACGCCGTCGCGCTCGGACTCACGCGGCTCGCGCGTGGTCGCGGAGACCGACAGCTCCAGCTCCGGAACCTGTTCCAGCAGGCGCGCGATCAGCGTGCCCTTCCCGACCCCGGAGGGGCCGGTGATCACGAACAGGCGCCCGCCGGCGTTAGCGCTTGACGAGGTGCCCGATGAGCTCACGGCGTTGGCGCTCCGAAAGTCCGCCGATGGTCTTGCTCGGCGAGATCCGGCACTGAGCCAGGATCTTGTTGACCTTTACGTGACCGTACTTGGGCACGGCCAGCAGCATGTCGGACACCTTCGCGGTGAGGATGTAGTCGGGCGGATCGCGCAGCAGAACAGCGACGTTCGCGCCGCCGTCCTTGAGCTTGCGCTTCAGCTTTGCCCGCTCCGTCCTGATGCGATTCGCCTCGTTGAGGGCCTCCATCCTTTGGCCCAGTGAGCGCTCGGGGGCGGTGGAGGCAGACTTCGTCGCGGCGGGCATGGGCGGCGATTATACGCACGGCCTCGCGGCGTGCAACCGCCGACCCCGAAAAAAACTGTCGCAAAGATTCGCAAAGGCGCATGCCGCACAAATGCGACCGCAAAACGCGCTGAAAGCAGACTCGCTCGATTACGGTCGATGAGCGTCAGGCGCGATGCAATCGCTCGCGTGCGAGCGACGTGGCCTGCGGCGGAGAGCCGGCACCGCGCGCATGCAGCTCCTGACCGAGCTCGCGGCGCACACGCGCGGCAGCGCCGGGATCGCGAAAGCTCTCCGTGCCGACCGCGACGCAGGAGGCGCCGGCCTGGATGAAGTCGAGCGCGTCGCGTCCGGTTTGGATGCCGCCCATCCCGACGATCGGCAAGCGCGTGCGGGCCGCGACCTGCGCGGTCAGCGCCAGCGCCACGGCGCGCACCGCCGGGCCGGACAAGCCGCCCTGCCCCGCTCCCAGCCACGGCTCGCCGCTGCGCGGGGAGATGGCGGTCGCGCGCAGCGTGTTGATCAGCGACAGGGCGTCGGCGCCGCCCTCCTCCGCGGCGACCGCGACCGGTGCGACGTCGGAGACGTTGGGCGTCAGCTTGACTATCAGCGGCTTCGAGGTGAGCCCGCGCACGCACCGCATCAGGGCCGCCATCTCCTCGCGCTCGCTCCCGATCACGCAGCCGGACTTCACGTTCGGGCAGGAGACGTTCAGCTCCAGGGCGGCCACCTCGGGGCGGGCGGCGACGGCCTCCACGAGGGTCCCGAACTCCTCCAGGGAGAACCCCGCCACGCTCACGATCAGCGGCACCGGCAGGCCGGCCAGCTCCGGCAGGTCATGGGCCAGGAAGCCCTTCAGGCCCTTGTTGGGCAGCCCGATGGAGTTGATCAGCCCCGCCGGGGTCTCCCACAGGCGCGGCGGGGGGTTGCCGCCGCGGGGGGCGAGCGTGATCGTCTTCGAGACGAACGCCGCGAACGGCAGCTCCTCGCGGGCCGCCGCTCCGAAGGTCCGGATCGCGGCGATCGCGTCCCAGGTCCCGGAGCCGTTGAGGACCGGATGGGCGAGCCGCAGGCCGGCAAAATCGACTTCCAGCCCCGTGGAGCGCGGAGGAGCGAGCGTCACTCCCAGCCCTCCTCGAGGTCGGCCGCCGCCACCACGGGACCGTCCACGCACAGCCGCCGGTAGCCGTGCCGCGTGCGCACGACACAGCCGAAGCACGCCCCGAACCCGCATGCCATCCCGGCCTCCAGCGCGAGCTGGCCGGGCACCGCGCGCGCGGCGCAGATCCGCCGCACGGCCTCGAGCATCGGCGGCGGGCCGCAGGCGAACACCTCGTCGCCGGGCGCGAGCCGCTCCTCCAGCAGATCCGTGACGAGCCCCTGGCGTCCGGTGCTGCCGTCGTCGGTCGCGACGGCCGTCTCGCCCTCGAACAGGCGCGCGGCCTCGGCGTAGGGAGCGCTCCTGAATCCGAGCAGGGTCAGCGCGGGCATCCCCCGCGCCTGCAGCGCGTCCGCCCAGATCACGAGCGGCGCGACGCCGATGCCGCCGCCCACCAGCAGCGCGCGACCGCCCGGAGCGGGATCGCGAAAGCCGATGCCGAGCGGCCCGACCAGCCACGCGTCATCGCCCGGGGCCATGTGCCCGAGCCGCTCCGTCCCGGGTCCGATCGCCTCCAGCAGGAACTCGAGGCGCCCGTCGCGCGCGCGGCAGACCGAGAACGCGCGGCCCAGGTGCGGGCGGCCGCCGTCGCCGCCCCAGGCGCGGGCGGCGGCCAGCATGTAGAACTGGCCCGCGAGCGGCGCGGGGCCGCTCTCATCTTCGACCGCGACGAGGTCGTACGGCCCGATCCGCTCGTTCGCGACGACGCGGCACAGGCGCCGGCCGAACGGCGCCAGGGTGCGCGGGCCCTGCTCGGGCGCGGACAGGCCCGGCTCGAGCTCGACGCTCACGACGCGACCGGCGGCGTGTCGGGCAGCGACGTCGCCTCGGTCCCGCGGTGGAGGTCCTGGAGGGACCGGACGCCCGATGCGTCCTTGGCGCCGATCGCCCGCGCGGCCGCGGATGCGCCCGTCATCGTGGTTATGCAAGGAACGTTGCGCTCGATCGCGGCCCGGCGGATCTCCCAGCCGTCGGCGCGCGCTCCGCGCCCTGCGGGAGTGTTGATCACGAGGTCGACGTCGCCCGAGCGGATGCAGTCGGCCACGTTCGGGGAGCCCTCCCCGATCTTCTTCAGCTGCTCCACCGGGATGCCCATGGCGCGGATCGCAGCCGCCGTGCCGGCCGTCGCGAGCACGCGGAACCCGAGGTCGTGCATGCGCGAGGCCACCTGCGTGGCGGCCGGCTTGTCCGTATCGCAGACCGAGATGAACACGCTGCCCTCGCCCGGCAGCGCGACGCCGGCTCCGGCCTGCGCCTTGCCGAACGCCGCCGGGAAGTCCTCCGCGATGCCCATCACCTCACCGGTGGACTTCATCTCCGGGCCGAGCAGCGCGTCGCTGCCGTGCAGCCGCTTGAACGGCAGCACCGCCTCCTTCACGCTCACGTGCGTGCCGTTGCGGGTCTGTGGCAGCTTCTGCGACGCGAGGGTCTCGCCCAGCACCACGCGGCAGGCCACCTTCGCGAGCGGCACGCCGATCGCCTTGGACACGAACGGCACCGTGCGCGACGCCCGCGGGTTGGCCTCGATCACGTACAGGCGGTCGTTGTCGACCAGCCCGAACTGCACGTTCATGAGGCCCACCACGCCCAGCCCGCGCGCGATCGCGCGCGTCTGGCGCCGCACCTCCTCCTGCATGTCCTCGCCGAGGCTCAGCGGAGGCAGCACGCACGCGGAGTCGCCGGAGTGCACGCCCGCCTCCTCCACGTGCTGCATGATCCCGGCCACGTAGACGTCCTCGCCGTCGGCCAGGGCGTCCACGTCGAGCTCGATCGCGTTCTCGAGGAAGCGGTCGAGCAGCAGCGGGTACATGCGCTCGGCAACCTCGCCCTCGAGCCGCTCCAGGTAGCGCTCGAGGTCCGCGTCCGTGTAGCAGAGCTCCATCGCACGGCCGCCCAGCACGTAGGAGGGCCGTACCAGCAGCGGGAAGCCGATCTTCCGCGCGACGGCCAGCGCACTGTCCGCGTCGTGCGCGATGCCGAAGGGCGGGGCCTGCAGGCCCAGCTGCTCCAGCAGGCCGCCGAAGCGCCCGCGGTCCTCGGCCAGGTCGATCGCCTCCACCGGGGAGCCCAGCAGCGGCACACCGGCCTCCTGCAGCCCGGCTGCGATCCGCAGGGGCGTCTGGCCGCCGAACTGGACGATCACGCCCTCGGGTTGCTCCACGTCGACGACCTCGAGCACGTCCTCCACGGTCAGCGGCTCGAAGTACAGGCGGGTGGAGGTGTCGTAGTCGGTAGACACCGTCTCGGGATTGCAGTTGATCATCACCGCGTCGCGGCCGGTCTCGCGCACGGTCATCGCAGCGTGCACGCAGCAGTAGTCGAACTCGATGCCCTGCCCGATGCGGTTCGGCCCCGATCCCAGGATCACCACGCTGGAGCGCTCGCCGCGGCGCAGCTCTGCGTCGCGCGCGTCGCCGCCGTCGAACGAACGCTCGTACGAGGAGTAGAAGTAGGGCGTCTCCGCCTCGAACTCGGCCGCGCACGTGTCGACGGACTTGTAGGAGGGGCGCAGCCCGGCCGCGAGCCGCTCGGCGCGCGTGACGCCCGCCTCTGCATCCGAGAACCCGAGGTCCTTCTTGCGCGCCAGCGCTCCCTCCCCGCTGTCACCCTCGGCGGCGACGAGCTCCGCGAACTGACCGAGGAACCAGGGGTGGATCGCGGTGCGCGCGTGCAGCTCGGCGACCTCGTGGCCGCGGCGCAGCGCCTCCCACACCAGCTCGTAGCGGTCGTGAGAGGGCACCTCCAGGCGGGCCAGCAGGTCGGCGTCGTCCACCGGGGGCCGCAACTTCGCGTCCAGCTCGCGCGAGCGCAGCGCCTTCATGAAGGCCTGCTTGAACGTGCGCCCGATCGCCATCGCCTCCCCCACGCTCTTCATCTGCGTGGTGAGGCCGCCTTCGGCGAGCGGGAACTTCTCGAACGCGAAGCGCGGGATCTTCACGACCGCGTAGTCGATCGTGGGCTCGAACGACGCCGGGGTGCGGCGCGTGATGTCGTTGGGGATCTCTTCCAGCGCGTACCCGACCGCGAGGCGCGCGGCGATCTTCGCGATCGGGAAGCCCGTCGCCTTGGAGGCCAGCGCGGACGAGCGCGACACGCGCGGGTTCATCTCGATCACGACCACGTCGCCGTCCTGCGGGTTGACCGCGAACTGGATGTTGGACCCGCCCGTCTCGACCCCCACCGCCCGGATCACCGCGAGGGCCTGGTCGCGCAGCTCCTGGTAGGCGCCGTCGGTGAGGGTCTGCTGCGGGGCGACAGTGACGCTGTCGCCGGTGTGAACGCCCATCGGGTCGATGTTCTCGATCGAGCAGACGACGAGCGCGTTGTCGTTGCAGTCGCGCATCACCTCCAGCTCGAACTCGCCCCAGCCCAGCAGCGACTGCTCCAGCAGCACCTGGTTGATGGGGCTCGCGTTGAGCCCCTCGGACACGCGCTCGCTGAACTCGGCCGGCGTGCGCGCGATGCCGCCGCCGTGGCCCCCGAGCGTGAACGCGGGGCGCACGATCAACGGCAGGCCGATGCCGTCGACCGCCCGCTCGGCCTCCGCGATCGAAGTCACGATCGCCGACGCCGGCACCCGCAGGCCCGCCTCGATCATGGTCTCGCGGAACAGCTCGCGGTCCTCGGCGCGCTGGATTGCGTCGTAGTCGACGCCGATCAGCTCGACGCCGAAGCGCTCCAGCGTGCCGTCCTCCTTGAGCGCCTTGGCGAGGTTGAGCGCGGTCTGCCCGCCGAGCGTCCCCAGCAGCGCGTCCGGGCGCTCCCGCTCGATCACGGCGGCCACTGTCTCCGGGTTGAGGGGCTCGATGTAGGTGGCGGTGGCGAACTCGGGGTCGGTCATGATCGTGGCCGGGTTCGAGTTGACGAGGACGACCTCGAAGCCCTCCTCCATCAGGACCTTGCAGGCCTGCACCCCGGAGTAGTCGAACTCGGCCGCCTGGCCGATCACGATCGGCCCCGAGCCGATGATCAGGATGCGCTGGATGTCGGTGCGCCTAGGCACTGATCAGGTCGAGGAACCGGTCGAACAGGTAGAGCGAGTCGTGCGGGCCGGGCCCGGCCTCCGGGTGGTACTGGACGCAGGCGCCGGGCACGTCCTTCAGGACCAGCCCCTCGACCGTGCGGTCGTAGAGGTTCACGTGCGAGAGCTCCGCGGCGCCGAAGTCGGTCTCCCAGCGCACCGGCTCGTCGCCCGGGACCGTGTGGCCGCCACCGGGGCCCGCGACCGCAAAGCCGTGGTTCTGGGCCGTGATCTCGATCTTGCCGGTCTCCAGGTCCTTCACCGGGTGGTTCGCCCCGCGGTGCCCGAAGGGCAGCTTGAACGTCTCCAGGCCGACGGCCCGGCAGAGCAGCTGATGGCCGAGGCAGATCCCGAACACGGGGACCTCCCCCACCAGCTCGCGCACCGTGCCGACGACGTAGTCGAGCGCCGCGGGGTCGCCCGGGCCGTTCGCGAGGAACACCGCGTCGGGCTCGTGCTCGCGCACCGCGGCGGCCGTGGTCGTGCAGGGCACCTGCGTGAGCCGCACGCCGCGCTCCTGCAGGTTGCGCACGATCGAGGTCTTGATGCCGGTGTCGAGGGCGACCACGTGCGGGCCGGTGCCCTCCGAGACGATCGCCTCGCCCGGCGTCACCTCCCGTGCCAGGTCGAGGCCCACCATGTCCGGCTCCGCCTCGATCAGCGCGCGCGCCTCGTCACCCGGCATGTCCCCGGGGAAGACGCCGCCGCGCATCGCGCCCTGGTCGCGGATGTGACGCACGAGGCCGCGGGTGTCCACGCCGCTCACCCCGGCCACGCCGGTGCGCGCCAGCCAGTCCGGCCACGACCCGTCCGAGCCCGCCGGCGCCTCCGCGGTCGCCTCGCGCATGATCACCGCGCGCGCGTGCGGGCGGTCGGACTCGACGCAGTCTCCCCACACGCCGTAGTTCCCGATCAGCGGGTAGGTGAAGGTGATGATCTGGCCCGCGTACGAGGGGTCGGTGACGGCCTCCTGGTAGCCGGTCATGGCGGTGTTGAAGACCACCTCGCCGAGGGCCGGGCCGGGTGCGCCGACAGCCTGGCCGTCGAGCCGCGTCCCGTCCTCCAGCAGGACATAGGCCGTCATTCCGGGAGCGGAATGACGGGTTTGCGGCGGGATGGTCACCGGATCAGCGCCTGCACTTCCTTGAACTCGGGCGTGCCCGCCTGGCGCAGCAGCTCGAACAGCGCCGTCTCGACGCTCGTGACGGTTGCTCCCGAGCGCTCCATCTTGTGCAGGCCGAGCGCGCGGTTGTCCGCGGTCCGCGACGTGACGGCGTCCTGCGCGACGTGGACCTCGACGCCGTCGGCCAGCAGGTCCTCGGCGGTCTGGTTGACGCACACGTGGGACTCGATGCCGCACAGCACCACCTGGTCGCGGCGCGCCTCCTGGAGCGCGCGCGAGAAGCCGTCCGCCTGGACCGCGCTGAAGCAGACCTTCTCGATCGGCTCGACCCCATCGAGGTGCTCGCTCACCTCGGGCACCGTCCTGCCGAGCCCCCGGGGGTACTGCTCGGTGACGATCGTCGGCAGGCCGAGCACGCGGGCGCCGCGGACGAGCACGGAGACGCTGGCGGCCACGCGCTCGAAATCGAGCACCGCGGGCCGGAACGCCTCCTGGACGTCCACGACCACCAGTGCGGCGCGCGAGCGGTCGAGCTTCACGCGCGCTCCCGGGCGGGCACACCCGGGTCGTCGGCGAGGCGGATCGCGAAGCCCCGCTCCCGGTAGGCGACGGACCCCGCTGCGAGGGTCATCAGCACGCGGCCCTGGAGCTCGCGGCCGGCAAAGCACGAGTTGTCGGAGCGTGACTCGTAGCCGGACTCGCCCACGGTCCAGCGCGCGTCGAGATCGACCAGGCAGAGGTCCGCAGGCATGCCCTGCTCGAGGCCCGGGGCGCGCAGCCCGTAGGGCCCGCCGCCCGCGGTCATCCGCTCCACGAGCAGCGCCAGCGGCAGGATGCCGGGCAGCACGAGATCCGTGTAGAGGACCGCGAACGCGGTCTCGAGGCCGGTGACGCCCATCGGCGCCTCCTCGAAGGGCGCCTCCTTCTCCTCGCGCGAGTGGGGCGCGTGGTCGGTGGCGACACAGTCGATCACGCCCGAGCGCAGGCCTTCGATCAAGGCCTCGCGGTCGGAGCTCGCGCGCAAAGGTGGATTCATCTTGAACCGCGGGTCGAGCGACGTGACCGCCTCGTCGGTCAGGACCAGGTGGTGCGGCGTCACCTCGGCCGTGATCCGCGCGCCCGCGGCCCGCGCCCGCTCGACCGCCGTCACGGACTCGGCGGCGGAGAGATGCAGGCAGTGGATTGCGCCGTCCTCGTAGCGCGCGATCGAAGCGTCGCGCTCGATCATCGTGGACTCGGAGATCGACGGGATCCCGTCCAGCCCCAGCACCGTGGAGATCGCGCCCTCGTGCATGGCGCCGGTCCCCGACAGCGCCGGGTCCTCCTCGTGCAGGGCGAGCACTCCGCCGGCCAGCCGCTGGTACTGGAGCGCCTGGCGCAGGCGGTGCGCGTCGACCACCGGGTAGCCGTCGTCGCTGAAGCCGGCCGCCCCCTCGCGCGACAGCTCCACCATCTCCGTCAGCTCCGTGCCCCGCTGGCCCTTCGTGATCGCGGCCAGGAACCCGACCGGCACGACGGCCTCGCTGGAGGCGCGCTCCTGGAGTGAGCGCAGCACCGGCGCCGCGTCCACGACCGGGTCGGTGTTCGGCATCGCCAGGATCCGGCAGAAGCCGCCCGCCGCTGCGGCGCGCGACCCCGATTCCAGGTCCTCCTCGTCCTCCCGCCCGGGCGTGCGCAGGTGCACGTGCGGGTCGACGAACCCGGGCAGCACGACCTGGCCGTCGCCCTCGACCACCTCGGCGCCGTCGGGCACGTCGATCGATCCCGGCAGTCCGAGATCCGCCACGACCCCGTCGCGGACCAGTAGATCGTGCGGGCCGTCGACCCCGGACCGGGGGTCGAGCAGGCGGGCGCCGCGGATCAGCAGCGTCGCCGGGTCGGCGGGCCGGCTGCACAGGCGGAGCCTCGGGAAGCGCGCGGCGCTCATGCCGGCTGCTCCACGGTCGGCGTGGGCGCCCCGGCAAGCGTGCCGTCGCGGCCGCTGCCCGTTAGCAGCTCGTACAGGATCGCCATGCGGACGACCAGCCCGGCGGCGACCTGGTCGACGATCAGCGCCTGGGGCGACTCGATCACCTCGGCGGACAGCTCCACGCCGCGGTTCACGGGGCCCGGGTGCATCAGCAGCTGGCGCGGGTTCAGCCGGCGGCTGTCGATCTGGTAGTTCGAGATGTACTCCCGCAGCGACGGGACGAAGGAATGGTTCGCACCCATGCGCTCGTTCTGCATCCGCAGCGCGTAGACGACGTCCGCGACGGCCACGTCGTCGAGGTCGTAGCGCACCTCGCATCCGAGGCTCTCGACACCCCGCGGGATCAGCGTGGGCGGCCCGCAGACCGTGACCTGCGCGCCCATGCGGGTGAAGGCGTGGATGTTGGAGCGCGCGACGCGGCTGTGCAGCACGTCCCCCACGATCCAGATCGAGGCGCCGTCCAGCGATCCCATCCGGCGGCGCAGCGTGTACACGTCGAGCAGCGCCTGGCTCGGGTGCTCGTGCTTGCCGTCGCCGGCGTTCACGACCGAGGCCGACGTCTGCCGGGCCACGAGGTCTGCCGCACCGGCCCAGGGCGCCCTGATCACGATCGCGGCGGGGTCGTACGCGGAGAGCGTGGCGATCGTGTCCCGCAGGGACTCGCCCTTGTCCACGCTCGAGCCGCTGGAGCGCACGGCGACCACGTCCGCCGACAGCCGCTTGGCGGCCAGCTCGAACGACGAGCTGGTGCGGGTGCTGGCCTCGTAGAAGAGGTTCACAACGGTGCGGCCACGCAGGGTCGGCACCTTCTTGATGTCGCGCTCGACGACTTCGGCAAAGCTCTCCGCAACAGTCATGACGCGCTCGATGTCGGCGCGCGAGAGATCGGCGATCGAAAGCAGATGCTTCATTCGGCCTCCAGTGGTTGGAGCGTCACAATCTCGATCTCGTCGACGCCGTCGGTCTCTTCGAGCCGCACGTTCACGCGCTGGCGCCTGGAGGTCGGGAGGTTCTTGCCCACGTAGTCGGGGCGGATCGGCAGCTCGCGGTGGCCGCGGTCGACGAGCACGGCGAGCTGGACGCGATCGGGCCGGCCGTAGTCGAACAGGGAGTCGATCGCCGCCCGCACCGTGCGGCCCGTGTAGAGGACGTCGTCGACGAGCACGACCGTGGTGCCCTCGAGCGGGAAGTCGATGTGGGAGGAGTGCACGACCGGCGCGTCGCTGATCGGCCGCGAGCCGACGTCGTCCCGGTAGAAGGTGATGTCGACCTCGCCCAGCGGGACGGGCTGTCCGGCGAGCTCCTCGATCAACGCGCGGAGGCGGCGGGCCATGAGCGCGCCGCGGGTGTGGATGCCCACCAGAGCCAGCGGATCGCCGGCGGCGTTGCCCTCCACGATCTCGTGGGCAATGCGTACGAGCGCTCTACGAAGGTCGTCCCTGTCCAGGACGATGCCCGTGCTCTCCAAGCGTGATCCTTCCTGGCCTCTCTGGACCGGGTTAAAGGAACCGACGGGGCGAGTGTAGCAACGGCATGCGACGCCGCCGCTAGGGAGCCTCGGCGACCGGCTCCGACGAGCTCTCGGCGACCGGCTCCGCAAGGAGCCGCTCTTTGTACTCCTTCCAGCGGATCAGCTCCGGCTCGCGGCCGGAGTCCGGATACGGCACCTCGACCACGTCGAAGTCGCGCGGGACCACGGTGCGCTCGAACACGGAGCGCGCCTCCTTCTCGATCACCGGTGCGAAGTAGCGCGAGGACAGGTGGGTGAGCGCGAGCAGGGACACGTCCGCCTCGCGCGCGACCTCGGCCGCCTGGCGCGCGGTCGAGTGGCCGGTCTCGGCGGCCCGCGCGGCCTCCTCGTCCGCGAACGTCCCGTCGTGCACGAGCAGCTGGGCGCCCGCCGCGACGGCCACGGTCGCGGCGCAGGGCTCGGTGTCGCCGGTGAAGACGAGCCGGCGGCCCGGGCGCGGCTCCCCCATCACCTCGTCGGGTGCGATCGTGCGGCCGCCGGCGGTGACCGCCTCGCCGCGCTGCAGCCGCCCGAACTCCGGTCCCTCCGGGACGCCCAGGTCGCGCGCCCGGTCGAGGTCGAACCGCCCCGGCCGCGCGTCCTCGAAGACCGCATAGCCGAGCGCCTCGAGCCGGTGCTCGACGCCGAAGGCGCCCACGCAGAAGCCGTCGAACGGCACGGCGTCGCTGGGCGCGAGCTCCTGGAGCCGGATCTCGTATGTGAGCTTCCCGTACACGCGGCGCAGGTCCGACATCAGCGACTGCAGCCCACGGGGCCCGTACACGGTGAGCGGGACCTCGCGGCCGCGCAGCGCGAACGTCTTGAGCATTCCGGGCAGGCCCAGGAAGTGATCCGCGTGGTAGTGGGTCAGGAAGATCTGCTCGAGGTCGGGGAGCCCGACGCTGCGCAGCAGCTGGCGCTGCGTGCCCTCGCCGCAGTCGAGCAAGATGCGGTCACCGCCGCGGCGCACGAGCGCGCTGGCCGGAGCCCGCTGCACCGTGGGCATCGATCCGGCAGTGCCGAGGAAGAGGACGGACAGGTCCATGTCCCCTATATTCGCGGACCGAGCGCCGGGACAATCACGCCACGATGCCAGAGAACGACAACATCCAGGTCCTGCGCCGCATGTACGAGGCGTGGGATGCAATGGACCTCGACACCGTGTTCGAGCTGCTCGACCCCGAGGCGGCGTGGGTCAACCCGGACTACGCGGTCGAGCCGGGCACCCGCCGCGGGCACGAGGGCTTCGCGATCGCGCTGCGGAACCTCGCCGGCTCGTTCGACTCGTACAGCCACGTGCTCGGCGAGGTAGTCGACTTCGGTGACCGCCTGCTGTGGCACACCATCTTCAAAGCGCGGGGCGGCGGGAGCGGCGCCGAGGTGGACATCCCCGAACAGCACCTGTGGACGCTGCGCGACGGCAAGATCGTCGAGTTGCGCTGGTTCCACGACCCCGCCGAGGCGGAGCAGGCAGCCCGGGACCTCTAGCCGGATGCCGGGCCAGGAAAGCGAGAACGTGCGGCTCGTGCGCCGCATGTACGAGACATGGCACGAAGACCGCGCCGCGTCGCTCGAGCTCCTGCACGCGGACTTCGAGTTCGTGAACCCCGACCACGCGGTCGATCCGGGGATCCGGCGGGGGCACGACGGCTACGCGAAGGTGTTCGAGAACCTCGACGCCTCGTTCAGCGAGCGCGACAACGACGTGCACGAGCTCGTGGACCTGGGAGATCGCATCCTGGCGTACACGACGTACATCGCCACCGGGCGCGACAGCGGCGCCCGGATCGAGGTCCCCGAGCAGCACGTGTGGACGCTGCGCGACGGCAAGATCCTGCGGCTGGAGTGGTTCCACGACGCGGTGGAGGCGGAGCGCGCCGCGCGCGCTCGCTGACCGGCCCACGCGGACTTTGGCGTTTCGCACCCGACAGGTGGGTGCAGATCGCCGAAGTTCAGCTCCCGGCCGCCGGGAGGCCGGCGTCGGCCAACGCTGCGGCGCGATCTTCGTAGCCGACGACTCTCACGATCAAGTCGTCGCTGACGGTCAGGATCCATGCGACCGGACGCGACACGTCGATGCCGCTGGTGCGCCCGCGGCCGCCGGTGCGCACGAAACAGACCACCTGGCCGCCCGCGTCGAAGAACTCCTCCGGCTGAACGGAGAATCCCTCCAGCATCTCCTCCAGCTCTCGGAACCGCGCCAGCACAGCCGCCCGTCCGCGATGCACTCCGCCGCCGGGGAAGCCGGGCGGGTCGGACCACTCGATCTCCGGGTGGAACCAGCGCTCGAACACCTCGTCCCACTCCCCCCGGTTGAAGGTTTCGAGGCCCCGCTGCACGAGTTCGACGTTCTCCTGCGACACACGGCGAGTATCGCGGACCCCGGGGACTCTAGAATCGCT
>DASRIA010000055.1:0-15610 GCA_035650255.1 Solirubrobacterales bacterium
CGAGCCGACCCGGCTCAGTCCCGTGCGGCTCGGACGTCGGCGAGGCTCGCCGCCGCCCGCTGGGCCTGGGCATCGTCGGTGCCGAGGCGGGCCTCCAGCTCTGCATCCTCGTCCGCGGTCATGGCGCGCTGCTTTCGCACGCTGACCACGATCAGGACCAGCAGCACTGCGATTGCGATGATGCTCAAGACCTCTCCCATGGTGCTCCCCTCTCGGACTGCTCGTGGGCGGCGGCCTCGCTCTGTGCCAGGCGCAACCGCTGTTCGGCGTTCTCGCACTCCCGCTCGCGCAGACGCATGCCGGCCTCTGTCACCAGACCCGATCCGTAGGCTCGCGCGCGGTAGAGGTCCAGGCGCTCGCGGCGATAGCGGGCTTCGGCTCGCAGTCCCTCGAGCCGGGCAGCCATGTCCGCAGGAGCCCTGTCGGCCGAGCTAGACATGTGACTCCTTCCTGACCCTCTGTGGCGGGCACGCACGGAAGGAAGAGAGACAGACCCAAACGAGCGATGAAGCTACCGGTTCACGGTACCACGGCCCGGGCCTTACGGGCGAGTTTCAGCCGCGTCGTCTTGTCCAGCTCAGCCTTGCGCAGGCGCACCGAGCCGGGCGTCACCTCGACGCATTCGTCGGGGCGCAGGAACTCGAGCGCCTGGTCGAGCGACAGGCGGCGCGCCGGCACCAGCCGCACGAGCACGTCGGCGGTGGACGACCGCATGTTCGTCAAATGCTTCTCCTTCACCGCGTTCACGTCGAGGTCGTCGGCACGTGCGTTCTCGCCCACGATCATGCCCTCGTAGACCTCCTCGCCGGGCTCGACGAACATGGTGCCGCGCTCCTGCAGCCCGAACAGCGCAAAGCTCGCCGCCGTTCCCGGCCGGTCGGCGACCAGCGCTCCCGTGGGACGAGTGTGCAGCTCGCCGGCCCACGGCTCCCAGCGGTCGAACACGTGGTGCAGCAACCCTGTGCCGCGCGTCTCCGTCAGGAACTCCGTCCGGAAGCCGATCAGGCCGCGCGCGGGCACCAGGTACTCCATGCGCACCCAGCCCGTGCCGTGGTTGACCATCTGCTCCATCCGCCCCTTGCGCAGTGCGAGAAGCTGCGTGGTCACGCCGACGTAGTCCTCCGGGATGTCGATCGCGAGCCGCTCGATCGGCTCGTGCACCTCGCCGTCGATCTCGCGGGTCACGACCTGGGGCTGGCCCACGGTCAGCTCGAAGCCCTCGCGGCGCATCAGCTCCACCAGCACCGCGAGCTGCAGCTCTCCCCGCCCCTGCACTTCCCAGGCATCCGGCCGCTCGGTGTCGTGCACGCGGATCGACACGTTGCCGACCAGCTCCTGGTCCAGGCGGGCGCGCACCTGACGCGCGGTCAGCTTGCTCCCGTCGCGACCCGCAAGCGGGGACGTGTTGATCCCGATCACGACGGACAGCGAGGGCTCGTCCACGCTGATCACCGGCAGCGGCCGGGGGTCGTCGGCGTCTGCGAGCGTCTCGCCGATCGTGATGTCCGGCAGCCCCGCGACGGCGATGATCTCTCCCGGGCCGGCCTCCTCGGCCGCGACGCGGTCGAGCGCCTCGGTCACGTACAGCTCGCTCACCGTCGCGCGGTCGATGCGCCCGTCCGACCGGCACCAGGCGACCGGCTGCCCGGCGCGGATGGTGCCCTGCCGCACCCGGCACAGCGCCAGCCGGCCCAGGTACGGGGACGCGTCGAGATTCGTGACGTGCGCCTGCAGGGGATGGCCGGGGTCGTACTCCGGAGCGGGGATCCGCTCGAGCATCAGGTCGAGCAGCGGCTCCAGGTCGGTGCCCTCAATCCCTTCCTCGAGCGAGGCCCAGCCCGCCCGGGCGTTCGTGTAGACGATGGGGAACTCGATCTGCTCCTCGTCGGCGTCGAGATCCAGGAACAGGTCGTAGACCTCGTTCACGACATCGGCGATGCGGGCGTCGGGGCGGTCCACCTTGTTGACGACGAGGACCACCGGCAACCTTGCCTCGAGCGCCTTGCGCAACACGAACCGCGTCTGCGGCAACGGCCCCTCCGATGCGTCCACGAGCAGCAGCACGCCGTCGACCATGGTCAGCCCGCGCTCGACCTCGCCGCCGAAGTCGGCGTGGCCGGGCGTGTCGACGATGTTCAGCTTCACGCCGCGGTGACGGACAGCCGTGTTCTTCGCGAGGATCGTGATGCCCTTCTCGCGCTCGAGGTCCATCGAGTCCATCACGCGGTCCGCCACGTCCTGGTTGGCGCGGAACGCTCCCGACTGCCACAGCATCGCGTCCACGAGCGTGGTCTTGCCGTGGTCGACGTGGGCCACGATCGCGATGTTGCGAATGTCTTCACGGCGGGACATCAATTGCTCTCCAGTTCCGACAGCTGTTCGTAGAGGGCCTCGACGGCGCGCTTGGCCGCGAGGTGGCGATCGGTCGACCGCTCGGACCGCTCCGGCGTCGCCCAGGCATCGGGGTCCGCGAGCTCGTCTTCGACCGTGACGAGCGCCGCCTCCGCTTCCTCGATCTCACGCTCCAGCATCGCGATCCTGCGCTTGGTGTTCTTCGACACCGCCGGCTTTCCCGCCTTGCGCGTGCGAGAGCGGCCGTTTCGCTGCGGCGGCGCAGGTGTCTCCGCCGCCTTGCGCTCCTCGCGCACGCGTACGTAGTCGGCCCAGCCGCCCTCATATGAGCGCAGCGCGCCGTCCTCCAGCGCGATCGTCCGCGTGCCGACGGCGTCCAGCAGGGCGCGGTCGTGCGACACGAGCAGCACGGACCCGTCGAAGCCGCGCAGCGCATCCTCGAGCGCCTCACGGCTCTCGAGGTCGAGGTGGTTCGTGGGCTCGTCGAGGATCAGGGCGTTCGCGCCCGACGCGACGAGGATCGCCAGCGACAGGCGCCGCAGCTCGCCGCCCGACAGGACCGCGACCTCCTTCATCACGTCGTCTCCCGAGAACAGGAACCGGCCCAGCAGCGCGCGTGCCTTCCCGGGGGTCATCCCGGTGGCGCGCTGCGCGGCGTCCAGGACCGTGCCCTCGCGCCCGATCTCCTCGGCGTGCTGGGACAGGAATGCGAGCTCCACGTTGTGACCGCGCCGCAGCTTCCCGCGCTCCAGCTCGCGCCGCCCGGCGAGCGTCTCGATCAGGGTCGTCTTGCCCGACCCGTTGGGCCCCACGAGCGCCACGTGCTCCCCCCGCTCCAACCACAGGTCGGCGTCGTCCATCAGCACGCGGTCCCCCACCCCGATCCGGGCGTGCTCGAGCTCGAGGACCACGCGCCCGGTCCGCGAGGCGGCGCCGAAGCGGATCGCCGGCCCGCGCCCGTCCGTCGGGTCGCGCTCCAGCCGGTCGATCTTCTCCAGCCGCTTCACCTTGGACTGCGCCTGGCGCGAGCGGGTGCCGGCCCGGAAGCGGTTGACGAAGCGCTCGAGCCGCTCGATCTCCGCCTGCTGGCGCTCGATCGCGCGGCCCAGCGCGAGCTCGCGCGCGGCGCGCTCCTGGCGCCAGGCGTGCCACGGGCCGGCGAAGAACCGCGCGCGGCCGGCCTCCAGCTCCAGCACCGCGGTCCCGACCGACTCCAGGAACCAGCGGTCGTGCGCGACCAGCACCACGGCCGCGTCCAGCGACGTGAGCTGCTGCTCGAGCCACTCCAGGGACTCGACGTCGAGGTGGTTGGTGGGCTCGTCGAGCAGCAGGAGGTCGGGGTCGCCCGCCAGGGTGCGGGCCAGGGAGCCGCGCGTCAACTCGCCGCCGGAGAAGGTGCGCAGCGCCCGGTCGAGGTCGGAGTCCGCGAACCCCAGGCCGCGCACGACGGCCATCGCGCGCCGCCGCCAGTCGTAGCCGGCGTGCTCGAGGCGCTCCTGCGCCGTCGCGTAGCCGGCCAGCGTCGCCGGGTCGGACGCGCCGCCCGCCATCGCCTGCTCGAGCCTGCGCAGCTCCTCCTCCAGCGCCACGAGGTCCGCGCAGCCGGACAGGACGTACTCGCGCAGGCTCAGCTCCCGCTCCCGCGGGGGCCGCTGGTCGTGCAGCGCGATCCGCGCGCCCTTTTCCAGCACCAGCTCGCCTCCGTCCACAGGGGTCTCTCCAGCGAGCATGCGCAGGAGCGTCGTCTTGCCGGAGCCGTTGCGGCCCGACAGCGTGAGCCGGTCCCCTCGCTCGAGCTTGAACGACACGTCCGCGAGCAGGGGCATGCCGGCCACGTGTTTTTCCAGCCCGGATGCGATCGCGACGGCCACGAGGAGGATGGTACGGTCCGCCCGATCGCCCCCGGTTAGCCGCGCAAATAGCGCGCGAAACGACCGGACCGGGACGCCGGCGTCCCGGTGACAGCCGAACCCGTCGCTATATTGCGCCGCCGCACCCTCTGGAGGTCTCGGTGTCCCCTGCGGACGCACACTTACCCGAACGACGGAAAAGGCTCCTGCTGGCGTCCGTCCTATCAGGCATCGCGCTGCTCCTCGTGGCGCCCTCGGCCGCGTCCGCGGCCGACTTCACGTGGTCTCCGTCCAGTGTGATCGTGAACCAGACGATCCGGCTGACCGCGCACCCCGCCGATCAGCCCCACTACGAATGGGACCTCAACGAGGACGGGATCTACCCCGACCACACCGGGCGCACCGCGCCGCGCGTGTTCCACAACGTGCGCACCTACGAGATCGGCATGCGCATCCTGGACGTCGACCTGAACGTGGTCGAGGAGGTGCGCAAGGAGATCGTCGTCCATTCCCCGAACAACGCTCCACCCGCCGCTTCGTTCGTGTACTTCCCGGCCGCGCCCGTCGCGGGGCTGCCGATCAGCCTCGTATCGACGTCCGTGGACCCGGATTCGGCGATCCCTCCCAGCGCCGAGCGGTGGGACCTCAACGGCGACGGGATCTTCGAGGATGCGACCGGGCCGAGCGCGACCGTCACCTTCCCGGTGCCCGGGCTCTACCAGGTCTCGCTTCAGGTGACCACCAACGGGAGGGACGTCGAGTCGATTCCCATCGTCGTCGGCGGGAGCGCCGGCAGCCCGGGCGTCAAGGCGTTCCGCCTCATGAGCCCGTTCCCGGTCGTGCGGATCGCGGGCCGCGTGAGCCGCCGCGGGGCCAGGATCCGCCGGCTGAGCGTGGACGCGCCACCGGGCTCCTTGGTGAAGATCCGCTGCAACGGCCGCGGATGTCCCTTCAAGAGCGCCAATCGCACCGTCTCGATGAAAGCCTCGGCGGGGGCGGTTCCGGTCCTGCCTCCCACCCGGCTGACAAGAATTCGCCGGTTGGAGGGACGCACCCTGCGCACACGCGCCATACTGAGGGTGTTCGTCACGAGGTCGGATGTGATCGGGAAGTACACGCGGTTCCGGATTCGCAAGGGCAAGCCGCCCGCACGCCAGGATTCCTGCCTGATACCGGGCACCCCCAAGCCTGTCGGCTGTCCGTCGGGATGACCCGCCACTGGGCTCCATTCGACGGCCCGCAGCGCGCGATGATGCACCTGCGCGCGCGCCGCGACGGCCGTGCCCGCTCGGCCTTCGATCTCGAGCTTCCGCTGATGGCCCTGCTCGCCGTCCTCGTCGGTATCGGCGTCGTGATCTGGTTGAACGGCCAGGGCGCGCCGGACAGCGGGGAGATCCGGCGCGTGACCGAGAGGCCGCAGCTCGCCCACCCGCGTGCCACGCTGGCCGCCGCGCAGGCACGGCGCGAGGCCGAGGCGCGCGCGCTCGCGCGCCAGCGGCGGGCCAGGGCGGCGCGGCGGGCAGCGGCCGAGCGCCGGGCGGCACTTGCCGCGGCAACGGCGCGGAGGCCCTACAGCGAGGACGAGCGCTTCCAGAACGGCTCTTTCCAGAACGGCAACGGCTACCCGGTGAGCGGGACGCAGGGCCTCTCGACCAGCGGGGAGACGTACACGCAGCAACAGGTCCGGCCGACGCCGGCGCCCCGGCCGGCCCCGAAGCCGGCGCCGAAGCGCACCGGCGGCGGCGGGGGCGGGGGCAGCGGCGGCCAGTTCGACGACTCCGGCTGATCCCGATCAGGTGGCCATTCCGGGCCGCCTGGAGTAACAAAAACCCGCGAGCCGCCGATCAAGTCGAGGACAGGTGGCGACCTGGGCCCTCACCTGCCGGCTCCCCGGGATCGAAAATCAATTGGACACGGACGTCTTCAGGAACGCAAAGCCTGCGTCGATAGTGCTGGGCGCAGCCTTCGCGGGGCTCGCGGCGCACGCCGCAAATGCCCTGCTGTCCGAGCCCGACAGCGGGGAGCTGGTCTCGAACTGGAGCTTCTACGGACTCGGGCTGGTGGTGCTGGGCGCGGGCGTGGCCCGCGGCGGTCTCGTGCCCGACGAGCGCAGGGCCTGGGCAGCAGCCTCCGCGGCCTTTGGCGCCTGGTTCATGGGATCGGTCTTCTACGCAAGCGGCGGAGGCGCCGAGCAGGGCGTGAATGCGTTCCCGCTCGCCGACGCCCTGCTGCTCCCGTTCGCCGTCGCCGCGGGCTATGCCGTGGTCAACCTCGTGCGCTCACGCGTGACGCCCTTCGAGTCGACCATCCTGCTCGACGGCCTGATCGTGTCGCTGGCGGCAGGCGCGCTGAGCGCCGCGGTCATGCACGCGACGTTCCTGACGGACAAGGACGCAGACACGGTGGCCGTCATGTTCAAGCTCGCCTACCCACTCGGAGCACTGATGCTGCTCGCGTGCGTGGTGTGGGTGCAGGCGATCACCGGCTGGCGGCCCAACCGCACGTGGACCGCCGCCGTGGTGGGACTCGCCCTGGCCGGCGTCGCCGCGACCGCGTTCCTGGTGCGCACGGTGTCCCATGGCTACGCGTCCGGCACCCTGTTGGACTCGTTGTGGCTGGCGGGCGGACTGGTACTCGCCTACGCTGCGTGGCAGCCCCGCGAGGAGTCGATGCCGGTGCGCCTGAGGCGCACGCGGCGCCTCGGCGCCACATCCCTGGCGGCGGGAATCGCACTCGCGTTGCTGGTCGTGGGCCAGTTCCGCTCCGTTGGCCTGGCCGCGATCGTGCTGGCGGCCGGGACCCTGCTGGCCCTGATCTCGCGGGCCGCGGTCGCGTTCAGGGAGTCCCGCCAGATGTTCGCCGCTGCGCGCAGCGAGGCCGAGACGGACCTGCTCACGACGCTCGGGAACCGGCGCAAGCTGATGACCGACCTCCGCCACGAGCTGCACGTCGCCAGCGCGGCGTCTCCGCGCATCCTCGTGATGTTCGACCTGGACGGCTTCAAGCACTACAACGACACGTTCGGGCACCCGGCCGGGGACGTGCTGCTCGCGCGCCTGGGCAGCAACCTCGACCGGGCGATCAGGCCCTACGGGCATGCCTACCGGATCGGCGGCGACGAGTTCTGCGTCCTGGTGATGACCGGTGCGACCAGCGCGAAGACGATCATCGGACTTGCTTCCTCGGCCCTGTCCGAGAAGGGCGACGGCTTCTCCATCAAGGCCTCCCACGGCACGGTCATGCTGCCGCACGAAGCCCGTGACGCGACGCTCGCGCTGCGCGTGGCCGACCAGCGGATGTACGCGCAGAAGGAGGACCGGCGCTCATCGGCCACCCGCCAGGCACGTGACATCCTGCTGCAGGTCCTCCACGAGCGCGAGCCTGCGCTCGGCAACCACCTGAAGGCGGTCGCCAATCTCGCGATGGGAGTCGGCACGCGGCTGTCGCTGATCCCGGAGGAGCTCGACGAGGTCGTGCGGGCGGCCGAGCTGCACGACGTGGGCAAGATGGCGATCCCGGAGGAGATCCTGCGAAAGCCCGGTCCCCTCACCCACGAGGAATGGGCGGTGGTACGACGGCATCCCCTGGTCGGCGAGCGCATCCTGAGCGTCGCGCCGGCCATGCTCCCCATCGCCAAGATCGTGCGGTCGTGCAACGAGCGATGGGACGGGTCCGGCTACCCGGAGGGCATCGCGGCCGAGGAGATCCCGCTCGGAGCGCGCATCGTGGCGGTCTGCGACGCGTTCGACGCGATGATCACCTCACGCCCGTACAGCGCCGCGCGCGCGGTCGACGAAGCGCTCGATGAGCTGCGCGCCTGCGCCGGGACGCAGTTCGACCCCGCGGTCGTGGCCGCGTTCTGCGCGCACGTCGCCTCGCTGCCGTACCAGTTCGGCCCTGCTAGGGCCGGTTTGCGGCGCGCAGCGTCTTGAACCCGCGCTCGAGGAGCTTGCGGGCCTGCGTGGCAGGGTCGTAGGAGCGCAGCAGCACCACACCGAGCTCGACCTTGCCCCGCCGCGCAGTCGCGACGATCGAGCGGCCCGCCCGGCGGGTGTAGCCGGTCTTCAGGCCGGTCACGCCCTTCACGCCCTGCCGCATCAACGGGTTGTTGTTGTAGAGGAAGAGCCGCCCGCCTTCGATCGGGAACTTCAGGATCGCGCGCTCGCGACCGGCAATGCGACGGATCCGCCGCAGGTGCAGGTCGATGCGCGCGAGCGCGGCGAGGTCTGCGGCGCACGAGCGGTTCCCGGCATCCTTCAGCCCGTGCGGTGAGGAAAACCGCGTGCACTCCAGCCCCAGCTCGAGGGCGCGCTCGTTCATCGCGCGCACGAAGGCCGGCACGCTCCCGGCGCTGTGCTGCGCCAGCGCCACCGCGGCATCGTTGCCCGACACCAGCAGCAGGCCGTTCAGCAGCGCCTCCAGCTGCACCTTCTTGCCCTTGGGCAGGACGCCCATCGCGGAGCCGGGTGTGCGGGTCGCACGGCGTGTGATGCGCACGCGGTCGTGCGGATCCTCTCGCTCCACGATCAGGAGGGCGGTCATCAGCTTCGTCAGGCTCGCGATCGGCAGCCGCCGCTGCGCGTTGTGGCGCCACAGCACGCGGCCGGTGCGGACGTCGAACAGCAACCCGGCGCGCGGCGTGCGCACGAACTGCTTCTGCACCGAGTCCGCAGCGGCCAGGTTGACCGAGAACCTGGAGGCCCGCTCGGGCGATGCCGCAGCCGGCGGCGTGCGCGCGTCGTCGAGCAGCCGGGGCGGGTTCGCGTCGTTCGGATCGGTGCGCTCCACCGCGGTGCCGCGAGAGGAGGACGGCTCCTCCTGCCCTGCGTCGAGCACGGCGAGCGCTCCCCATGCGACGACTCCCAGGACCAGCACGAGGGTAAGGCCGCGCGGCAGGCGGCGCCTGCGCCGCCGCCCTCCCATCAATGGGGATTTTCGCTCGTCAGTCATCCGGCGGTTGGCTGAACAGTCCTCCGATCACGGGGATCGCGATCAGGGCCAAGATGAACAACGCTACCGCGGAAAGGATGTCGAATCCGGAGGTCGCGATCACCTCGATGGTCAGCCCGGCGAACAGCGCGATGAAGCCGAGCAACAGGACCTGCACCACCACCTGCATGGCTCAGTAGACCGGGTACCTTGGCTCGCGTCCGCGATATTCGCTGCTGCGCCGGTGCGCGAACAGGTGCACGGCCGCCAGCCCGAACAGGAAGCCCCCGATATGGGCGAAGTACGCGACGCCCCCGCTGTCGCCGAGCTCAGGCGTCGCGAGCTGGCCCACGGCCGGCAGGAACTGGAGCACGATCCAGATCCCGAGCAGGACCAGCGCCGGGACCTCGAGGATGAAGATGAAGAACGCGAAGAAGAGGGTCAGCACCCGCGCGAACGGATACAGCAGCGCGTAGCCGCCCAGCACCGCGGCGATCGCGCCGCTCGCCCCGACCAGCGGGATCGTGGAGTCGGGCGACACCGCCACCTGCGCCAAGGCCGCGGCCACGCCGCCGAGCAGGTAGAAGGCGACGTATCGGACCCTGCCCATCGCATCCTCGACGTTGTTCCCGAAGATCCACAGGAACAGCATGTTGAAGATGATGTGCAGCCAGCCCCCATGCATGAACATCGACGTCAAGATCGTGATGAAGGGATGTGGCTCGTTGAGGTCCTCGATCGCATTCGCCGCCGTGGCTTCCTCGTATTCGGGCGTCCCCTCGCACACTTGCGTGTCGATGTTTGCGGTAGTCCGCTCCGCCGGCACGAGGTCGCATTCCTTGTCCGGATGGGTGATCCGGTACGGGATCGCGCCGTACTCGACCACCGGCTTGGTGTCCACGGCGTCCCCACCGGAGAACGAGAACGACGGCCCCTGGAGGAACAGGAACACGGCCACGTTGATCGCGATGAAGACCAGCGTCACGACCGGGAAGCGGTCGTTCGGGATGTTGTCGCGAAGCGGAATCAAGGGGGCGCACCTTAATGCTCCCTGTCGGCGGCGGTAGCATCGAG
Source organism: Solirubrobacterales bacterium (assembly GCA_035650255.1). Classification (GTDB taxonomy): domain Bacteria; phylum Actinomycetota; class Thermoleophilia; order Solirubrobacterales; family JBBDJG01; genus DASRIA01. The sequence goes on from DASRIA010000055.1 coordinate 10,206, forward strand.
GCATGCTTGACCACCTGATCCTGGGCGTCGCCGACTACGAGCGCAGCAAGGCCTTCTACCTGGCCGCGCTGGCGCCTCTCGGCTACGGCGTTGTGCTGGAGGTCGAGGGCATCTCCTGCGGCTTTGGAAACGCGGGGAAGCCCGAGTTCTGGGTCGGAGCCAGGGAGCGCAGCGGTCCCGTGCACCTCGCCTTCACGAGCCCGGACCGCAAGACCGTCGACGCCTTCTACGCGGCTGCGATTGCCGCCGGGGCGACCGACAACGGCAAGCCGGGCGTGCGCCAGCACTACCACGCGGACTACTACGGCGCGTTCGTGTTCGACCCCGACGGCAACAACATCGAGGCCGTCTGCCACCGGCCCGAGTAGCCGGCGCGCGCCTCTGGACGCTCTAGCGCCCGGGTAGCGGTCGCAGCAAGCGCGTGCCCGCCGCGATCGCCGCGTGCGCCGCATCCGCCCGCAGCGCCGGAGCGAAGTAGAAGCCCTGCGCCCGGTGACATCCGAGTCGCTTCAGCTCCTCGATCTGGGTGGTCGTCTCGACTCCCTCGGCGATCACGCCCAGCGACAACGCCCCCGCCATGGCGATCAGGGCGTCGACGATCGCGGCGCTGTCGTGTTCGACGCCCAGCCCTTCGACGAACGAGCGGTCGATCTTGATCGCGTCGAGCGGGAACCGTCGCAGATACGCGAGCGACGAATAGCCCGTGCCGAAGTCGTCGATCACGAGTCGCACGCCCATCGCGCGCAGCGCGGCGAGGTTCTCGACCGGCGCCGCCGACTCCTCGACGAGCGAGCTCTCCGTGATCTCGAGGCTGAGCGCCGAGGGATCGAGGCCGGTGGAGGTGAGCACCTCACCGACGAGCTGCGGCAGGTCCGGCTGGGCGACCTGGCGGGCCGACAGGTTGACCGACATCCCGACCGGAAGGCCGTCGGGGTTGCCGGCGTGCCACGCGGCCGCCTGGCGGCAGGCGACCTCCAGCACCCAGCGGCCGAGCGACTCGATCGCTCCGCTCTCCTCCGCGGTCGGTATGAACTCGGAGGGCGCGATCAGGCCGCGGCGCGGGTGCTGCCAGCGCACGAGCGCCTCGAACGCGATCACGGCCCCGGAATCGAGCGACACGATGGGCTGGTAGTGGACGCGCAGCTCGTCGCGGCCGATCGCCCGGCGCAGCTCGTTCTCCAATTGCAGCCGCTCCACCGCGCGCGCCCGCATCCCCTGGTCGAACAGCTCGTAGCGGCCGCGGCCGCGCTCCTTCGCGCGGTACATCGCGGCGTCCGCGTCGCGGATCAGGGTCTCGGGGCGCTCGCCCGCTTCGCGCGCAATCGCGATCCCGACGCTCACAGTGACGAAGTGCTCGATGCCGCTCAGCACGAACGGGCGGGTGAACAGCGCGCCGATGCGCTCCGCCACCTCCACCGCCTCCCGCTCGTCGCTCAGATCCTCGACGAGCACCGCGAACTCGTCGCCGCCGAAGCGAGCGACGGTATCTCCCGGGCGCAGAGCCTCTTTCAACCGCGGCGCGACGCCGGTCAGCAGCTCGTCACCGGCGGCGTGGCCGAGGCTGTCGTTGATGAGCTTGAAGTGGTCGATGTCGCAGAACAGGACCGCTGTGAGCGTGCCGCGGCGGCGCGACTGGAGCAGGGCGTGCGCGAGGCGGTCGCCGAACAGCGTCCTGTTCGGCAGCAGCGTGAGCGGGTCGTGCAGGGCCCGGCGGCGCATCTCGTCCTCGGCGGCACGCCGGTCGATCGCCTCGGCCAGCACGTTCGCCAGCGACTGCACGAAGTTCACGTCCTCGGCGCCGAACGCGTTCAGCCGGCGTGAGTGCAGTTCGAGCACGCCGAACGGCTGCCCCGGCCCATCGATGATCACGGCCATGCCGCTGCGCAGATCGCATCCCTGGAGCGCGGGCAGCTGCGCGAAGCGCTGCTCCTCCGACCAGTCGCGCACGACCGTGCGCGTGCCGCGGTCGATCGCATGGCGGGCCAGGACACCCTGGCCGGCCGGGATCGCCGTGCCGCCCTGATGCTCCTCCGGCCACCCCACCGTCGCCCGCTCGGCAAAGCCCCGGGAGTCCGCATCGAGCTCGAGGACATGGGCGCACTCGACATCGAGGATCGCCGCTGCCGTCGCGACCGCTTCCTGCATCAGGCCGGCGAGTTCCTGGCCTTCGAGCGCGCCCTGCCCGAGGCGGGCGACCGCCGCCTGCTGGGCGGCGCGCAGCTCGAGCTCCGCCTCGGCGCGCTTGCGGTCGCTGATGTCGTACAGGACGCCGTGCCAGTGCATCTCACCGTGCTCGTCACGCTCCAGGACGGCGTCGTCGGCGAGCCACACCACGCGCCCGTTGCGCGCCAGCATCCGGTAGTCGATGCTGCCGACCTCGTCGCCGCGCACGGCGGCGTCCTCATCGGCGATCGCGCGCTCGCGATCCTCCGGATGCAGCCGGCTTTCCCAAAGCGTCGGATCCGCGCACCACTCCTGCGGGGAGAAACCCAGGATCGACTCGATCTGCGGGCTCACGTAGGTCCACGCCCCCGTCTCGCCCACCTCGGCGCGGTAGACGATCGCCGGCAGCCGCTCGACCAGCCGCCGGTAGGCGGCCTCGGCCTGCTCGCGCTCGGCACGCTCGCGCTCGGCGTTCTCGCGCAGGGTGCGCTCCGCGGCCAGTCCCCGCAGCATGCGCAGCGTCAGCGTCAGCACGCGGCCCATCGCCCGCAGCAGGCCCAGCTCCTCCGAGTCGAACGCGTCCTCGCGCCGCGCGATCACCAGGTGCGTCGCCGCGTCGTCCTCGAGGACGACCGAGACCGCGTTCAGGCGGCCCAGGTCCGGGATCTCGATCCAGTCGCGGCCGTCCTCGACGACCGCTGCCACTTCGGCATGGGGCACCTGGTCGAGCGGAAACCCGATCGAGGCCTCCACGACGCCGACGCGTATCAGGGCGCCGACTTCCGCCTCGAGGGCCTCCGCCGCGCGCTCGACGGCGTTCTGGTTTGCGTCGCCGATGTCCGTGCACGATGAGACCAGCGCGAGGAACTCGGCCAGCTGCTGCGTGGACCAGTTGACGATCGAGCGCAAGGCGCTAACCGACCGCGAGCACGACGAGCGTCTGGTTGTGGAAGCCGGACACTCCCCGCGTGCGCGCGATCTCGCCGTAGGTGTAGAAGCCGGCCACCGGCGCGCCCTGGCCGTTGTGGGCCACACGCTCCACCTCGGTCCGCACGCCCTGCTCGCCGAGCACTCCCCGGCGGGCGATGCAGTCGAACGCGATCAGGCCGATGGGGCGCTGTCCCCGGAGAGGCGCGAGCGCGTCCTCACAGGCCGCGTCCGTGGCGGCCAGGACCGAGGCATCATCCCCCTCCATCAACCACGCCAGGCGCCCCTGGGGCACCTCGGCGATGCAGCCCAGAGAGCGGTCCTCGAAGCCCGCGTCGCTGACGAACCGGACCTGGGCCTCCCCACTGCGGCCCGCGAGCCCCAGCGGGTGCGTCTGGGCGAACCGGGTGAAGGACGCCGGATCGTCACGCACGTCGGGCGGCGCGTCGAGCCGCTCGAGGTACACGTCCAGCGCGGGCCTGTCGTCGATGCAATGCACACGGTTGTCGGAGCTTTGCGTGACGAGCATCGGCTCTCCGACCGGCCGCCATCCGTGGCGCACCCCGATCCCGAGCGGGCCGTCCGAGCCGATCGCCGCGCCGACGACGGCGTCGGTCATGACCTCGGTTCCGTAGAACTGATGCGTCGCCTCCATGCGCAGGGCGTCACCGGCGCAGCCGCCGACCAGCGGCACACCGGCGCCGACCACCCCGTAGGCGCCGCGCACGATCTCGGACTGGTCACCGGCCAGGCCGTCGGTGAGCAGCATCAGGACGCGGTGCGGCCGGGACGCCACCGCAGCCGCACACGTGGCCGCCTCCGCGCCCACCTGGCGCAGGTGCTGCTTGGCTCCGCGCGCAACCGTAGTCTCGATCGAGAAGCCCGGCCCGCCGAGCGCCGTCACCACGACGCCGGCGTCGTCGGGCCCGGCGGCCGCGATCTCACCGGCCGTCGAGCAGCCGACCAGAGGGACATCGCCGGCCTGCGCGGAGATTGCCGCGAGCAAGGCCGGAAGGTCATAGCGGACCGACGCGAAGACGATCAGGAGGGCGGGGTCGTCTCCCGCCAGGGCCTGCTCGGCTGCCCGCGTGCCCGCCACGCGCGCGTCGTTGTCGCTCGAATGGCCGACGCCGAGCCAGCGGCCTTGCTCTTGAGGATCCATGGTCATGTCCGCGTCCGGGGACTCCTGGCTCCTATCGGCAGAACCAAGCGGACGCTGAGCGCCGGAGGACGCTTTGTGACAGCGTGGGCGATCGGTCTCAGCGCGGCGCGGTGGGGGCGGCGCGGGCCTTCGCGCTGCGGCCGGCGGCATCAGTCGCCACAGCCTCGATCACGATGCGTCCGCGGCGTGCGCGGCGCAGCCGCCGGCGCTCACCGAAGCCGAGCGGGACCACCGCGGTCTGGGTGCGGCCGGCGGCGATGTTCACGACGGCGGACGCGAGCCTGCGCCCGCGCAGCCGGGCGGTCACCCGCACGCTCGCGGTATCCGTGCCGCCGAGCAGCAGCTTCACGACCAGCGCGCGGCGCCGCAGCAGGGTGCGCAGCCGCTGCCGCTTGAGTCGCGCGGCGACGGTCAGCACACCGGTCGACGCGGCAGTCGCCTGCGGAGCCGGAGGCGGCGGAGGCGGTGGCGCGATCGGGCGCGTCGGCCCGCCGGGGCGCAGCACCTCCTGCAGGACCGCCCAGGCCGGCTTGGGCCGGTACTCCTCGTCGAACGGGAGCGGTTTCGCGTTGCAGCAGCGGTAGGTGAGGCGGTCGGTGAATCCCCAGGTCGTGATCCGGAAGCACGCCGGCTGCGCCTGGCAGGCGGCCGCCACCCGGCGATAGATCTCCGGCTGGAGCGCGAGCCGCTCCGGGATCGTGGGCGGCCCCAGGTACCAGATCGGCACGTCCAGCTCGCTGATGTGCACGTCGAGGCCGAGCTCGCCGAGGCGCCGGATCGCCTCCTCCATCTGCGCCTGGGTCGGATGGTTCTCGCTCAGGTGGAACTGCAGCCCGACGCCGTCGAGCGGAACGCCGCGCGACTTGAAGTCGCCGGCCATCGCGAGCAGAGCCTCGTACTTCGCGTTCGGGACGTCAGCGCGCACCTCGTTGTAGAGGAGGCGGACATTGGGGTCGACGCTGCGCGCGATCCGGAACGCCTGCTCGACCCAGTCGCCGCCGATCACGCGGTTCCAGATGCAGTCGCGCATGCTGCCATCGTCGGCGAGCGCCTCGTTCACGACGTCCCAGGTCGACACGCGACCGCGGTAGTGGTTCAGGACGCGGGTGATGTGCTCCGTCATCACCGCAAGTAGCGAGGTGCGGGTCCAGCT
>DASRIA010000056.1:0-13242 GCA_035650255.1 Solirubrobacterales bacterium
GACGAGCACCTCGTCGCCGACCTCGACCAGGCGCTTGAACTCGAACGCGTCGATCGTCTCGGCGTTCGGCCAGCAGCGCTCGAAGTACGTCGCGCGGTCGATACCGGGGTCGGGCGGGCTGTAGAACGTGTAGTCGTCGGCCAGCAGCTCCTCGACGACGTCCCGGTCGCCGGACTCGTAGGCGGCGTAGCAGGCGCGCACGGCTTTCAGGCGGGGTGTGTCGGGCACAGGCTCCTCCTCCTCGTTGGTTCCGCAGGCTAGACCGTTCCTGCGCCCGGATCTCATCGCACGGCGTGCCGCCAGCCGCGGGCGTAACCTCCGCGGCGTGGAGGACCTCGGCCCGCCCACCGCCTACACCGTCCTCGAGCAGGGGACTCCGGTCTTCGACAGCAGCGGCAAGAAGATCGGCGTAGTCGAGCACGTCCTCGCCGACATGCAGCTGGACATCTTCGAGGGCGTGATCGTCCACACGCGGCCGCTGCCCGGCGGGCACCTGTATGCCGACGTGGACCAGATCGCCGAGCTGCGCGAGCGTGGGGTGGTGCTGGCGGTCACTCGCGACGAGCTCCACGAGCCTCCCGATGCGACGAAGCGCAAGCGGGAAGAGGACGGCGCACGACCTGAAAGCCCTGTTGAGGCGCGGCTGCGGCGCGCATGGGACCGGCTCACGCAGCGCGGCTCCGGCAACTGACTGAGCGGTTTCTCAAAACGCCGGGCGGGTGATAACTTCGCCGAGGGGATGGGAGCGTCGGTGAGGATCGCTGTTGCGATTGCCGCCCTGGCGGCCCTACTTCCCGCGACCGCGTCCGCCGCCTACCCCGGCTCGAACGGCAAGCTCGCGTTCGAGCGCGACGGGCAGATCTGGACGGTGAACGCGGATGGAAGCGGACCAGTCCAGCTGACCACCGGCGCGGGCGCCTCGACGGAGCCGGCGTGGTCACCCGACGGCAAGAAGATCGCCTATACCCACGAGATCGACCTCGGCCTCGAGGAGATCCGGATCATGAACGCCGACGGCACCCAGAACACCGCCTTGCCCAACTGGCACCCTCCGGAAAGGCTTGGTCACGCGCTTGGGCCCACCTGGGCTCCGCGCGGCGATCGAATCGCTTTCGTCGAAATCCATTACGACGACGGCGGAGTCTGTAACTGCTTTCACCACTACGTCGTAGAAACGAACCTGACGGGCGGGGAGCGACGCTACATATTCGACACTTTCCCCTATCCGATCCCGCACTCCGACGCCCTGCGCGAGCTCGAGTGGTCGCCCCGGGGGCACGAGATCGCGCTCACTCGAGAGGACGGATACGACCAACCGCCCAGCTCGCTGATCGCGACAGCGGGCACGAATTGGTACCCGCCGTCGTATCGCGAGCACACAGGTGGTTCGCCGAATGCGTACCACGGCTCAGCGTGGTCTCCCGACGGCGCCCAGCTCCTGTATATCCTGCGCGGCGAGCCTGCCGGCCGCCTGTATCGCGTTGACGCCGACGGCTCCAGCACCACATTCCTCACCAGCGGCATCGAGGACGGCGTGGAGTGGTCGCCGGACGGCACCAGGCTCGCTGGCGCCGGGCCTGACCCCGCCTGCGACGAGAGCACCACGACGTGCCCGCCGGAGCTCTGGGTGATGGACCCGAGCGGGACGAACCGCGTGAGGCTGACGAACTCGCAGGCGTCGGAACGGAACCCGGACTGGCAACCGGTCCTGGGTGCGCCCGCGGCCGGATATCCCCGGCCTCGCAGTACCTCGACGATGCGCATCTCCCTGGTGCCGGCCTATGAGCAGTGCACCGCTCCGAATCGCACGCACGGACCGCCCCTGGCATTTCCTTCGTGCGCCCCTCCGGACCCGAGCTCCCCGTGGCAGACGGTGGGAACCCCGGATGCGGGCGGAGGCGCCGCCAACATGGTTGGGTCGCTGCGGCTCAAGACCCTCCCAGGCAACCCCGCCACGACTGCCGACGAGGCCGATCTGAAGGTCGACTTCGACGTCACGGACGTGCGGTGCCAGCCCCAACGCACCTTCTGCGGGGAGGCCAACGCCGCGGGCGGGCGGGATCACAGGAGCGCACTCGAAGTGTCCCTGGCGCTGCGTGTCACGGACCGCCACAACCTTCCCGCTCCGGGCGGCCGGGACCCCGGCACCGGCGACGCTGTGCTGGCCTTCCATCCCGCCTGCAGTCCGACCCCTTCGGACACCAGCGTGGGCAGCACTTGCCGGCAACACACGAGCGTCGACGTTCTGCTCCCCGGCCTGATCAAGGAGGGCGCGAGGACCGTGCTCGAGATCGGCCAGGTCGAGGTGCTCGACGACGGCGGAGACGGGGCATTTGGCTCCGGGGACCCGTCCCTTCCGCTGTTCAGGCAGGGCGTGTTCGTCCCGTAAGGCGCCCGGAAATGGAACAGGCCCCCGAAAAGAGTGTCGGGGGCCCGCTCTCTATCCGAAAGAACGTGCCACCGGCGTCCACAGACAGCGCACCGGCCCGTCGGTTCTTCCTCTATCTCTATCGGAGGCCTTGCGGTCTCCTTGAGCGGCGCGATGTGGCCACTCTCCTAGAGGAACGTCCAATCCCTACCTGATGTTGCACTCCGCATGTTGGGATTGGGTTAAGTTTCTGACGGCGAGCGAGAGGAAGGAAGGCAGATGAAGTACCTCATCACGGGCGGATCTGGCTATATCGGGAGCCGTCTGATCGACTTCCTGGTCGGTCGGGACGACACCGAAATCGTGAACGTGGACATCAGGCCGCCGGCCGTTCCCCGCTCGCGCACCCGGTTCGTGAAGATGGACGTCCGCGACCGCGGCATGCGGGGGCTGTTCGAGCGGGAGCGCCCCGATGCTGTGGTGCATCTCGCCTTCGTGCTGAACCCGATCAGGGACGAGCACACCATGTACGACATCGACGTGAACGGCACGCAGAACGTGCTGGACGCCGCGTCCGCCGCCGGCGTGAAGCAGATGCTCGTCGCGTCGAGCACGACGGCGTACGGCGCGTTCCCGGACAACCCGGTCCCGCTGACCGAGGAGCACCCGGTGCGCGGCCTGCCCGCCTACGAGTATGCGCGCGACAAGACCGAGATCGACCGCCTGTGCCAGTTGTGGGCGGCGCGGCATCCCGACCGCGTGATGACGATCGTGCGGCCCACGATCGTGTTCGGGCCGAACGTCGACAATTACATCGTCCGCTTCTGGCTCACGAGCCCGTTCTTCCCGCTGCTCGACGGCAACGACCCCGACTGGCAGTTCGTGCACGAGGAGGACGTCGTGTACGCGATCTCGCGGTTGCTCGCCGAACGCCGAGATGGGATCTTCAACCTCACCGCCGACGGCACGATCAAGCTCTCCGAGGCCGCTCGCATCGCCGGCGTGAAGGTGCGCAAGATGCCGCTGCGGGTGTACAAGCGCATCGCGGCGGCGGCGTGGAAGATGCGCCTGCCGAACGTGGAGGCGCCACCGGGCCAGATCGACTTCCTGCTGTATCCGTGGATCGCCGCGAACGACAAGCTCAAGGCGGAGCTGGGCTGGACGCCGCGCTACACGAGCCGCGAGACCTTCGAGATCACGATGCGCGCGAAGGGGAAGGGCGCCGGCGCGACGGGACCCGCCCCCTCGGAGCCGTCGCTGCCCACGCCCGCGCCGCCCGCGCCGGTCGCCTGACCGGGCCCCGCCCGCCGCTAAACTGGGCGCCGCGGGCGCATAGCTCAGTTGGGAGAGCACCAGCTCGACAAGCTGGGGGTCACTGGTTCGAGCCCAGTTGCGCCCATTCGACCGTCACCTGAAATCCCTGGGTTCAGCGTTTCACGCCGTGGGTACGCCGGGAGTGAACCTGGGAGGAGAGATATGGACCAGCGACTTGACGTCGTGGTATCCGAAGTGGACGGCACCGCACGCATTCGACCGGAAGGCGTGCTCGACATCCGGGGTGCGGCCGATTTCGAGCACGAGCTTCTGACCGCGCTCAGCCGGCGTCCCAAGGAGATCGTGGTCGACCTGCGGGGAGTGACCTTCATCGACTCGCTCGGGCTGCGGTCGCTGTTTCGGGCGTGCGGGTGGTGCGAGCGCAGGCACATGGCGCTCTCGGTCGTGGCGGGCGGCGAGCCGGTGCAGCGGATACTCCGCGTGACCGGCGCAGACATGTGGCTGCCCCTGGTCGAGGACGTCCCGCTCAGCGTCCAGGGGGCATGATCCGAGCGCGCCGCGCTCCGGCGGGCGCGAAGCGCGCCGGACATTCCCCGCAAAATGGGCTAAGGTGACGCCGTTCGCCGCGGGCCAGGGAGGCGCCGCACAGCAAAGCGCTCAGTTCTAGCTGGCAGGAAAGCCGGCACGGATGGGCATGGACAAGCAGGGAGCCGCGTTGCGTACCTCCAGAGTTTTCCGCGTTGCCTGGCGCACCGCGCTGGTGCTGGCGATCGCCGCCGTGCCCGCGTTCGGCGCCGAGACCGTAGTCGACATCATCCAGGCCGAGGACGCCGTCAAGGTGAGCGGCAAGCGCGTCGAGCCCGTGACCGTCTTCTACACGAACGGGCGGGTCGAGAAGTCCATCCACCTCACCCGCACGGCGACCAAGCTCGTCGTGAAGGCGGACTCGGGGCCGAAGTGCGGCGACCAGTGGCCGCACATGGTGGTCGAGGTCGACGACGTGCCGGTGCTCTCGACGTCCGTGCAGGAGAACGGCTACACCGCGGCGCCCGTGAACGTGCGCCCGGGCAACCACACCGTGGCCGTGATCTACGACAACGACCACTACGAGCCTGTCGACGCCTACGCGGTCGACCCCGCCAAGCCGCTCACGTGCGATCGCAACCTGCACTTCGACGCGGTCGGCCTGTTCGCGGACGAGAACACCGAGCCGGGGCCGGCACCGCCGCCGAACCCGAACCCGAATCCGAACCCGCCGCCTGCGCCGACGCCGACCCCGACGCCTCCGCCGACGCCTTCACCGCAGCCCCCGCCCGGGCCCACGCCTCCGCCCGCGCCGTCGCCGTCCCCGCCGCCTCCGCCGGCGAACCAGGACGACATCCTCTGGACCGGCGATGCCGAGAAGCCGTGGGACGACTCGCTCGAGAACAGGCGCTGGCCCGACAACAACGAGTGGGTCAGCTTCAGCTGCGAGAACCGCTCCCGGTTCAGCCAGGTCGAGGCCGGTGCGGCGCAGGGCAGGCGCGCCTACCGCATCGAGGTCCACGACGGCGACGACTCCTACGGCGAGCGCTGCGAGCTCGACAACGGCAACACGTCCGCGAGCCGCCTGCACCACCAGATGCTGTTCCACGATGGCCAGGAGGCGTGGATCGCCTTCCAGACCTTCCTGCCGCTGGACTTCTCGTTCGCGGTGGACGGCGCGCCGGTGTCGTTCAAGAACGACGGGGGCCTGATCACGCAGATCAAGCAGCTCGGCTCGTGCGGCACTCCGGCGCTCGGCATCGTCTCGAGCCGCACCGTCTTCGCGCTGCGCAACAGCTCGGCCGCGCACTGCGAGTCGGGCTCGATGCGGTCCCTGTGGCAGGTCCCGATGGTGCTCGGCCGCTGGGTCAAGTGGGTGCAGCACATCCGCTTCAGCACCGATCCGCGCGTCGGGTTCATCGCGACCTGGTACGACCCGGACGGGCTGGGGCTGCGGCCGATCCCGCCGACGCTGGACTTCGGCCACCGCGTGGTGGGCAACCGGATCTACACGCACACCCAGAAGGCGCCCACCGGGCACCCGGAACCCGCCTGCCCGGCCGACGACGTCTGCTCGCACGCGCGGATCGGGATCTACCGCGACCCGGACGTCTCCGGCACGTCCGTGATCTACCACGACGGCTGGACCGTCGCCCGCACCCGCGCGGCGGCTGTCGGCAACGCCTTCGCGCCCTAAGCCTGCGCCGGGCCCGCCCGGCCCCCGAAACCAAGGCGGCCGCCCTTTTGGGGCGGCCGCTTATGGGGTTCTGCCTCTTTGGGGGAGGGGAGGAGTGAGCGAAAGACTAGGAAGCGAACCTGAAGCTTTCCTGAAGATCTCTGGAAGCAGCGGTTAAGGCCAATACAGTGGTTGGCGAAATGCCGGGCCAGATCGAGGTGCTGCAGGTCACCGTTCCCGGAGCCGCCCCGGGCCTGCGCCACGCCGCGATCGACAAGCCCCGCGTGGGCCCGGTCGCCGGCGGAGGCTGGTCGCTGGATGTGCGCGGGACCGCCCTGGGCGACGCAGGCCCGGTCACTCACGTCGAGTTCGTCACGGCGCCTGCCGGCGAGGTGATCCACACGGCTGCCTGCGACGTCCCGCGCCCGCGGCTGGCCGAGGAGCGGCCCGACCTGGCGGGAGCCGAGGACAGCGGCTTCTACGCGACTCTCGGCGGCCTCGACCTGCACCCCGAGTTCGAGCTCCACCTGCGCGCGGTCGCGGCAGGCGGTGGGCGCATTCCGTTCGGGACGATCACGGGCCGCCGGGCGCGGCTCGAGACGTCGTTCGAGCCGGGCATGCAGCCGCTGCTCGTGACGGGTCCCGGCCGCAGCGGCTCCACGATCTTCATGCAGATGCTCGCCGGGCACCCGCAGATCCTGGCGTGGCCTCCGTTCGAGCAGGAGCCGCGCGTGATGACCTACTGGATCGAGGTCCTGCGCGCGCTCGCGCGGCCCGACAGCTTCATGAGGCAGGTCGCGCCGGCCGGGAACCTCAACGGCGACTGGTGGCTGGGGGGGCGCGACCCCCGGCCCCGCGCGCTCGGCGACGAGGACGTCCAGGCTTGGCTGGCCGGAGAAGCGGTCGAGGAGCTGGCGGCGTTCGCACAGTCGCGAGTCGAGTCGCTCTACCGCCGCCTCGCGGCCCGCGACGGCCGGGACCGCGTCGCGTTCTTCGCGGAGAAGCTCCGCAACGACATCGTGTCGGACCTCGCGTGGGAGCTCTATCCGCAGGCGCGTGAAGTGGTGCTCGTACGCGACCCCCGTGACGTGCTGTGTTCGGTGCTGGCCGCGAACGTCAAGCGCGGGCAGCAACCCCCTCCGGCGGACCCGATGCGCTGGATCGGCGACGAGTTCGAAGGCCGGATCGCCGCCGTCGCGCAGAGCTGGGAGCGGCGCAGTGACCGCGCTCACCTCGTGCGCTACGAGGACCTGATGCTCGACCCGGTGCCGACCCTGTGCGGCCTGCTCGGCTACCTCGGCCTCGATGCCGGGGAGGAGGCGGCGCGAGGGATGCTGGCCGCGGCGCAGGAGTCGCTCCCGGCGATGTCGGAGCACCGGACGACACCGGATCCGCAGGCCTCGATCGGGCGGTTCGAGCGCGACCTGGACCCCGCCCTGCGGGAGGAGTGCGAGCGCCGCCTCGGCGACGCGATCGCGCTATTCGGGTATTCGGTGGGCGCCGCGCACCAGGCCTGAGTTTGCGGTCGGCCGGGGCAGGGGTATCGGAGCCCTGGCAGAAACTCTTTCCGTCTCCCCCTGTTCCTATCTTGTATCTCGTGCCACGAGTCCTCGCCAAGCGATACGCGGAACGTGACGTGCCCGACGTCGAGACCTACGTGCGGGAGTCGGTCGCGGGGCTGGGGCCGCTGAACTCGGACGACGAGGAGGCCCTGGTGGCGAAGGGCATCTTCCTCGTACGCCGGATCGCGTTCGCCCTGCCGCCCGAGGCATCGCTGCGGGTGGCGCTGCGCGAGCACTTCCCGGAGGGCCTGGCTGCCCTCCGCGACGAGGCGGGCCCCTCCAGCACGGACAAGGACACGGATCCGGCCCCGGCCGGCACCACGTCCCGCGCCGCCTAGGTCACTTCGCTTACAAGCCCCTTGGCCCTGTGGGCCGGAAACCGCCGTGAAACCGGGCCGGAGCGGGTCGGGTGGACGTTTAGGCCATCCCGGGCCGAGGTACACAGGCGGCCGTGGGGACGGGAAGCCTCAAGCGGATTGCAGCACACACGATCTTGGCCACGGTCGCGGTCCTCGGCCTGGGCGCTCTGGCAGCGCCCGCCCAGGTGACGCTGCCGGGGACGACCGTCACGGTGCCCAGCACCAAGGTGACCGTCACGACCCCCACCGTGCGCGTGCCTTCGACGGCGCCGACGCCCCCACCGGCGCCGAAGGTCACGGCTCCCGCCCCCAAGCCGCCGGTGAAGGTGGCCCCGGTCGTGAAGCAGGTCACGAAGCCCGTGAACAACGTCACGAAGCCCGTGAACAACGTCGTGCAGAAGACGACGCCCAAGGTCACGGGCACGGTTCCGAAGGCAACCGCTCCCGTCAAGAAGACGACCGGCACGGTGAAGAAGACCGTCGGCAGCGTCGGCTCCAAGGTGACCGGCGGCGGAGGTTCCGGCGGCGCGCCTTCCGGGCCCGCCGGGCCCGTCACGAAGGTCGTCACGACCGTCAAGGGCAGCCTGGACAGCACCACGGGCGTGATCCGTGACGGCGGCGGGTCGTCCGGCGGAGGCACGTCGGGCCTTGTCAACTCGCTCACCGGCACTCTCGGCGGTTCTGCGACAGGCCTCGCCGGCTCGGGGTCCAGGGCTCTCGGCGGATCCTCCGCGGGCGCCGGCTCGCTGACGCTCGTGCGCACCGCGGACGGGAGGACCTTCCTGGCCGTGCCGGGCGGCAGTGGCCCGGGCGGGCCCGGTGACATGTTCGGCGGCGGCGGCGCGGGCGGCGGCGGGCTCCCCGGTGCCCTGGCCGGCGGCGGCGGATCGCTCGCCATGATGCTCGCGGGCGCGAGCCCGAAGCAGCTGCGCAACGTCCTCTCGCACCTCGAGGGCTGCCTGCCCTCGCTGCCCGCGCTCGACCGCCGCGTGATCTCGATGCGCGCCGGCCTGAACGGCGCCCCGCTGTCGCGGCCTCAGGTCGGTCAGCGCCTGGGCATGTCGCGGCAGCAGGTGCGCAGCACCGAGCGCCGCGCCTTCAACAGACTTCAATACGCGGCCGCCAACACCGGCTGCGCCGGCAACCTGGTCGGCCCGTTCGACGTGGCGGGCATCGGCAACCTGATGCCGCAGCTCCTCTTCGCCGGCGCGGTCCCGGTCAACGGCGGCGCCGTCTCGCTCGCGTCCGGCGCGTCCGACCCGTTCGCACAGGCGCGCGGGATCGTGTCCCGCTCCGCCTCACCGTTGTTCGACCTCGGCGAGGGCGGCGGCAGCGGGCCTGCCTGGGCGATCATCCTCTTCACGGTGCTGTTCTCCGTGTCGATCGCCGCGCTCACGCGCGAGCTGCGCAGCTCCTTCTAGGTCCGCCATCACGCGGTCCGGTGTCCGTGTGACCTGGTGCCAGGTGTAGCGCAGGACGGTGTAACCGGCGGCGCGGAGTGCGAGGTCGCGCCGATGGTCGGGCTCGAGCCGCGCCGGTGTGCCGTGCGCAAGGTGGCTGTCGAGCTCGACCACGATCTTGTGCTCGGACCAGACCGCATCCACCAGCCGCCCGGCTATCTCGACGTTCACTGCCGGTGGGGTGAAGGAGCATCTCTCGCAGAGGAGGACGAACTTCTCCTCGAGCATGCTCTTGGTGTGTGCGAGTTGCGGGCGGTGGCATTCGAGGGCGGCGCGCAACCTCGCGCTGCCCGGCTTGCCGCGCCCGAGCACCGCTGCGACCTCGTCCAAGGTGACGAGCTTGAGGAACTCGGCCTCGGCCAGCGCCCGGCGGAGCTGCGAGAGCCGCACCGCGCCCGCGATGTCGAGCAGCGTCTGGGCGGGGGTGGTGACCGGGAGGCGGTTGTGCCAGACACGGTCGACGCGGCGGTCGCCATGCACGTTCACGTCAGGCAGTGACTTCATTCGTCGGGGCGTGCAGACGTGCAGGCAACCGGGCGCGGCTTCGAGCAGCCGCAGCCAGGCGGCGGCTGTCACTCCGCACAGTGCAGCCCCGGGTCCCGCGTAGAGCAGGGCGGCTGCCAACTTCCCCTCCCAGCCGAGCGCAGGGTGTCCCACCGCATACACACCGGGGTGAACCCGGTGCAGGCGCCGCTCGCGCAGCCAGCGCGAGACGCCGGCCTTCTCCAGGCCGCTTTCCTCCAGCTGGGCACGGGTGACGACCCCCCATTGCCGTCCCGCCATGGCGGCGATCCGAACTCTCGCGAGTCGGGTGCGGGGGGTGCACCCGGTTTGCGGAAGTTCGGCCATGGAGGCCAGGATGCCCTCCACCGTGTGAACCGTGGCGCGGCGGATGTACCGAAGCTGCGGACGGTCTGTGCCGACAAGCACAGGTAGCAGGGGTTTCCATGCCGTATCTTGAAGCGCATGGGGATGCAGGCTTGCGGTAATTGCGGAACGGAGAATCCCGAGGGCGCACGCTTCTGCATGGCGTGCGGGAACGCTCTCGCCCGGAACTGCCCCAACTGCGGGAACCCCGCGCCGCCCGCGGCCAAGTTCTGCATGAACTGCGGGTTCAACCTCGCGGGAGACGCCGCTCCTCCGGCCCCTCAGCCCGCCGCGCCCGCCGCGCCGACGCTCGCGTCCGCGCTGCCAGAGGAGCGGCGCCAGGTGACCGTCGTCTTCGCCGACCTCTCGGGCTACACGGCGGTCGCCGAGCGGATGGACCCCGAGGCGGTCAAGAGCCTCGTCGACCGCGCCCTGCGCCGCCTCGGTGAAGAGGTGGACCGGTACGGCGGCCGCGTCGACAAGTACATCGGCGACAACGTGATGGCCGTGTTCGGCGCCCCGATCGCGCACGAGGACGACGCCGAACGGGCCGTGCGGGCCGCGCTCGGCATGCAGGAGGCGATGACGGAGATCAACGAGAGCCTCGGCGCCACCCACGGCGTCAACCTCGCGCTGCGCGTGGGCGTCAACACCGGCGAGGTCGTCGCCGGCGCGGTGGGCGACGGATACACGGTGATCGGCGACACGGTCAACGTCGCGGCGCGACTCCAGTCGGCCGCCCAGCCGGGCAGCGTGACCGTCGGCGAGCGCACCTTCCGCGCCACCGGGCTGGCGATCGAGTACCGGCCCCTGGAGCCGCTCACGCTGAAGGGCAAGGCCGAGCCCGTGCCCGCCTGGGAGGCACTCGACGTGATCGCCCGTCAGCGCGCGCGCCGCACCAGCTTCGGCGAGACGCCGCTGGTCGGGCGCGACGACAAGCTCGAGCTGCTGCGCTCCATCTACGACCGGGTCGAGCGCGAGCGCCGCGCCCACCTCGTGACCGTGATCGGCCAGGCCGGCGTCGGCAAGTCCCGCCTGCGCCAGGAGCTGGAGCGCCTCCTCGGCCAGCGCCATCCGCCGCCGACCTTCCGCGAAGGTCGTTGTTTGCCCTACGGCTCGGGAATCGTGTACTGGGCGCTGGGCGAGGTGATCCGCGCCGAGGCCGGCATCCTCGACGGCGACAGCACGGAGGAGGCGTGGGCCAAGCTGCTGGCCTCGGTCGATGGCCTGATGAAGATCTCGGGCGAGCTGGCCGAGCCCCCCGAGCGGCGGGCCGCCGTCGTGGGCCGGCTGCTCGGCATCGAGGCGCCGCTCGACATCCCGCAATCCGAGGGCGAGGACCCGCAGCGCATGCGCGAGGTGTTCTTCTCCGCCGTGCGGTCCGTGATCGAGGCGATGGCGCGGCGCAACCCGCTGGTGCTCGTGTTCGAGGACATCCACTGGGCCGACCACGGGATGCTGGACCTGATCGAGTACCTGACCCAGTGGGTGCGCGGCCCGCTGATCCTGCTGTGCCTGGCGCGTGACGAGCTGATCGACCGCCGCCAGCGCTGGGGCGGAGGCCGCCACGAGGCCACCTCGATCGTGCTCGACCCGCTCACGGTCGACCAGACCCGCGAGCTGGTCGCGTCGCTCGTGGGCGCCGAGAACGGCGAGAGCGGCGCCGTCGCCGCGGTGGCCGAGCGCGCCGGCGGCAACCCCTTCTTCGCCGAGGAGATGGCCCGCCGCCTCGCCGACGAGGCGGCCGGCGAGCTGTTCGAGCTTCCCGACACCGTGCAGGGGCTACTCGCCGCGCGCCTCGACTCGCTCGACCCCGGCGAGCGCCAGCTCGTCCAGCACGCGGCGGTCGTGGGCCGCACGTTCTGGGAGGGATCGCTGGGGATCGCGGGCCAGGGCGAGGGTGCGATCCGCGAGGCGCTCCAGGGCCTGCAGGAGAAGGACATCATCGTGCCCGACGCCGGCGTGCGGCTGGCGGGCGAGAAGGAGTACTCGTTCAAGCACGTCCTGATCCGTGACGTCGCGTACGGCATGCTGCCGAAGGCGGTCCGGGCCCGCAAGCACTTCGACATCGGCCGCTTCCTCGAGGACCGCGCGGGCGAGCGGACGGACGAGGTCGTCCCGCTGCTCGCCGAGCACTTCGGCCGCGCCGCGCAGCTGACCAACGAGGGCGGCATGGAGGGCGCCGACGTCGAAGCGATCCACCGCAAGGCGCTGTTCTACCTCGAGGCGGCCGGCGACGCCGCCGCGGCGCTGTACTCCAACCCGGAGGCGTTCGAGCACTACGAGGCCGCGCAGAAGATCGAGTGCCCGCACGACCCGGGCGCGATGGCGCGGGTGATCGAGAAGCAGGGCGACGTCGCCTTCCGCATGGGCCGGGTGACGAACGCGGTCGACCTGTGGGAGGAGGCGCTCGAGTACCACCGCCAGCAGGAGGACCTCACGCGCGTCGCTGACCTGCACCGCAAGATCGGCGCGGGGCTCTGGAACCGGGGTGAGCGCAAGCTGGCGATCGAGCGCTACCAGAAGGGCATCAACCTGCTGAAGGACGGCCCGCCGTGCCTCGAGCTCGTGCACCTGTACGAGGAGGCCGCATCGCTCTACATGCACGCGGGCGACAACATGCTTGCGATCTACGCTTCGGAGAAGGCGCTGCGACTTGCGGAGAAGCTGCAGGAGACGCGCGTCGCGAGCCGCGCGCACGGGATCTTCGGGCGCGTGTTCGGGCGCATCGGCGACACGGAGAAGGCGCGCGAAAACCTCGAGCGCTCCGTCGAGCTGGCGCGCGACTCCGACGACGGCGAGACGATCCGCGCGCTGCTCACGCTGGGGCATCACCTCGAGGTGTCCGAGGCCGACTACAACGGCGCCGGTCAGGCGTATGGCGAGGCGCTCGCGCTTGCGCAGCAGGTCGGGGACCTCCCCGCGCAGGTCGAGCTCCAGTCATCGATCGCCCAGGTCGCCTCCTACCGGGCGGCGTGGGACGAGGTCGCCGAGGCGGCCGAGGCGAGCGCCGACCTCGCCGAGCGCGAGGGCCTCGTGGGGAAGCTGTGTTACCCGCTCGTGCTGCGCGGAGTGCTGGCGTGGCGCGACGGCCGCTGGGAGGACGCCGAGCAGTGGTGCCGCCGCGCGCACGAGCTCGCCGAGCAGGTGT
>DASRIA010000057.1:0-64478 GCA_035650255.1 Solirubrobacterales bacterium
CTGATCACCTCGCAGATCACGGACGTGCGCTGCCAGGCCGGTACGGCCACTTGCGGTAACGCGAACGCAGCCGACGGCGCCGACTACACCGGCGGCCTGCAGGGATCGGCGACGATCCGGATCTCCGACCACTGGAACGCGGTTGCCGCGGGCGGTGGGCCGGACCCGGCGACTGTCGTCGACATCCCGTTCCCGGTCAACACGACCTGCGCGAACACCGCGTCGAACACGATTGGTGGCCTCTGCACCGCGAACACAACCGCTAACGCGACTGTTCCCGGCGCTGTCAAGGACACCAAGCGTGCGGTCATCGAAGTCGGTCAGATCGTCATCAACGACGGTGGGCCTGACGGGAACCCGGCCACGGCACCGAACACGACCTTCGCGCGCCAGGGAATCTTCATTCCTTAGTCCGTAGGAGGTTCACGCCCCGCAAGGGGTGTAGCTGGTCAGAAAGGCCGGGAGCCGCACTTCTCCCGGCCTTTCGCCATTCATGGGCCGGCCGGCCCGGACTCAGGGGACGAAGACGCCCTGCGTCGCGAACACGCTGTTGCCGGCAGTGGCGGCGAGCCCGTCCGCACCCCCGTCCCAGATCGCGATGCGGCCGGCTTCCCAGATCGTGCGCTTCAACTCGGTCACGGAGCCGGGCGCGACCGCATCCGCGGTGGTGGTGATGCCGCACGTCGACCCCTCGTCGGGCAGCCCTGTGGCGGTGCACGGCACCGTGACCGGGAAGGGCAGGTCGGCCACGGTGGCCAGGTCCGCCGGAGTGGAACCGCCCGAGCGGTCCGTGATGCGAAGCTCGAAGTCGAGCCGCAGCTGCCCGGTGTAGTCGGGGAAGCCGGCGGTCCGCCGGCGCACGTCGGTCATCGCCACCACGATCCTCACGTCCGCTTCGTCGGCGGGCGTGGCCGCGACCCCGGGCAGCGCCTGGAGCCGCACGGACCCGCTCGAGTTGGCGACCGCCCCGTTTGCGTCCGGCGTCCCCACCGTCAGGTGGGGCGAGGCCTGGGCGGGCGGGCTGCACGAGGGGAAGGCGAGGCCTGGGCCGTGGGTGCGGTTCGGCGCCGTGCAGGCCACGGCCGCCGGCACCAGCGAGAGGCGCAGCGAGGTCGCGACCCGCGGCCGCACGAAGCCCGGTGCGCTCGAGGCCATGTAGGTGTCCTGCGAGCTGTCGGCATCGCCGCTCCCGAGGGCCTCGGCGGTCTCGAAGAAAACGCGCGTGCCGTCCGCCGAGGCAAAGGCGAAGAAGGCGAAGAAGTTGCCGGCCCCGCCGGTGGGACCGGTCGAGAGCAGCGTGGTCCCGCTCTGCGCCCGCTCGTAGAGGTCGGGGAAGGTGCCGCCCGCCGCGGCGACCAGGTGCTCGCTGGTCTCGAAGAACACCCGCCAGGCGTCCCGCGAGGCGCCCTTGAAGGTGGCGGCGAAGGCCCCGTTCCCGCCGGCGGGGCCGGTGGAGACCAGTGTCGTGACGCCCGCCTCCCGCCGGTAGACGTCCTGGTGGGAGTCGGAATCGCCCGGGACCAGCGGCTCGGCGGTGTGGAAGATCACACGCGCCCCGTCGCTCGAGACGGCTTGGAACGAGGAGAAGAACGCGCCGTTGCCCCCGGCCGGCCCGGTCGACACGAGCGTCGTGGTCCCCCCCGTCCGCTCGTACACATCGGTCGCGGCATCCGTATCGCCGGCGGTCAGCGACTCCTGCGTGTCGAAGAAGACGCGCGTCCCGTCATCCGAGGCACCGCCGAAGAACGCGTGCTGGGCGCCGTTCCCGCCGGCCGGCCCGGTCGACAGCCGGACCAGCGTGCCGCCGGCCCGCTGGTAGACATCGCCGGCCACGTCGGTGTCGTCGGCGGTCAGCACCTCGTCCGTGTACAGCCAGACCCTGGTGCCGTCTGCCGAAGCGCCCTCGAAGGCCGCGTCGTAGTCGAAGTCCTCGTTGCCGTTGCCCCCCGCCGGGCCGATCGAGACGTGCGTGGTCGTGGTGCCGGTGCGCTCGTAGACGTCCTGCGTGTTGTCGAAGTCCGAGGACGTCAGCGGCTCGTCGCTGTGGAAGAACACGCGTGTGCCGTCCCGCGACATGCCTGCAAACGTCGCCGGCACGCCGAGGTTGGCGTCGGCCGGCCCGGTCGAGACCAGTGTCGTCGCGCCGCCCGTGCGCTGGTAGATGTCGCTCTCGTTGTCGTTGTCCGCGGAGATGAGCCGCTCGTCGCTGCTGAAGAACACCCGCGAGCCGTCCTCGGAGATCGCGTTGAAGATCGCGTTGAAGTCGGCGTTGCCGCCGCTCGATCCCGTGGAGATCAGGGTGGTGACACCCGCCGCGCGCTCGTACAGGTCGACAGCCTCGTCGCTGTCGGTGGCCACGAGCGGCTCGGCCGTCCGGAACACGACGCGCGCGCCGGTCGCCGAGAGGCCCGCGTACGTCGCGCTGAACGCGCCGTTGCCACCGGCCGGGCCCGTCGAGACCAGGGAGGTGACGCCGCCGGCGCGTTCGTAGACGTCCGTGGCGGAGTCGGTGTCGGCTGCGACCAGCTTCTCGGAGGTCTGGAAGACGGCCCGCGTGCCGTCGGCCGACGCTCCCCGGAAGGTCGCCGACACGGTCCCGTTGCCGCCGATCGGGCCGGTCGAGATCCGTTCGATCGTGTTGTGGTCGGCTCCGGCGCTGCCGCACGGCACCACGATGGCTGCCACCGCCAGGGCGGCGGCAACGCCTGCCTTAGACACCCTCAATTGCCCCCCAAAGCAGTCCTGCCGGCCCCTTCCCGGACATTCGTGGAGGGGATCGGATAAACACCTTCACCCGCACCGGCTGCTCTGTTAGGGTCGGACCGTAGCGCATGGCCGGCTGGCGGCCAAGCCGCCGTTGAGCGCCGGGCTACAGGGTCGGGTCGGGAGCCCGGCGGGTTCTACCTTTTGGAGGCCAAGTGAAGAGGTTCGGGATTTCAGCGGCGCTTGCGCTTGCTCTGGTGGCGGTGTCGCTGCCTGTCGCAGCAAGCGGAACGGAGCCACCAGGTCCGCCGATCGAGTTCACCGACGGTGTCGCGTCGGGCGACGTCACCCAGTCGCGGGCGGTGCTCTGGACACGCGTCAACGGCCCGCACAAGGTGACCGTCGAGGTCTCCTGGAACCCGTGGTTCTGGGGCTGGAAGTCGTTCACCGGCAAGTTCCGGACCTCCGCGGACCGGGACTTCACGGTCAAGATCGACGCCAAGCACCTCTGGCCGGGCCTGCGCTACTGGTACCGCTTCAAGTCCTCTCCGACGGGCAGCAGCAACCACGACGTGGTCTACAGCGACGTCGGCACCTTCAGGACCGCGCAGTGGACGTGGCACAAGTCGAACGTCGAGTTCACCTACGACGGCGACTCGGACACCAGCCGCGTTGCGGGCGTCAACCCGTTCAACAACTGGGAGGTCCTGGACCGTGCGCGCGAGGAGAACGGAGACTTCTTCGTGTACCTCGGTGACACGATCTACTCCGACTCGAGCTTCCGGCCGGGCGGCCCGGCGGACACGGTGGACGAGTACCGCGACACGTACGAGGAAGGTCGCACGTACACCGCTCTGACCGAGCTGTTGAAGTCGACGTCCACCTATCCGCTGATGGACGACCACGAGGTCCAGAACGACTACGACGGCAAGACGGTCGACCCGGCGCGTTACGCGGCCGGCCGCCAGGCGTTCCTGGAGTGGATGCCGATCCGCGAGACCGGACTGCCGCACGACCCGTCGTGCGCCGGCGACCCGCTCTACCGGAAGGTCAAGTGGGGCAAGGACGTGGAGGTGTTCATCACCGACCAGCGTTCCTGCCGCGACGCGGACGTCCAGGCGGTCTGCGGCGGCGACCTCGCCCCGACGATGCCGACCGCGCAGCGGACCTCGTTCCCGTTCAGCCTGTTCCTGAGCCCCAGCCCTCCACCGGGCTGTCTCGAGGCGATCAACGACCCCAACCGCACGATGCTGGGGCCGGTCCAGAAGGCGAGGTTCAAGGCAGACCTCCTGAACTCGACCGCGAAACACAAGATCGTCATCAGTGAGCTGGCGTGGCAGCAGTTCTACGTGCTGCCGTACGACCGCTGGGAGGGCTACGGCGGCGAGCGCTCGGAGATCCTGAACTTCATCCGGGACAACGGCATCGAGAACGTCACGTTCAACACGACGGACAACCACATGACGATGCAGAACCAGGTGTTCATCGACAACTACGACGATCCGGAGACGATCGCCTACGAGGGGATCACCGGCCCGATCGCGACGAACACCTTCCAGCAGGAGGTGCTGGAGTTCGCCGGCCCGGTCGGCCTGTTCGCGGTCAACTCGGGTCTGAACCTGGTGAACATCGACTGCCGCCACCTGGACAAGTACTCGTACGGGCACGTGCAGTACGACAGGACGACCGGCACGATCGCCCTGTCGTCGAAGGACCAGGCCGGGGCAGTGGTCACCGATCAGAACACGGCGGTGCCCTGTACGCAGACGTTAGGTCCCTAGGGGGGAACTGCGAGCCGGTAGCACTACGGAAAAGGGGCGGCGCGAGCCGCCCCTTTCCATTCAATCCGGCCGGCCGCCTCGCTCAGGAAGCGACGGCGGGGCGCTCGCTGGTGATCTCGGCCTCTTCGACGTAGCGCGCGAGCGCGTCGACACATTCGGGGTCGAACTGCGTGCCGGCGTTCCTGGTCATCTCCTCCATCGCCTCCGCGCGTGACCGCGGCTCGCGATAGGGGCGGCCGCTGGTGATCGCGTCGAACGCGTCGGCCACGTGCAGGATGCGACAGGCCGGCGGGATCGCGTGCCCGCTCAGGCCGGCGGGGTAACCCGAACCGTCGAAGCGCTCCAGCGAGTGCCGGATCCACGGCACGATCGTCTCGAGGCCCTGGATGCGGGACACGATCTCGGCGCCGCGCACGGGGCTCTGGCGGATCGCCTCCCAGTCCGACTCGGTGAGCGGCTGCTGCTTGCGCAGGATGTGGTCCGGGATCGAGACCTTCCCGACGTCGTGCAGGATCGCGGCCATCTGCAACAGCTCGAGGTCGCGCTCCGGCCAGCCAAGCTGGTGACCGATGCCGACGCAGTGCTGGGCAACCTTCCAGGAGTGCTCCTGCTGCACGGCCATCCGGTCGTCCACCGCGCGCGCCAGCGCCGTGGCCCAGCTCAGCTCCTTGGCGGTCATCTTCATCGGAGTCGTGCGGCCGCGCTTCCCGGCGTACATCTTCGTGTCGGCGGAGCGCTGGAGCTCGTCGCGGTCGGCACCGTCGGTCGGGAAGCAGGCCACGCCCACGGACGTGGGCGCGCGGGCCGCAAGCGCCGTCTGCAGGCGCCGCGCGATCGCGGTCGAGTCGTCCGGCCCGGCGCCGGGCACGATCACGGCAAACTCGTCTCCGCCCACGCGGCCGACCGTGTCCATCGGTCGCGCGGTGTCCCTCATCACGTCCACCGCCCACCGGAGCAGGTCGTCGCCTGCCGCATGACCGCGTGTGTCGTTGACCTCCTTGAAGTGATCGAGGTCGAGGCTGATCAAGCCGAACGGGCGGCCGTGGCGCAGCGCGCTGGAGAGCTCCGCGTCGAAGCGCTCCTCGAACCCGCGGCGGTTCAGGCATCCCGTCAGCGGGTCCGCGCGCGACACGCGCGACAGCGCGTCGCGGCGCTGCTCCTGGTTGCGGGCGTGCCATCCGCACAGCGCTGCCGTGACCCCGAGGCACAGTGCGAAGAACCCCGTGTACTCGGGGTCAGCCTGCTGACCGGCCACACCGACGGCGATGTAGGCCAGGTAGTCCAGCGCTCCGATCACGACCACGGAGACCAGGGGATAGGAGAGCGCGGCAAAGATCACCGGCACGAAGAACATCAGCGCCAGCGGGCTGGTGGCGCCGCCGTCCGCCCAGGCGACCGCAGCGGTGAGCGCGATCTGGGTGATGCTCCACAAGAGGAAGAACGGCTCGCGCCAGCGGCTGCGCACGACGCGCTCGTGCGGGATCAGCACGAACAGCAGCGCGACGACGGCGCCGATGCCGAACAGCGATGCGATCAGCTGGCGGTCGGGCCGGTCCCAGGTGGCCGCCACGTACAGCCAGCCGGCCGCGCACAGGACCAGGGTGAGTCGCACGCCCGCACCGATGCTCTCGGTGCGCGCGCGGACCTCGGAAAAGTCGACATGGCTCTCGTGGCGCGGTGCGTCGGCCATGCATGACATATCGGCCACTCGCCAAACGCCTTTACCGACCCCTGCAACGGGACCGCCAAAGGAGGTTAGCCCCGCGACCGGCGCGGGTAATGAATGGACGTTCAGTCCGGTCCCAAGGGCACAGCGTCGTCATCAGGGGGGAAGGAATGGGGGCACCAGGTCGTTCGCTTGTCGTGCTTGCCGCGCTCGCCGCGCTGGCGCTGATCGCACCCGTCGCCGCGACCCCTGCGGCCGGCGGGCCGGTGCGGGCCGGTGCCGCCGCCGTCGACGCCTCCTGGCACGTGGGCGCCTCGGCCGGCCAGTATGCGGAGACCGGCAGCTTCGTCGGAGCCCACGGCGTCGACCCCACCACGCACTCGTACCGCAAGAACGCCTCGTACGGGATCCAGTCCCGCCTCAGCGCCCGCGCGCTCGTCGTGGAGGGCGCCAACGGCACGCGCATCGCGCTGGTGAAGAACGACCTCTACATCCCCCAGGACCTGCTGTACCGCCGCACGGCGCAGTTGCTCGAGGAGGGCGATTCGGGCATCAACCGCGCCAACCTCACGATTGCCGTCACGCACGACCACTCCTCGCCGTACTACTCGTCCACCTCCTGGGGCGCGTGGGCGTTCCAGGACGTCTACGACGTGCGCTTCTTCGACTACTACGCAAAGCGCATGGCCGAGGCCGTCGAGCGCGCCGCCGAGC
This sequence comes from Solirubrobacterales bacterium, assembly GCA_035650255.1. GTDB lineage: Bacteria > Actinomycetota > Thermoleophilia > Solirubrobacterales > JBBDJG01 > DASRIA01. The sequence goes on from DASRIA010000057.1 coordinate 6,865, forward strand.
GGCTCGTCCCGGTCCGGATCGGGGCGTCGGTGAGCTCGTTCGACAAGACCCACCGCCACTCGTACGGGCCCGAGGTGGCCGACGACGGCACGCCGGCCGGCTATCCCAACGAGGAGACCGACCACGACCTCTCCGTGGTGCGGTTCGACGACGTGTCGGACCCCTCCCAGCCGAAGCCGCTCGCGAACCTCGTCAACTTCAGCCTGCACCCCGAGTTCCTGAACGGCAACGACCTGATCTCCGCGGACTACGTCGCGCCGATGCAGCGCATGGTGGACCGCGAGACCGGCGCCCTCACCATCTATACGCAGAACGCCGTCGGCACAGCCGAGCCCGAGCGCAGCACGTACCACTCGATGCACGAGCGGCTCGAGTTCACCCACCGCGAGTACGCCCAGGCCGAGTACGGCGCGCGCCTGATGAGCGACGCGATCGTCGACACCTGGCGCGACGTGGAGCGCCAGACTCCGGAGCGGTCCGACAAGTTCGTGCCGTTCCAGGCCCAGCCGGTGGTCGCGATGGAGGACCGCTGGTTCCCGGGGCCCGTCTCGCACCCCTATCCCGGCGTCTCGAACTGCCGGACCGACAAGGCGGTCGAGGGAGATCCACAGTTCCCGGTCGTCGGCCTCCCGACGTGCGAGAACGCCAGCGGGGGGTTGAACGCCCTCGCGGACATCTTCGGCCTGGACGGCCCGCCCGAGCCGCCCACCGTCCCGGTCGACCCCGGCATCTCGACCGACGACTTCCAGGCGCTCGGGATCCCGCTGCCCGAGAACTACTCGGCGCCCTCGTACACCGGGCTGGCCGAGGACGTCAGCGTCCACCTGCAGGCCTTCCGCCTCGGAGACATCCTCTTCACCGTCTGCTCGTGCGAGCAGTGGTTCGACCAGTCGCGCAACATCAAGACGCGCACGGACAAGCTGCAGGGCAACGAGCACCACGGCTACAACTGGGCCGCGCGATGCTCCTACAACGGCGACCTGTCCGGCACCTGGACCTGTCCCGACCCGCGGAACCCGTCCACCAACCTGCCGGCCATCCCGACGAAGAACTTCCTCAGGATGAAGGCGCAGGTCAACAACCACGCGAACGGGTGGAACGACCTCTCGAACGTCCTGTGGGCCGAGTCCGAGCCGACCGACCCGACGAAGATCAAGGGCAACTACACGCACTCCGAGCTGCCGCCGGGAGTGGGCTACCGCCTGACCGTCCCGATCTCGATGGCGAATGACTACAACGGCTACATCGCGAGCTACCGCGAGTACCAGCGCGGCGACCACTACCGCAAGGCCCTGACCGGCTGGGGCCCTCATTCCAGCGACTACATGGCCACGCGGCTGGTGGGCATGGCCGGCGAGCTGAACGGCGGCCCGCTGCTGCCGAACGACGTCGGGCACGAGAAGGTGGCTCCAGACCTGGCCCTGAACGACCAGCGCGCGGACAAGCTCGGCGAGATCGGCGAGACCAGCGTGAAGGCCTACGAGGCCGGGCTCCCCGATGACGGCGGGTCGGCCGGCGTGCTCCAGCAGCCCGAGGACATCGAGCGGTTCTCCGCGGCCTTCTTCAAGTGGGTCGGCGGGTCCAACTTCACCGACAACCCGCACGTGAAGGTGCAGCGGCTGCAGGCCGGCGAGTGGAGCGACTTCGCGGGCCAGTCCGGCGAGATCCCCGTGACGGTCGAGTACCCGCAGGGAGAGGACGTGCCCAGCTACCTCCAGGGTGGCCAGCAGTGGCGCTGGACGGCGCACTTCGAGGCGTTCGCCTCCAACTTCGAGACCATCGAGGGTGTCCGCGCCACGCCCGAGGGCAGCTACCGCTTCGTCGTGGACGGGCTGCGCCGACAGGGCCGGCAGGCGGTCCCCTACCACCTCGAGTCGAGGACCTTCACCGTCCGGGCGTGGGACGGGATCACGGTCGAAGGGCTCGACCTGGATCCGAGCGGGCGCGTGGTGTTCGACGTCGGACCGCGGCGGACCCTGACCGTGTCGGGAGGCGGGCCCACGATCGAGGCGGAGCTCGGGCCGATCGACTATCCCGACAGCTACTCCTCGCCGATCCGCTTCATCGACTCGGGCCGGCAGGCCTTCCGCGACCCGGCGGCACCCGGGTCGGCGGCCAAGCTCGAGTGGTACTGCTTCCGCTGCTCGTTCCGGCCCTGGGCGGACGTCGGCCGGCCGGAGACCGCCTACGTGACGATCGTGCGCCCGGACGGCTCCCGCGAGCGGGTGCGGGCCGTGGAGGGCTCACCCGGCTCCTTCTCCTCGGAGCGCGCCCTGAGCCCCGGCGAGACCGCCTTCGTGGCAGCCGGAGACGTGCGCGACGCGTTCGGGAACGTCAACGGCGCGGATTCGGGCTCTGTAGAGCGCCACAGCGGCTCATGACCGGGCGCGGCTCTGGCCATTGCGGACCCAACTGCCACGTTTCGGCCCGGGAAGGCACGGGCACCCTAGATAAGTCACGCCAAGATTCGACAAATCTCACCGAGGAATGCTCACATCCCGGTACATAGGCCCAGAATCGCGCGTGGATCCACGGATGGGACACCAGCGATCTTCAAACCTGCAGCGGCTCCTGGCCCGCACGTTCAAGGCTGACCGCCAGGCCCCGGGCGAGGCGCGCAATGCGCTGCGGGCGCTGAACGGCTCCCTCGACCACGAGCTGGCGGAGGACGTCCGGCTGCTCGTCTCGGAGCTGGTCACCAACAGCCTGCGGCACACCGGGTCCGCCGACATCGTGCTCGAGGTATGGCGCTCGGACGAGGTCGTGCGGGTCGCCGTGTCCGACCAGGGCGCCGGATTCGACCTCGCGGGCCGCCCCCAGCCGGGCGACGCCTCCGGGTGGGGCCTCTTCATGGTCGATCGCCTCGCGGACCGGTGGGGCGTCGATACCAGCGGCGACACGTCCGTCTGGTTCGAGCTCATTCGCCCGGTCGCCGGCGGCCGCGAGCGCCGCGACTTCTTCGAGCCCTCGCTCTAGCCACCCCGCGACGCATATGTGAGCCTGCCCCCGCCGTCGTGATGGGTAGGTATCGCGGGAGGAAACAAACCCATCACGGTGATGAGGGGTGGCGCACGGGTTGGTGACACCGCGCGCGGCGGCCGGGCGGCCGCGCTACGCGACGACGACGGGTGGCTCGGTAGTGATCAGAGACGGCGTGTGCCGGTCCCTGATCTCCAGCAGCTCGTCGACGTTCTCGAAGAACAGGTCCACCAGCCGCGGGTCGAAGTGCTTGCCGCGCTCCTCGCGCATGATGCGCATCGTCTCGTCGAGCGAGAACGCCTTGCGGTAGGGCCGGTCGCTGGTCAGCGCGTCGAACACGTCCGCGACCGCGGCGACCTGGCCTTCCATCGGGATCGCGCTGCCTGACAGGCGGCGGGGATAGCCCGTGCCGTCCCACTTCTCGTGGTGCGTGAGGGCGATCGTGGCGCCCAGCTCGAGCAGGGCGCTGCCGGAGCCGGCCAGTATCTGGTAGCCGATCCAGGTGTGGCGCTCCATCTCGGCCCGCTCCTCTGCGTCGAGGGCGCCGGGGCGCAGCAGCAGGTTGTCGGGGAGGGCGACCTTGCCGACGTCGTGCATCGGGCTCGCGATCCTGATCGACTCGTAGTCGAGGCCGAGCTTCCCGGCGAGCAGCGCGGAATATGCGCTCATCCGCTCGGTGTGCCCGCCCGTCTCCTCGTCGCGATACTCGACGGCGCGCGACAGGCGCCGCACGGTCTCCTCGCGGGAGAGCTTGAGGCGGGTGGCCGAGCGCTCCAGGGCGTTCGTGCGCGCGCGGACGATCTGCTCGAGCGTCTCGCGATGCGCGCGGTTCTCCAGCTCGAGCTTGCGGCGCTGCAGGGCGTTGTGCACCGCCAGCAGGACCTGGTTGGCAGTGAACGGCTTGATCACGTAGCTGTAGGTGCCCAGCTCGATGGCGCGGTCCGCCAGCTCGGGCTCGTCGAGGTTCAGCACCATCACGGTCGCCGTGCGGGGGGACTCGGCGAGGATGAACTCCAGCAGGGCGAGCCCGGCGTGATCGGGCAGGTCGGCGTCCGCGACCACCAGCTCGAAGTCCTCGGCGGCGCACAGCACACGGGCGGAGTGCGCGTCCTGCGCGACCTCACACCGGAACCCGGCAGTCTCCAGCACTTCGAGCAGCTCGGCCTGAGCGCCCGGCTCGCCGTCGACTATCAGTACTCGTTCGTCGTCTCCGCGTAGTGGCGTCATCTAGGGGTTGGTCGGCAGGGTGGGGGCGGCCCTGGATCGGCCCATCGGCCGAGGTCCGAGCGGACAGGGAGGTCCCAGTTCGGGGCACTACGGATATCGGCAGCCCGCTTGCAGGGCTAAAGGGCCTTCTACTCGTGCATCAGGCGGCTGCCGCGCGAGGGCGCGAAGCGCGCCGCAGGCGCGTCTGCGGCCGGGGCGCGTGCAGCTCGGAGTCGAGCTGCTCGTACACGGCCGCGTTGACGGCCATGCCGCAATGGGTGGATCGCACCTCGACCTGTGCCGCGTGCGGATCGAGGCACACCGGCCAGTCGACGATGCCGTCCCGCCGGGAATAGATCGAGACGAACCGCACGCCCTTCGGCACCGGGGCGGCGAGGTCCTGGGCGAACTGCTTGCAGCAGCCGCCGTTGCGGCAGCGATGCGTGGCGAAACCGGGAACACCCAGCGCCCCGAGGCCCGCGATCGCCGCGCCCTGCAGCCACACGATCGGGTGCACGGCGAACGGGTTGAGGTGCGGTGAGCCAAGCGTGACCACTGCGCCGACGAGGTCGGGCCGCCGCACGGCAAGCACGCGTGCGAACAGCCCGCCGCGGCTCTGGCCGATCACGACCGCGGGCTCGCCCTCCTGCTCGACCCATGCCTCGAGCCGCTGCTCGACTCGCTGCATCGCGGCCGCCGAGCAATCGACGTTCAGGCGGATGCCCGAGGTGTGCGTGCGGTGTCCGCACCTGCGCAGCCACGCCGCCAGCGTGCCGAGCTGCGCGTCCCCGGTGAGGAAGCCGGGGACCAGCAGCACGGGCAGCGAGCGCGGCGCGGGCGGCGGGTCGCGGAAGACGCCGCTGCGCAAGAGCGACGCCAGCTCGACTCCGAGCAGGCCCTCCCGCCAGATGGGCGTCAGCGGCACGGAGCCGATCTTCAAGCGCGCCGCCTCACGTCGGGTCCCCTCATGCAGTCTCGTGCGGGTCTTCGCGCCCGGCCAGCGTGAGGGTTGCCTGCCGGGTGTCCTTGACGTGGCGCTGCTGGATCGGCATGACGGCGTCGACCAGCTCCTTCACCTGGGCGTTACGGGCCTTCTTGTTGAGCTGAGCCACGATCTCCACGTGCGCCAGTTCTCCCGCCTCGGCCATGTTGAGGAACTCGAACCCGTCCAGGTCGTCCGCTCCGTTGCCGAGGTACGCCTGCATCATGTCTTGTGCCTCGGACTTAGTCTCCTTGGCCTGCTTCTGGATGGCCGTCTTCTTGCCCTCGAAGCCCTCTGCAACCTGCTTGCAGCGCTGCTCGGTCTCCTTGGCCTCATCCCGCATCCGCTCCAGCGTGGCCTGGATCTGCTCGTCGTCGACGAGCTTGCGGACCTTCGTGGTGGCCTCCTGAGCCGCCTGCGCGAGACCCATCACCTCACCCACCTTGCTCTCCAGCTGTGTCAGCTCTGCCATTTGCGTCCCTCCCTTTGGTCGACTGCTCCAGGACCCGTGCTTTCCCCTGCATTCAGGCCCGCAAACTCGGGCGGTCCGACCGCGGACCGGCCTACGATCGCCGCGTGCGGGTCGTGTTCATCACGTACCTGGTCGTGATCGTCTCGGGCATCACGTTCTTCACCGTGGTCGGCCTCACGCATCACTGACGCGTGCGCTTCCTGAAGCAAAACGGCCTGTCGATCGGGTTCGGGCTGCTGTTCCTGGTGGCGCTCGGCCTGCAGGCGATCGCCGGCTACAACGAGTTCAACAACGACGCGGTCGCGCACGCCCAGCTGGCGAACGAGCAGGCGGACACGATCTCGTTCGGCCGCTACCTGACGTCGTCCCACTTCGGCCAGGCGGTGATGGAGAACTGGCAGTCGGAGTACCTCCAGTTCTCCCTGTACATCGTCGGGACGATCTGGCTGCTGCAGCGCGGCTCGCCCGAGTCGAAGGAGCTGGGCAAGGCCGGGCTGGAGTCGGACCGCGAGCAGCAGCTGGGCGAGCACGCCGGCCCCGGCTCGCCGCGGTGGGCCCGCGCCGGCGGCCTGCGAACCTGGCTGTATTCGCACTCCCTGCTGATCGTGATGGGCACGATCTTCCTCGGTTCGTGGTTCGCCCACTCGGTCACCGGCTGGTCGGAATACAACGCCGGCCAGGTCGAGCACGAGCAGCCGGAGCTGTCGTGGGCGCAGTACCTCGGCAGCGCCGACTTCTGGCAGACGACGCTCCAGAACTGGCAGTCCGAGTTCCTCGCAGTCGGCTCGATGGTGATCCTGTCGGTCTACCTGCGCCAGCGCGGCTCGCCGGAATCCAAGCCCGTCGGCGCGCCCCACGACGCCACGGGCGTCGAGGGCTAGGCCGGGCGCAAGCCCCGGTGGTAGGCCGGATTTCGGCCTACGTGAGCGCCTCTTTCGCCGACTGCATTCTGAGATCCGCGAGCGTGCGGCGCTGGTCGCGCGCGCGGACGAACAGGTCGCCCAGGTTCACGCCGGACAGGCGCGGGTCCTGGCCGAAGTTCTCCTGGAGCACCTGCCACAGCATCTGCTTGCCGGTGACGCCCAGCAACAGGCTCTCGAGCTCGATGAAGCGGCTCAGCGGCGAGTAGCCGAGCACCTGGCCGTTCAGCTTCAGGCGCCCCACCTTCTCGAACGTCCATGCGCCGGCCTGCTTGATGCGGTCCTCCTCGACCCCGAACCGGGCCATCACGTCTCGCAGGGAGGCGATGTCCTCCTCGATCTGCCCCGCCACGTCCGCCAGCGGGAGGCCATAGTCCGTGCCCTTGTTGCTGTGCGCGAGGCGGCGCGCCAGCTCGATCCCGCCGGCTGCCCCGGCGAGGTGGTCGTTCAGGTAGATGGACAGCCGAGTGTGCGCGTCGGCTCCTCGCAGTGCGGGCAGTTTCAACGTTGCTCCTTTCCGAACTGAGGCAGTTCCTGCTTGAGGGTGAGCACGGGGGCGAACAGGTCGCCGTCGCGCTCCACGCGGTCGAGCACGGCGTCGTATTCGAATGTCATGCGCTTCACGCTGCGACCCTTCGCCGCCTCGGCCACCTCGTCCCACGTCACCGGGGTCGACACGGTCGGGCGCTCCCTGGCACGCAGCGAGTACACGTTGGCAGTCGTCTTGTGCTCGTCGTTCTGGCTCCAGTCGATGAGCACCTTGCCGCCTCGCAGTGACTTGGTCATGCGCGAGACGATCTGCTTGGGGTGCTGCTTCTCCAGCAGCTCCGCGACGGCGCGCGCGAACGGCTTCGTGTCGGCGTACGTCACCGGGACGTTCAGGGGCACGTACACCTGCAGGCCCTTGGACCCGGACGTCTTCGCGAACGACTGCAGGCCGAGCTGCTCGAACATGTCGCGCAGCATAAGGCCGACGCGGCAGCAGGCGAGGACGTTCGCGGGCGGCCCGGGGTCGAGGTCGAACACCATCATGGTGGGACGGTTCACGTCCTGTGCCAGGGCCAGCGAGGTGTGCAGCTCGATGTCGGCGAGGTTTGCCAGCCACACCAGCGTGGGCACGTCGCCGGCCAGGCAGAAGTCGATGTTGCGCTTGTTGTGCCGGCTCCAGACCGCCGCCGTCTGGACCCAGTCGGGCCGGTGCGACGGGCACTGCTTCTCGTAGAAGAACTGGCCCTCGACGCCGTCGGGGTAGCGCTTCAGGGTCAGCGGCCGGTCATGCAGGTGCGGCAGCAGGACGGGGGCGATGCGCACGTAGTAGTCGATCAGGTCGCGCTTCGTGAACCCGGTCTTCGGATACATCACCTTGTCCAGGTTCGTGAGCCGCAAGCGCCGGCCCGCGACCGTCACCTCGACGGCCTTGCGCCCGAGCTCCTTCACCGGACCGAGGGTGGCGCTCGGCTCGCCGCTGTCCTCGACCGCTTCTTCGACGGGGTCCGGCTCCGCCGCGCCCACCGGGTCGAGCACGATCGACTCGGGCTCTTCGTCGACCAGGCCCTTGTAGGAGGGATGGCGCAGCACACCGTCGTTGGTCCACTCGGTGAACTCGATCTCGGCGACCAGCTGCGGCTCGACGTACGTCGCGCCGCGCGGCCCCCGCTTGCCCTCGAACGGGGCGCGCTGCCGCGCCAGCGCGGCGAGCCGGCGCTCGAGCCGGCTGCGCTCCTGCGCGTCGAAGCCGGTGCCGACGCGCCCGGCATACCGGAAATGACCCTCCGGGTCGAAATAGCCCGCGAGCAGTGCGCCCAGCCGGTCGGCGCGTTCCTTCTCCGGCAGCCAGCCGCCGATCACCAGCCGCGCGCGCCGCTTGTTCTTGACCTTGATCCAGTACGGGGTCCGGCGCCCGGGCGAGTAGGTGCTGTCGAGCTTCTTCGCCACGACGCCCTCGAGCCCCCTGGCCGCGGTCTCCTCGGCGAGGGCCTCGCCCGCGCCCCGGTGATAGCGCGGCGTCTTCCAGTTGGGCCCCTCGAGCTCCAGCGACTCGAGCAGCTCGCGCCGCTCCGCGTACGGGCGTCCCATCACGGAATGGCCCTCCAGGTACAGGATGTCGAACAGCATGTAGTGCGCGGGGATCTCCTTCGCGCGGCGTTTGATGTCCGCCTCCCGAGTGAGGTGCATGCGGTGCTGGAGGAGCCCGAAGCTGGGCCTTCCCTGCTCGTCGAACGCGACGATCTCGCCGTCCAGGATCGTGTCGCGTGAGCCGAGCTGGCGGCCGAGCCGGCGCAGCTCCGGGTACTGGGCGGTGATGTCGTTCAGGTTGCGGCTCTCGATGTGAAACCGCCCCGGCTCGTAATAGGACAGGGCCCGGATCCCGTCCCACTTGATCTCGAAGCCGTAATCGCGCGCCCTGGCCGGGAGGGTCCCGAGCTTCGCGAGCATGGGCACGAGGTGTGCCGGCATCGGCTCGCGGTCGGGATCCGCGGGCGGATCCATCCGGTGGATCATCCAGTCCTTCGCCGACCGGGTCTGGAACAGCACGTACTTGCCGCTCAGGCGGTCGCCGTGGAAACGGACGATCACCTCCTTCGGCTTCCACTTCTCGAGCTCGTACGTGCCGGTGTCCCACAGCTTCACGGTGCCTGCGCCGTATCCCTCCGGGATCACTCCCTCGAAATCGATGTAGTCGAGCGGGTGGTCCTCGACGTGCACCGCCAGGCGGTTCTCCTGCGGCGACATCGGGATCCCGTTCGGGATCGCCCACGACACGAGCACCCCGTCGCGCTCCAGGCGCAGGTCCCAGTGCAGCCGGGTGGCGTCGTGCTCCTGCACGACGAAGCGGCCGTCGTGCTTGGGCTTCGGCTTGGGCTTGCGCTTCGCCCCGCGGCCGCCGCTCGGCTCCGGCGTGCGGCGGAAGTCGCGCTTCGCCTTGTAGCGGTCGAGCTTGGCCTTGGCGGGCATGGCGGGAAGTATGGCCACCCCGGGCGCCCGGCACACACCCCGGTCAGCGTTACGCCTCCCTGCGTTTCGGCCGCTCCGGGCGGGGATAAGGGGCGGACATGGTCTTCATGTCCAAGCGGCCGGGGGAGCGCACCCGCGTGCGCTTCATGCCCGGGTGCCTGATCTGGTCCCTGCTCCTGTCGGTCGGGCTGACCATCCTGCTGAACGTGCTGATCCGCCTGCTCTGAAAACCGGTATCGGGGCCGGCAAAGGGTGATACTTTCTTTGGACGGGACGCCGTCGCTCGTTGTGGGCGTGGGCGGACTTCTAAAAGGCTCGGCTGGACACCGGTGCTCCTCGGCACAGGTGGACTGTCGCGAATCGCGCCGACAAGGGAGTCCCACGTGCAGTACCACGAGACGCAAACCCGCCAGCTTCGGATAGCAGCCGCGCGCGCCGGCGCAGCTGCCCGGCTGGATCTCTCGGGAGAGATGGACATCGCCTGCGAAGACGCGTTCGCAGCTGCGGTCGAAGACTCTCTGGCCGAGGCCACCGCCGAGCTGGTGGTGGACCTCAGCGAGCTCTCGTTCATCGACTCGTCCGGCATCAGGATGCTGGTCGAGCTCTGGAAGCGCGCCCGCAAGTGCGGCCTCGACCTCTCGGTCGTCCAGGGCGCGGGGCAGGTCAGAAGGACCATGGAGGTCGCGGGCGTCGACCGCATTCTGCCGATCCTCGACCGCGGGTCCTCGCGACTCGAAGCGGCGCCGGGACGATGATGGGGATCCCGCTGATCGAACACGATCCCGACCTGTTCGCCGGGTTGGAGGGCTCCGCCCTGGAACACGCGGCCGATGCGATCGTCCCTGCCTGGCAGGTCGAGGAAGGCGCCTGGGCGCCACCGCCGATCGACCCCGGCCGCGCGCCTTTCGGACTACTGGTGTTGAGCGGGTTCCTCGCGCGTCACACGGCGCTGCCGGACGCCGGCAGCATCGAGGTGCTCGGCCCCGGGGACGTGTTCCGGCCCTGGGTGGAGCCGCCCGAAGCCGGCACCGAAGTGGATGTCTCGTGGGAAGTCCTGGAAACCTGCGTGATCGCGGTGCTCGACGTGCGCTTCGGCTCGGTCGCGCTGCGCCACCCGGCGATCCTCGCCACGCTCATGGACCGCTACTCCGCGCGGTCGGTGTCGGCCGGGCTGCACCTCGCGATCTGCCACATCGTGGGGCTCGACAAGCGGCTCGAGACGATGCTCTGGTACCTGGCCGAGCGGTGGGGCCGCGTCGGTACCGAAGGAGTCATCCTCCCGCTGCGTTTCAGCCACGAGTTCCTGGCCAAGCTCGTCGGAGTGCGCCGGCCGAGCGTCACCTCCGCGGTCTCGCGGCTGCGCCAGGAAGGCGTCGTGGAGCGCCGCCCGGACGGCTCGTGGCTGCTGCACGGCACTCCCCCGGCCGCGCTCACCGAGGTGCACGAAAGCGTCTTGAGCGTCGCCCGCTGAGCGGGCGAGTCGCAGCCGCGCGAACCTGCGGCCCGCCGAGCTTTCACCGGCCGCGGCGAAAGCGCGGCAGTGCCGATCTCACACGGTCCCCGCGATCCACCCGCGCCCGGTCGCGGCCCCTCCCGCCGTCGACGCGGTCGACGCCGCGGCGGTTGAGCGTCGCGATCAGGACGTCGTTGCCCGCGTTCCCGAACAGCCGGTTGCGGCCGCCCTCGCCGCTCACGTGATCGTCACCGCTCTGCCCGCGCAGCAGGTCGTTCGCAAAGTTGCCGTGCAGCACGTCGTCGCCCCGGCCTCCGAACGCGGCGTCGCGGCCGCGCCCGCCCAGCACCGTGTCCCTGCCGTCTCCTCCGCGAATGCGGTCGCGGCCCGCGCCGCCGCCGATCAAGTCGTCCCCTCCGCCGCCCGAGATCCGGTCGTTGCCGTCGAGCCCGCACATGATGTCCGCGTTCGGCGTCCCGGCCAGGACGTCGTCGCCCGGCGTGCCGACGATCGTGCAACGAGCCGCAGGCTCACCCTTCGCCGCCCGGATCGCGGGCGCATCCTCGTCGTCCTCGGGCTCGACGGACCCAGGCGGGCGCGCCGGCGGAACGTCACCGTGACACCTGTCGCTGCCCGAGTCGGTGAACCCCCGGCCGGCCTCGGGCACGAACCGCCAGTCGTACGAGTCCGGGTGGAGGGTCAGCATCAGGACCCCGTACGTGTTCGCGTTCCGGACCTGGCTGTTCGGCTTGGTGGTGCTGAGGGACGTGAAGAAAGCGCCTCCCGTCCCGACCACGAACTGGCGGATGCCGCGTGCTTCGTCGAGCTTGCCCGCCGGGTTCTGCGGAGCAAAGCGCTCGTAGTCGTGCGCGTGGCCTCCGAGGATCACGTCCGCGTCGGCGTCGTACAGATCCTGGAAGAGGGCTTGCATGAAGGTGGCGTTGCTTTGGTGACCGGAGTTGAAGCGCGGGTGGTGCCAGTAGGCGAGCGTGCAGGCGGCCGGGTGAGCGGCCAGGTCTGCACGCAGCCACTTCTCCTGCGCCGACCCCGCGCCACACGCAACGGGCACGCAGTGGTCGCCCGAGTTGAGCGCGATCAGATGCCATGACCCGATGTCGAAGCTGTAGTACGCCTTGTCGCGATCGCCCGCGGGCCCGGTCGAGTAGCCGGCCCCGTTGAAGTAGTCGAAGTAACCGGCGGCGTTGGCCGTCTTGTACTCGTGGTTGCCCGCGGACGGGAAGGTGATCGCCTTCAGGCGGCCCCACGTCGGGTGGTACGACCTGTTGAAGCTCGACAGGGAGCCGTGCTGGTACTGGAGGTCGCCCAGTGGCAGCACCGCACTGAGACCGGCGTTCACGAGCAGGTCCGACGTGGCCTTGTGCCGGCACTTCGCGTTCGACCCGCTGCCGGTCGGGGTCGTGCTGGAGCAGGCGATGTCGCCGGCCGTGGCGATCACGGGGTCCGCGGCACCGGCCGGCGCCGCGAGGGTCGCCCAGATGAGCGCCGTCGCGATCCATCCGACGCGCCTCAGCCTGGGCGAATCCCGCCCGCCTACCATCCTGTGTGGTTCCCTCCTGCCCCTGCGCCCGCACCCTTGCGGGACGCTCCCACCCTATCTCGCAGATGAGCACACCGCAAAGTCAGCCGCTCCGCGCCCGGCCCGTGACCGGGCCGCGACCCGTCTCCATGCCGCGCGAGTTCGACCTGCGGATGCTGGCGCGGCGCACCGCGCAGGTGATCGCCGTGCTGGCGGTCGTGGGCCTCGTCGTGTTCTTCGCGCCGGGCCTCGGCGAGGTGCGCGACAAGCTGACCGGAGCCGATCCGGGCTGGATCGCGCTGGCCGTCGTGCTCGAGGGCCTGTCCGGCATCTCCTACGTGCTGATGTTCCGGCCGATCTTCTGCCGCCACATGCCCTGGCGGACCACGAACGAGATCGCCTGGTCCACGCTCGCGATGGGATCGATCGTGCCCGCCAGCGGCGCGGGCGGGCTGGCGCTCGGGGCGTGGATCCTCCACGAGGGCGGCATGCCCGCGGAGCGGATCGCGCGGCGGTCGGTGGCGTTCTTCATGATCAAGAGCTCGGTGAACTTCGTCGCCGTGGCCGTGATCGGGACGCTGATGGCGCTCGGGATCTTCGGCCCGGAGAAGTCGTTGTGGCTGACCGCCCTGCCGGCCGCCCTGGCGGTGATCGTGATCTTGCTCGTGCTGCTGATCCCGCGGCTACACGTGCGCGAGGACCCCGGAGCGGACGCCGGGCGGGCCAAGCGCCTCTTCGCGCAGGCCCGCACCGCGCTGATCGGCGGGACGTCGGAGGCGGTGCAGATCCTGCGCTCCCGCAATGTCCAGGTGATCGCGGGCTCGATCGGCTACTGGGCGTTCGACAACGCCGTGCTGTGGGCGACCTTCAACGCGTTCGGCTACTCACCCGACATCGCGATCCTGCTGATGGGTTACCTGATCGGGCAGCTGGGCGGGCTGCTGCCGCTACCCGGCGGGATCGGCGGCATCGACGGCGGCCTGCTCGGAACGCTGGTCGTGTACGGCACGCCCGTGGCCACGACCACGGCGGCGGTGCTCGCCTACCGCGTGATTCTCTTCTGGCTGCCGCTGCTCGTGGGCGCGCTCGCGTTCCTGTCGCTGCGCCGCGGCCTCAACGACCCCGACCGGCCCGACCTGTGCGTCGTGCCGGCGGCGGCGTAGAGCGCGCCCCTTTCTGCTGGCGGCCAGTACCGCCTTCGGTACTCCAAGTACTGCCGGTGGCACTGGGAGCCGGGGGAAAGGTGGGTCGGTCCGGGCGTTTTCCATGGGTTGCGCCGTGGTCAGGCGTGTGACCCGCTTGCCCTGCCGGGCAGCCGCCGGAACACCGCCTGTCTGACAGACTCGACCGCACGGGGCCGCAGGGAGCCCCACCCCGAACGGAGGGTCGCAGACATGAACCCGAAAGGCAGCATCTTGGCCGTGGTCGCGCTGGGCGTTGCGATCGCGTTCGTCGTCGCAGGGCCGAGCATCGGCCGCGACGGCCCGAGTGGTCCGGACGACCGCAAGCTCCACCCGCAGCCCCAGCGCCTCGCGGACACCTCACGCGGCGAGGCGTCGATCGCGGCGACCCGCAGCGCCGCGAAGGTCCGCTACCTGGAATCCAAGGCCACGCCGATCGGACCCGGCGCCTCGGACGGTTACAGCTTCACGTGCCCGAAGCGCACGCCGCGCGCGATCGCCGGTTACGGCGGTACGGCACAGGCCGCGAACGCGGGCGACATCGTGATCGCCGACTCGACGCCGTTCAGGAAGGGCCGCAGCTGGAGCGTCGGGATCAAGAACCTCGCGGCCGAGCCGCGCGAGTTCTACGTGGGAGTGGTCTGCGTCGGCTGACCCGAGTTGCTGGTGACGTACACGATGTGGTCACCGGGCCGCAGCTCGCGGGCTTCCGGGTCGTCGAACATCAGGGTCCGGCCGGCACGCATGACGGCCAGCACCGGCGCGCGCGCGGAGACCCGTTCTAGTGGGCCGACCTCGTCGGGTGCGACGGGGCGCTCCGAGACGTCGAGCCCCTCGCCGGTGGACATCAGGTCCTCGAGCACGCGCACTGCGTGCGGGGCGAGCGTGCCCAGCCCGAGCAGCCGGCCGGCCGCCGCCTCCGAGGTGATCACCAGGTTGGCGCCGCCGTGCTCGAGCAGACTCGCGTTCTCCTGCTCCCGGACGGCGGCCACGAGGTAGGCGTTCGGATTGAGCTGACGCGCCGTGAGCGTGATGAGGACCGCCGTGTCGTCGCGTTCCACGGCGACGATCACGTAGGCGGCGTCGTGGATGTTCGCCTGCTCGAGCACGGCGACGTTGGTCGCGTCACCGCGCACGGCGACGAAGCCTTCCTTGTTCGCCTCCTCCACCCCGTCGCTCGTCGGGTCGACGGCGACGATGCGATCGCGAGCGATTCCTGCACCGGTCATCGCCTGCACGGCGCTCCTGCCCTTCGTGCCGAATCCGCAGATGACGACGTGGTCCTTCAACCGCTTCCTCCAATGACGTTCCCGGTAACCGGCGCGGGTGCGCGCCGCCAGCAGCTCGACAGTCGTGCCGACGAGCAGGATAAGGAACAGCACCCGCGTCGGGGTGATCACGAGCGTCGTCAGCAGACGGGCGCTGCGGGAGACGGGCGTGATGTCACCGTACCCGGTCGTCGTCACGCTCACGGTCGAGTAGTAGAAGGCGTCCAGCACGGTGAGCGAGGTGCCGTCCACGTCGCGATAACCGTCCCGGTCCGCATAGGCGGTGGCGGCGCCGATGAAGATCAGCAGCAGCGCCAGCGCGACGCGCCAGCGGATCTGGCGCGCCGGGCTGGGCGGGGGGATTGGAAACCTGACACTCACCGCGCGGCACGGGATCCTAGGCGAGCGCCCGACCCTCTTCCCGCCCGGCCGGTGCAGCGCGGCTCCGCGTCTCCCGACTGCGTCGCCGGCGGGGTCGCGCGCCTACAGTTGGGACATGTCGCGGCGCGTCAAGGTGGCGCTGTTCGCGCTGGTCGCCCTTGCGGTCGCAGCCGGCACGGCCGGCCTGCTCGCGCGCTCGGATCGCTCGTCGCCGCAGGCGCAGACGGTGACGACCCGGCCGCGCGCGGTCGATCCCCCACCGCAGGTCCTGGTCGTGCGCCGCCGCGGCGGGGTCCCCGCCGGATGGGACGCACGCCTGCGCCGCACGCGCGGCGTGACGGCGGTGGCGCGGACCTCGCGGACACAGATCCTGCTGCGCGGCAGCGCCCGCGCGGGCGGCGGCACCGTCACGGCCGTCCCGCGGGGCTATGCGATCCCGCTCGACGCGCTCGTCATCCAGCCGGGCGCATATGCCCGCGTGCTGCCACAGGCGGGCGCAGCGCTCGACGGGCTGGAGCGCAGCGCCGTGCTGCTCTCGCGCACGTCGGCGCGACTGCGCAAGCTCGGCGAGGGCGACCGGCTGACAGTGGCGGGTGGCCGCCGGCTCCGGGTGGCGGGGGTCGTCGACGACGACCTGGTCGGGCTGGCCGAGGTGGTGCTGACGCAGCGCGCCGCAGACGCCCCGCGCGGCGCCACCGGGCAACTGCTCGTGGCGACCACGGAGCCGGACCGGGTCGAGCGCCGGCTGGCGAGGAACGACGGCGTGCGCATCCGGGCCCTGTCGCCCGGCCTCGGGACAGGCCTGCGCACCGTCCCCCGGCTGGTGGCGCGACCGCTCGAGATCAAGGCGCGGTTCGGCGAGTTCGCCGTGGGCCTGCCCTACGGCACGGACTGGATCCGCATCGAGCCGCGCTGGCTGCGCCGCAACGTCGTGACGCGGTCGATACCGATCCTCGGCGCGGTGACGTGCAACCGGCGGCTCTTCCCGCCGCTGCGGCGCGCGCTGCGCGCGCTCGCGCGGCGCGGGCTGTCGCACGTCGTCGACCGCGCCGACTACGCGGGCTGCCACGCTCCGCGCCGGATTCCCGGCTCGGGCGCGCTGTCGCTCCATGCGTGGGGACTGGCGATCGACCTCAACGCGGCCGCCAACCCGCGGCTGGGCGGCTCGCGCCAGGATCGCCGCCTCGTGCGCGCGATGGAGGAGGCCGGCTTCACCTGGGGCGGTCGCTGGCCGACCGTCCCGGACCCCATGCACTTCGAGCTGCACGCCCCGCCCGCCCCCGGTGCATCCGTCTCCCAAGCCCCCGGACCGTAGAATCCACGGACGAGGTGACGAACGAGGTGCTGGACGCTGAGCGGCTGCGCCTGCTCATCGAGGTCGGTCGGGGGCTGGTATCCAAGCTCGAGCTCGAGACGGTGCTCAACCGCGTGATCGAGGTGGGGCGCGAGCTGACCGGCGCCCGCTACGCCGCGCTCGGCATCCTCGACGAGGACCGGCAGGAGCTGGAGCGCTTCCTCACGCTCGGCATCGACGAGGAGGCCCGCCAGGCGATCGGCGACCTGCCGCGCGGGCACGGCGTGCTCGGTGAGGTGATCCGCGACCCGCGGCCGCTGCGCCTCGACAACGTCGGTGACCACCCCCGCTCCTACGGCTTTCCCGCGGCGCACCCGCTGATGCGCACTTTCCTCGGCGTGCCGGTGATGATCCGGGGCGAGGCCTTCGGCAACCTCTATCTGACGGAGAAGGAGAGCGGGCCCTTCGACGAGGCCGACGAGGAGGCAGCCGTGATCCTCGCGGACTTCGCCGCGATCGCGATCGACAACGCGCGCCTGTACACGCGCGCCGAGGCGCGCCGTCAGGATCTCGAGCGAACCGTGCGCCGGCTGGAGGCGACCACGGACCTCGCGCGCGCGCTCGAGGCCAACATGGACCTGCACCACATGCTCGAGCTGATCGCGAAGCGGGGACGCACGCTCGTCGATGCCCGGTGGCTCGCGATCCTGCTCGCAGACGAGGCCGCCTTCGAGGTGGCAGCCGTCGCGGGCGAGATCAGCAGCAACCGGGTCGGAACCCGCCTGGAACGGCCCGGCACGCTCGTGGAGCAGGTGCTCCGCGAAGGCCGTACGCGGCGCGCCGCCGACCTGACGGGAACGCTCACGGAAACGCTGGGCGACGTTCCCGCGGGCGATGACGCCGCCCTCTTCATCCCCCTGTCCGTGCGGGCGACGCGCATGGGCGTGCTCGTCGCCGCGGAGGAGTCCGTCGACGGCCGCCCGGTCGGCGCCGACGACGTGCGCCTGCTGGAGGCGCTGGCCGCTACGGCGGCCACCGCGGTGCACACGGCCCGCTCGGTGGCGTCCGACCGCCTCCGGCACAGCATCGAGACCTCCGAGCGCGAGCGCCAGAGATGGGCCCGTGAGCTCCACGACGAGACGCTCCAGGGGCTCGGTGGCCTGCGCGTGCTCCTGTCGTCGGGCCTGCGCGGCTCCGGCGAGGACCTCTCGGACGCGGCCCGCCGGGCGGTCGCGCAGATCGGCGAGGAGATCCGCAACCTGCGCGCCCTGATCACCGAGCTGCGCCCCGCGGCGCTCGACGAGCTCGGTCTCGTCCCGGCGATCGAGACCCTTGCCCAGCGCACCGCGACCACGGAGGGGCTGACTCTCGAGACGAACATCGACCTGCGCCTGGAAGGAGAGACCCGGCTCGAGCCCGAGGTCGAGAGCGCCGTTTACCGGCTCGCGCAGGAGGCGCTCACCAACGTCGTCAAGCACGCGCGCGCGAATCGGGTCGAGATGAACCTGACCCGGGAGGACTCGGCGGTGGTGCTGACCGTGTCGGACGACGGCATCGGGTTCGATCCAGACGGCTCGGGGCCGGGCTTCGGCCTGATCGGCATGCGCGAGCGCGTCAGCCTCACCGGAGGGCGGCTCGAGATCGAGTCGCAGGACGGGGCGGGGACGACGCTGCGGGCGACTCTGCCGGTGCGCTTCCGGAACGGAGCGAGCGCCTAGGTTCGGCCCGCGCGGGCGAGCGCGATCGCGCCTGCGACGTCGAGCGTCGACAGCACTCCCACGGCCCGGTCGGCGACTGGGTCGACGACGATCACGTGCGAGTCCTCATGCTCGATCATCAGGCGCACCGCGCACGCGAGGCTCTCCCCCGGGCCCACGGTGGGGAACTCGGTGCACGCGCACGTGCCGGCGGTGACGCCGGCCGCCTCCGTGGCATCCGCGGACACGAGATCGAGGTCTGAGACGACCGCCCACGCGCGGCGGCCGCTCGTCCCCTCCACGACCACGCGGTGCACCCGGTGGGTGGCCATCAGGTGAGCGACCAGCGCGAGCGGCGCGTCCGGAGGGCACGTGAGCACCGCCGGGTTCATGACGTCGGACACGGCGAGGTGTGCGTCGAGACTGCTGCCGTCTGGCGTGCCCTGCTGCATGCGAGCTACGGTACGCCGCGGAAACGCCTGCTCCATCGGCAGATTTCCGCCGACTGCGGTCCGTAATCGCCACGGAGCGGATTCGCCGGCGCGGGGCCGGCCGCCGGCTCAGACCTCGATCAGGCCGTGGTCCAGCGCGTAGCGGACGAGCTCCGCCCGCGTCTGGAGCTGCAGCTTCTGCTGGATGTGCGCGCGATGCGACTCAACGGTGCGCACGCTCAGGAAGAGCTGGGCGGCGATCTCGCTGTTCGTGTGGCCCAGGGCGATCAGCTTCAAGACCTCGCGCTCACGTTCGGTGAGGGCGTCCCGTGTGTCGTCGGCCGGCTCCGCAGCCAGCCGCGCACCCAGGCTGGGATGCAGATAGGTGTTGCCGGCGGCCGCGACCCTGACGGCCTCGACGAGCTCCGAGTCCGCCGCCTCCTTCAGCACGTATCCGAGCGCGCCGGCCCGCATCGCCTCGCGCGCGAAAGCGGGGTCGTCCTGCATCGTGAGCACCACGATCTGGGTGCCCGGGAACTCCTCGCGAAGCTGTGGGATCGCGGGGAGGCTCGGGTCACCGGGCATGTTGAGGTCCAGCACCAGCACGGCGGGCTTGTGCCCCCGCACGTACCGGCGTGCGCTGTCGATGTCGCCCGCCTCCGCCACGACCTCGAAGTCGGGCTCGCCGTCCAGCAGCATCCGCAGGCCGCTGCGGACCACGCTGTGGTCGTCGGCGATCACGATCCTCGTCGTGGACCCGGTGCCGGGCTGCTCGTCTGCGGTGCCGTTCGCCATCACCCTCAGCCTAGTCCGCGTACCGGAGTACGGGGAGCGGCTCCCGGGGAGGTAGGTCGTGCGGCGAGCGGGGCTCGCGGCGGCTTCGCTTTTCAGTGCCTTCGACATGCAACGTAGGAGACGGTAGCCGTGCGGCCCGGGTGCTTTGAGCGGGGAAATCCAGGGTCTCGTTCCGTATTTCACCGCAGGCTCGCACCGGCCCGGCAGGCCGGGCTTCCCTCGCCGCGCCCGGGCGCGTACGCTGCATGCCCCTGAGCACAGAGCCGCACACCAGCTCCCCGGCCGATCCGCGCGTCCTCCCCCGCGTGGGCTTCGACTCGCTGCTCGCCGCGCTGCAGGCGCGGGGCTATCGCCTGATCGGGCCCACGATCCGCGACCGGGCGATCGTGTACGACACGCTGGAGTCGAGCGCCGACCTCCCCGTGGGCTGGACCGACGAGCAGGAAGGTGGCACCTACCGGCTCGCGCGCCGCGACGACGAAGCGCTGTTCGGCTACGCCGTCGGCGTGCAGTCGTGGAAGCGCTACCTGTGGCCGCCGGACGTGCGGCTGTGGCGCGTGAAGCGGGAGGGAGACTCCGGCTTCGCCGTGATCCCGGAGGAGGACGAGCCGCCCCGGGACGCCTACATCGGCGTCCGCTCGTGCGAGCTGCACGCGATCGCGCACCTCGACGACGCGCTCCTGCACGTGCCCGAGCCCGATGCCATGTACGCGGCCCGCAGGGAACGCGTCTTCGTCGTGGCGCTCAACTGCCACCAGGCCGGCGGGACCTGCTTCTGCGTCTCCATGGACACCGGCCCGCGCGCGACCTTCGGCTACGACGTGGCCTTGACCGAGGTGATCGAGGACGGAGAGCACTGGTTCCTCGTGCAGGCGGGCAGCGACGCCGGCGCCGAGGTGCTCGCAGAATTGTCGACGGGCCCGGCCGGCGAGCGGGAGATGGCGGCCGCCGATCGCGCCGTCGAGCGCGCTGCTTCCAACCAGGGGCGCACGATGGACACGACGGACATCAAGGACCTCCTCTACCGCAACTACGAGCACCCGCGGTGGGAGGACGTCGCCGATCGCTGCCTCACGTGCGGCAACTGCACGATGGTCTGCCCGACCTGCTTCTGCACCACGGTGGAGGACGTCACCGACCTCGAGGGCGACATCGCGGAGCGTCACCGGCAGTGGGACTCCTGCTTCACGATGGACTTCTCGTACGTGCACGGCGGCAGCGTGCGGCCGTCCGGCAAGTCGCGCTACCGCCAGTGGATGACGCACAAGCTCGCGACCTGGATCGACCAGTTCGGCACCTCGGGCTGCGTCGGCTGCGGCCGGTGCATCACGTGGTGCCCGGTCGCGATCGACATCACCGAGGAGGTTGCCGCGATCCGGGCCGACGACCGCGGCGGTCCCGACCAGCTGCCGACGGAGCGCCCGCCCCGATGAAGGAGATGGAGGAGCTCGTCGCCGAGGTGCCGGTCCTGTCGGGGCTCGCGCAGGCGCACCTCGACCTGATCGCCGGCTGCGCGCAGAACACCCGGTTCGACGCGGGGACGTACCTGTTCCGGGAGGGGGACCCCGCGGACCGGTTCTATGCCGTGCGACAGGGCGCCGTGGCGCTCGAGATCCACGTGCCCGCGCGCGAGGCGGTGGTCGTGGAGACCCTGCACACCGGCGACCTGCTCGGCTGGTCTTGGCTCTTCCCGCCCTTCCGCTGGAGCTTCGACGCGCGCGCGCTGGAGCCGGTGGGCGCGATCGCGTTCGACGGCGCGTGCCTGCGCGGCAAGTGCGAGACCGACCCCGAGCTGGGCTATGCGCTGATGCAGCGCATCGCACAGGTGATCATCGAGCGCCTGCAGGCGACCCGCATGCGGCTGCTGGACGTCTACGGGGTCGAGGCCGCCACATGAGCGCGGCCGTCGCGGCGCGGCGCGATCCGCTGCTTCCCGACCGTTTCCGCGTCACCGGTCGCACCCGCGAGACCGCGGACACCTGGACCCTCACGCTCGAGCCGGTCGACCGGGATCCGCTCGCCTTCGCGCCGGGGCAGTTCAACATGGTCTACGCGTTCGGCGCAGGGGAGGTGCCGATCTCGATCAGCGGCGATCCCGGCCGCGCCGGTCCGCTCGTGCACACGGTGCGGGCGGTGGGCAAGGCGACCGCCGCGATCTGCGACGCGCAGGAGGGGGCGATGCTCGGCGTGCGCGGGCCGTTCGGCACGGACTGGCCGCTGGCCGCGGCCGAAGGCCGCGACGTGGTCGTGGTGGCGGGCGGCGTCGGCCTGGCCCCGGTGCGGCCGATCGTCTACGCCGTCCTCGCACAGCCGGACCGCTTCGGGCGCGCCTTGGTCCTGTACGGCGGCCGCCAGCCCGACCAGCTGCTCTACTCCGCGGAGCTCGCCGCGTGGCGGGAGCAAGGCATCGACGTGGACGTGACGGTCGACATCGCGACGTCCTCCTGGACCGGCAAGGTCGGCGTGGTGCCGCAGCTGATCGGCCGCGCGGCGCTGGACCCGGAGCGAGCGGTGGCGTTCGTCTGCGGCCCGGAGGCGATGATGCGCTTCTCCGCCGAGGCGCTGCTGGAGCGCGGGCTGCGACCGGAGCATGTGTACGTGTCGATGGAGCGCAACATGAAGTGCGCCGTCGGCCAGTGTGGGCACTGCCAGCTGGGACCGGAGTTCGTCTGCCGCGACGGCGCAGTGTTCAGCTGGCCGCGGATCCGGCATGCGTTCAGGATCAGGGAGATCTGATGCCGCCGCGCAGGGCGAAGCTCGCAGTCTGGAAGTTCGCGTCCTGCGACGGCTGCCAGCTGAGCCTCCTGGACTGCGAGGACGAGCTGCTGGAGGTCGCAGAGGAGATCGAGATCGCCTACTTCCTGGAGGCGACCCGCGCGACCGTCGAAGGGCCCTACGACCTCTCCCTCGTGGAGGGCTCGATCACGACCGAGGCCGACCGCGAGCGCATCCTGCGGGTGCGGGACGTCTCACGGCGGCTGGTCACCATCGGCGCCTGCGCCACCTCGGGCGGGATCCAGGCCCTGCGCAACTGGGCCGATGTAGGCGACTTCGTGGCGGCGGTGTACGCCTCGCCCGAGTACATCTCGACGCTCGACACGTCGACGCCGATCAGCGCGCACGTGCACGTGGACTTCGAGCTGCGCGGCTGTCCGATCAACAAGTACCAGCTGCTCGAGGTGATCGGCGCATACGTCAACGAGCGCCGGCCCGCGATCCCGGAGCACAGCGTGTGCATCGAGTGCAAGCGCCGCGGCAACGTCTGCGTGATGGTCGCCCACGGCACTCCCTGCCTCGGCCCCGCCACCCACGCCGGCTGCGGTGCGCTGTGCCCGTCGTACAACCGCGGCTGCTACGGCTGCTTCGGGCCCATGGAGACGCCCAACATCGAGTCGCTGGGGCAGTGGTGGAAGCGGCTGGGGGCGACCGACGACGAGCTCACCCGCGTCTACCGCAGCTTCAACGCGTGGAAGGAGCCGTTCCGCGCAGCGAGCGATCTCCATGAGCGCCGGCGCTGACGGCGAGCGCACGATCCGGACCGACTACCTCGCGCGCGTGGAGGGCGAGGGCTCCCTCTACGTGCGCCTGCGCGACGGCGAGGTCGTCGACGCGAAACTGAAGATCTTCGAGCCCCCGCGCTTCTTCGAGGCCTTCCTGCGCGGCCGCTCCTTCGACGAGGTCCCCGACATCACGGCGCGCATCTGCGGGATCTGCCCCGTCGCGTACCAGATGAGCTCGTGCCGGGCGATGGAGGACGCGCTCGGCGTCGAGGTCGGCGGGCCGCTGCGCGACCTGCGGCGCCTGATCTACTGCGGCGAGTGGATCGAGAGCCACGGCCTGCACGTCTTCATGCTGCACGCCCCCGACTTCCTCGGATACGACAGCGCCATCGATATGGCGAAGGACCACCGCGAGGTCGTCCAGGACGGGCTCCAGATGAAGAAGGCGGGCAACGAGCTGATCCGTGTCGTAGGAGGGCGCGAGGTGCACCCGATCAATGTTCGCGTGGGCGGGTTCTACCGCGCCCCCGACAAGCGCGAGCTGGCGCCGGTGCGCGAGCAGCTGCTGCGCGCGCGCGAGCTGGCGCGCGCCGCGGTCGCCTGGACCGGCACGCTCGACTTCCCGGACTTCGAGCGCGACGTGGAGCTGGTGTCCCTGCGCGAGCCGGGCGAGTACCCGATCGATCGCGGCCGGCTGGTGTCGAACCGCGGGCTCGACATCGCCCCCGCGGAGTTCGAGGACCACGTGGTCGAGGAGCATGTCGCGCACTCGAACGCGCTGCACTCGCGCATGCGCGAGCGGGGCGCGTACCTGGCCGGGCCGATGGCCCGTTACGAGCTGAACTTCGGCGAGCTGTCGCCGCTCGCTCGGGACGCAGCGCGCGAGGCCGGACTGGACGAGACCTCGCGCAACCCGTTCAAGAGCATCGTCGTGCGCGCCGTCGAGATCCTGTACGCGCTCGACGAGGCGGTGCGGCTCATCGACGGCTACGAGGTTCCCGACCGGCCGGCGGAAGACGTCGTCCCGCGCGCCGGAGTCGGTCACGGGTGGACGGAGGCGCCGCGCGGAATGCTCTACCACGCGTACGAGCTCGACGCCGACGGCAAGATCGTGACGGCCAAGATCGTCCCCCCCACGTCGCAGAACCAGAAGTCCATCGATGAGGACCTGCTGGGCGTCGTGCGGCAGACGATCAGCGCGGGCGAGGAGGAGCTGCGCCTGCGCTGCGAGCAGGCGATCCGCAACTACGACCCCTGCATCTCCTGCGCGACCCACTTCCTGCGCATCGATGTCGAGCACGTCTAGCGCCGCCGTCGTAATCGGGATCGGGAACTCCTGGGCCGGGGACGACGCCGCCGGCGTGCTGGTCGCCAGGGCGCTGCGCGGCAACCTCCCCGAGGGTGTGGCGCTCGTCGAGCACGAGGGCGAGCCGACCGCGCTGATCGACGCCTGGGCGGGCAAGAAGCTCGCGGTCGTGGTCGACGCGACCCGGGGCGGCACGCCGCCCGGCACGCTGCGGTGCTTCGACGCGTCGAGCGCCCCGCTGCCTGCTGCCTACGCAGGCGCGTCGACGCACGCGTTCACGCTCGCCCAGGCGATCGAGCTGGCGCGCGGCGTCGGCCGCCTGCCGCCCCGGCTCCTGGTGCTCGGGATCGAGGGTGCCGTTTTCGAGGCGGGGGCTGAGCCGCTGCCCGCCGTCGCCGGCGCAATCGAACCCGCCGCGCGGAAGGTGGTCGACCTGGTCCGTACCTATTACTGACCGCGGATCCCGGGGTCACCCCGATGAGCCGCCCGGTGCCGAGGCGTACGCTCGCGGGCGTCGTCGAACAACGAAAGGGGGTCGCAAGTGTCCATCGCCGTCGAGCCATCCAAGGCCACCTACAGCGGACCGTCGTTCGACCGTGCCCGTGTCTGGGACGTGATGCGCGTGGGGGTCGTGACCTGCCGGCCGGAGACGCTCCTGATCGACGTCGCCCGCATGATGTCGCTGTACCAGATCCACTCCGTCGTGGTGCAGGACGTGGGAGAGGGCGAGCGCCCATGGGGCATCGTGTCCTCGCTCGACATCGCCGCGGCGGCGGGCTCCGACTTTTCGGTGCTGACCGCCCAGGACGTCGCGCAGAAGCAACTCGTGAGCGTGCCGGCGGACGCGTCGCTGCGGGACGCGGCCAAGGTCATGTCCGAGCACGCCATCTCGCATCTGGTGGCCGTCGACCGTGCAACCGACTGGCCCTGCGGCGTGATCTCGGCGCGCGGCATCGCGTCCGCCCTGGCGGCCCCGCGCTAGGCTCCTGGCACGTGTTCCAGCTGCGCATCCACGGCCGCGGGGGCCAGGGCGTCGTGACGGCTGCGGAGTTGCTCTCGGCCGCGGCCTTCGTCGAGGGGCGCCACGCACAGGCTTTCCCGAGCTTCGGTTCGGAGCGGACCGGCGCGCCTGTTGTCTCCTTCTGCCGCATCGACGACAAGCCGATCCGCTCCCGTGAGCCGATCTCGCATCCCGACGCGCTGATCGTGCAGGACCCGACCCTCCTGCACCAGGTGAACCTGTTCGAGGGCCTCAGCCCGGACGGCTACATGCTGATCAACACACAGCACAGCTTCGCCGACCTCGGCCTGGCCGACTTCGTGAAGCAGTTCCGCGCGGAGCGGATGCTGACCGTGCCCGCCAGCGAGCTGGCACGCGAGCACGTCGGGCGGCCGATCCCGAACGCCGCCCTGCTGGGCGGGTTCGCGGGGCTCAGCGGGCTGGTCTCGATCGACTCCGTCGCCGCCGCGGTCGAGGAGCGGTTCCCCGAGCGCCTCGCCGCAGGCAACATCGCCGCGGCCCGCGCGGCGTGCGAGTTCGTCCGCAACGAGATGGAGGAGCTGGCCCATGCTTAAGCAGATCGAGGGCTCGCAGGCGGTCGCCCGTGGCGTCGCGATGTGCCGGCCGGAGGTGATCTGCGCGTACCCGATCTCGCCCCAGACCCACATCGTGGAGGGACTGTCCGACCTCGTGCGCACCGGCGAGCTGACGCCGTGCGAGTTCGTCAGCGTGGAATCCGAGTTCGCGGCGATGTCCGTCGCGATCGGCGCTTCCGCGGCGGGAGCGCGCGCTTACACCGCCACCGCCAGCCAGGGGCTGCTGTACATGGCCGAGGCGCTGTTCAACGCGAGCGGGCTCGGGCTGCCGATCGTCATGACGGTGGCCAACCGGGCGATCGGCGCGCCCATCAACATCTGGAACGACCACTCGGACGCCATGTCGCAGCGCGACTGCGGGTGGATGCAGCTCTACGCCGAGACCAACCAGGAGGCCCTCGACCTGCACGTCCAGGCCTACCGGCTCGCGGAGGAGCTCTCGCTGCCGGTCATGGTCTGCATGGACGGCTTCATCCTCACGCACGCGCACGAGCGGATCGACCTGCCGCAGCAGGAGCAGGTCGACGAGTTCCTCCCGCCATACGAGCCGCGCCAGGTGCTCGACCCCGCGGACCCGGTCACGATCGGCGCAATGGTCGGCCCCGAGGCCTTCTTCGAGGTGAAGTACCTCGCCCACGCAAAGCAGATGCAGGCGCTCGACCTGATTCCCGAGGTCGCGGCCGGCTTCGCGCGCGTGTTCGGCCGTGAGTCGGGTGGCCTGATCCGGTCCTACCGCGCCGAGGACGCCGAGACGATAGTCGTGGCGCTCGGGTCGGTGATGGGCACGATCGAGGAGACGATCGACGAGCTGCGCGAGCAGGGAGTGCGCATCGGAGCGCTGGCGATCAAGTCGTTCCGCCCGTTCCCGCTGGAGGAGGTGCGCGCAGCGCTGGGCGGCGCCCGCCGCGTGGTCGTGCTGGAGAAGGCGCTGGCCGTGGGCATCGGCGGCATCCTGTCCGCGAACGTGCGGATGGCCCTGTCGGGGATCGACCTGCACGGCTACACCGTGATCGCCGGGCTCGGTGGCCGGCCGATCACCAGGGCGTCCCTGCTGCGGCTGTTCGCCGATGCGATCGCGGACGAGCTGCAGCCGCTGACTTTCCTGGACATGAAGTGGGACGTCGTGCAGCGGGAGGTGGAGCGTCAGCAGGCGGGGCGCCGGCCCGGCCCGCACGCAGAGAACATCATCCGCGACCTCGGCATCGTCGGCGCGCGCTCACACTAGATACGGAGAACGCACATGCCCCACCAGCAGATCAAGTTCTACCAAGCAGGTAGCTTCGTGGCGGGCAACAGGCTGCTGCCTCCCGAGGAGCGCAGCGTGCAGGCGCGGATGGACCGCTCGAACTCGCTCACCTCGGGCCATCGGGCCTGCCAGGGATGCGGCGAGGCGCTGGGCGCCCGCTACGCCCTCGACGCCGCGATGCGCGCGACCGGCAACCAGGTGATCGCCGCCAACGCGACCGGCTGCCTGGAGGTCTTCTCCACTCCCTTCCCGGAATCGTCCTGGCAGCTGCCATGGATCCATTCGCTGTTCGGCAACGCGCCCGCGGTCGCGACCGGTGTCGCTGCCGCGCTGAAGGTGAAGGGGCGCACCGACGTCCGAGTGGTGGGACAGGGCGGCGACGGCGGCACGGTCGACATCGGCTTCGCGTGCCTGTCCGGGATGTTCGAGCGCAACGACGACGTGCTGTTCATCTGCTACGACAACGAGGCCTACATGAACACCGGCGTGCAGCGCTCGGGCGCCACGCCTCCTGCCGCGCGGACCGCGACCACGAAACCGGTGGGCGAGGAGCCGGGCAACGTCTTCGGCCAGGGTAAGAGCGCGCCCCTGATCGCGATGGCGCACGAGATCCCGTATGTGGCGACGGCGACCGTGTCCGAGCTGCGCGACCTCGAGTACAAGGTCGAGCGCGCGATGGAGTTCCGTGGCGCGCGCTACCTGCACATCTTCGTCCCCTGCCCGCTGGGCTGGGGGTCCGCGTCGCACGACACCATCAGGATCGCGCGCCTGGCCAAGGAGACGGGGCTCTTTCCCGTGTTCGAGGCCGAGGACGGCGAGGTCACGGGTGTCTCGAGGATCCGCCGCCCCGTGCCGGTCGAGGAATACCTGCGGCCGCAGCGCCGGTACGCGCACCTGTTCGGCGACCCGCCTCGTGCCGACGTGATCGCGCGCATCCAGGAGCGCGCGGACCGCAACATCAGGCGGTTCGGGCTGCTCCCGGACCCGGGCGAGGGCGCCGACCTGCCGGGCCACGCCACCGACAAGGCAGACGTGACGACGTGATGGACAAGCCCTTCGCGATCACGCTCGACGTCGGCTCCAGCCTCGCCAACAAGACGGGTACCTGGCGGACCGAGCGGGCGGTGTACGTCGACCGCCTACCGCCGTGCAACCACGCCTGCCCGGCCGGCGAGAACATCCAGCAGTGGCTCTACGAGGCCGAGGAGGGCGGCGCCGGTTACGAGCGTGCGTGGCACAAGCTGATGGAGGACAACCCCTTCCCGGCGATCATGGGCCGCGTCTGTTACCACCCCTGCGAGGGTGCCTGCAACCGCGGGCAGCTCGACGAGGCGGTCGGGATCCATTCCGTCGAGCGGTTCCTCGGCGACGAGGCGATCCGCAACGGCTGGCGGCCGCAGGTCACGGCGCGGCCGAGCGGGAAGCGTGTGCTGGTGATCGGCGCCGGGCCCTCGGGCCTCTCCGCCGCCTATCACCTCACTCGGCTCGGGCACGAGGTCACGATCCACGACGCGGGGCCGATGGCCGGGGGGATGATGCGGTTCGGAATCCCGCGCTACCGGCTGCCGCGCGACGTGCTCGACGCCGAGGTCCGGCGGATCCTCGACATGGGCGTCACCCTGGAGCTGAACCGCAAGGTGACGAACGTGCTCGAGTCGATGCGCGACGGGCGGTTCGACGCCGTCTTCCTCGCGGTCGGCGCGCACATCGGCAAGCGCGCCTACATCCCGGCGGGCGAGGCCGCCCGCATCGTCGACGCGGTCTCTCTGCTGCGCAGCATGGAGGGCGAGGAGAGCCCGCTGCTGGGCCGGCGCGTGGCGATCTACGGCGGCGGCAACACGGCGATGGACGCCGCCCGCACGGCGAAGCGGCTCGGCGCGGCGGAGGCGGTCGTCGTCTACCGGCGCACGCGCGAGCGAATGCCCGCGCACGACTTCGAGGTCGAGGAGGCCGAGGAGGAGGGCGTGATGATGAAGTGGCTCTCGACCATCAAGCACGCCGAGGGAGGCAAGCTGGTGCTCGAGAAGATGGAGCTCGACGAGAGCGGCTTCCCTCAGCCCACCGGCGAGCTGGAGGAGCTGGCGGCCGACTCGCTCGTGCTGGCCCTGGGCCAGGAGGCGGACCTCTCACTCCTGGACGGCGTGCCCGGCATCGAGGTCGAGGACGGCGTCGTGCAGGTGGAGCCGAACATGATGACCGGCCATCCCGGGATCTTCGCGGGCGGCGACATGGTCCCCGCGGAGCGCACCGTCACGGTCGGCGTCGGCCATGGCAAGAAAGCCGCCCGCCACATCGACGCGTGGCTACGCGGCCTCGCGCTGGAGCCGGAGCAGAAGCACGAAATCGCCACCTTCGACAAGCTCAACACCTGGTACTACGCAGACGCCCCGCGCACCGAGCAGCCGCTGCTCGAGCTGACCCGGCGCCGGGGGACCTTCGACGAGGTCGTGGGCGGGCTCGACGACTCCAACGCGCTGTTCGAGGCCCGCCGCTGCCTGTCCTGCGGCAACTGCTTCTCGTGCGACAACTGCTACGGAGTCTGCCCCGACAACGCCGTGCTGAAGCTCGGGGAGCCGGGCGAGCAATACGCGATCGACTACGACTACTGCAAGGGGTGCGGCCTGTGCGTCGCCGAGTGTCCCAGCGGCGCGATCGAGATGGTGCCCGAGGCCATCTGACGGAATACCCTGAGCGGCGGTGACCCCCGCGTATCCCGCCCACCGTGAGGCCGACGTCGCGCTGCGTGACGGCAGCACGGTGCACGTGCGGCCGGTCCGGGCGGCCGACCGCGACGACCTGCTCGAGTTCCTGCGCTCGCTGTCGCCGGAGTCGCGCCGGCTGCGGTTCTTCTCCCCCGGAGCGAACCTCAGCGCGGCCGCGGACTGGGCCAGCGAAGTCGACTACCAGGACCGCTACGGCCTGCTGGCGACCGGTGGCAGGCATCACCGCATCGTGGGACACGCCGTGTACGCGCGCACCGACGGCGACCGCGCCGAGGTCGCGTTCGAGATCGCCGACGAGTATCAGGGCCGCGGCCTCGGGACCATCCTGCTCGCGCACCTGGCCGAGGTCGCGCAGGAGCAGGGCGTCGACGTGTTCGAGGCCACGGTGCTGCCGGACAACTACCGGATGGCGGAGGTGTTCCGCGAGAGCGGGTTTGCGCCCCGCATCCGCTCCAAGCCCGAGCAGCTCGAGGTCGAGTTCCCCACCACGATGTCCGCAGAGGCGTTCGAGCGCTTCGCGGAGCGCGACCGCACCGCTGCCGTCGCGGCGGTCGCCCACTTCCTCGAGCCGGCGTCCGTCGCAGTGCTGGGCGCATCGCGCGAGCGCGGCACGGTCGGCGGCGAGGTCTTCCACAACCTCCTGGCCGCCGGGTTCAACGGACCCGTGTTCCCCGTCAACCCGCGCGCGAGCGTCGTGCAGTCCGTGCCGGCATTCAAGTCCGTGCGCGACGTGGCCGGCGACGTGGAGCTCGCAATCGTCGCCGTGCCCGCGACCGTCGTCGTGGACGCCGCGCGCGACTGCGCCGCAAAGGGGGTGCGCGCGCTGGTCGTGATCTCGGCGGGCTTCGCAGAGAGCGGTGAAGAGGGCCGCCGGCGCCAGCAGGAGCTGCTGGCCGTCTGCCGCGAGAACGGGATTCGCCTGATCGGCCCCAACTGCCTCGGCATCCTGAACACCTCCGCCGAGATGCGCCTGAACGCCAGCTTCGGGCCTCGTTATCCGCCCGCGGGCAACGTCGCGTTCCTTTCGCAGAGCGGGGCGCTGGGCCTGGCGATCATCGACTTCGCCCACCAGCTGGACCTCGGCCTCTCCTCGTTCGTGTCCGTCGGCAACAAGGCGGACATCTCCGGCAACGACCTGATCCAGTACTGGGAGGCCGACGAGCGCACCGACGTGATCCTGCTCTACCTCGAGTCATTCGGGAACCCGCGCAAGTTCGGCCGGATCGCGCGCCGGATCGGGCGCACCAAGCCGATCGTGGCCGTCAAGAGCGGGCGCTCCGCCGCGGGTGCGCGCGCGACGTCGTCTCACACCGGGGCGCTGGTGGCCGCCTCCGACGTGACTGTCGACTCGCTCTTCCGGCAGGCGGGCGTGATCCGCACGGACACGCTCGCCGAGCTGTTCGACGTCGCCTCGCTGCTGGCCAGCCAGCCCCTGCCCGCGGGCAAGCGGGTCGCGATCGTGACGAATGCGGGCGGCCCCGGGATCATGTGCGCCGACGCCTGTGAGTCGCACGGGCTCGACGTGGCACCGCTCTCCGACGAGCTGCGCGCGGAGCTTGCCGGGTTCCTGCCCGCCGAGGCCGCCCTCGCGAACCCGATCGACATGATCGCGACGGCTCCCGCGGAGCACTACCGGCAGGCACTCGGCGCGATCGCGCGACACGACGCGGCGGATGCGGTGATCGCCATCTTCATCCCGCCCCTCCTGACGGAGCCCGGGGAGGTGGCGCGGGCGATCCGCGAGGGCATCGCCGAAGCGCAGATCCACCTGCCCGTGCTCGCCGTGTTCATGACCGCCGAGGGCGCGCCGCCGGACCTGCGCTCGCCGGACCTCACCGTGCCCGCCTACGCCTTCCCCGAGGACGCCGCCCGCGCGCTCGCCCGCGCCGCGCACCACGGCGTGTGGCGCGCGACGCCGCACGGCGAGGTCCCGGCGTTCGCGGATGTCCGCTCGGAGGAGGCTGCGGCGGTGATCTCGGCCGCGCTCGCGCGGCGCTGGCAGTGGCTCGCGCCCGCCGACGTGAGCCGCTTGCTCGATTGCTACGGGCTCGCGATGCCGGCAGAGGAGGTCGCGCCGGACCCGGCTGCGGCGGGGGAGGCGGCGGAGCGGATCGGCGCAGCGGTCGCGCTCAAGGCAGTGGCTCCCTCCGTGTTGCACAAGACCGACATGGGCGCCGTGCGGCTGGGCCTCCGCGGGGCGGCGGACGTCACAGCGGCAGCGCAGGACATGGAGGAGCGGCTTCAGGAGGCCGGGCACGACGTCAAGGGTTTCCTCGTGCAGCAGATGGCGCCCGCGGGTGTGGAGATGCTCGTGGGCGTGGTGCACGACCCGCTCTTCGGCCCGGTGGTCGCGTGCGGAGCGGGCGGCGTGCAGGCCGAGATACTCAAGGACGTGGCGGCCCGCATCACCCCGCTGACCGACAGGGATGCCACCCAGATGATCGCGGGGCTGCGCACGTTCCCGCTGCTGACCGGGTTCCGCGGCGCACCGGCAGCAGACGTGGGCGCGCTCGAAGAGCTCGTGCTGCGGGTGGGCGCGCTCGTGGAGAACCATCCGGAGATCGCCGAGATGGACTGCAACCCGGTGATCGTGTCGCCTCAGGGAGCGCTCGTGGTCGACGCGCGCGTGCGCGTCGAGGAGGCCGGGCCCGCGCGGCCCGAGCCGGCCCTGCGGGCCTGACTCAGGGGCCCGCAGCTACGAGGGCGCGCCCGCGTCGGCGAGGGCACCGTGCTGTGCCAGCACCGCGCCCAGCAGCTCGAGGTATTGGCGCGCGTGCCGGTTGATGAGGAAGTGCTGCCGGACGTGCTCACGCGCGTTGCGGCCCAGCCGCTCCCGCTGCGCCGGGTCGTCGAGCAGCGCCCGCACCGCGGTGCCGAAGGTAGGCAGGTCGCGCGCGTCCTCGAGCAGCACGCCGGTCTCCCCGTCGATGACCTGGTCCTTGATCCCGCCCACCTCGCTGACGACGACCGGCCGCGACTTCCACATGGCCTCCGCGACGGTCAGCCCGAAGCCCTCCTCGAGGCTCTTCTGCACGACGATCGTGGAATGGCGCTGGAGCGCGTTGACGATTGCTGCGTTCTCGTCGATGTCGGCCATCGGCAGGCAACTCAGGTGCACGCGCGAGCGCTCGGTCTGGGGAAGCTTGCGCCACTGCTCGACGACCTCGTCCAGCACCTCACCGCCCTCGGGGTCGTCGGACACCGCGGTGACGTTCGGCCCGGCAAGCATCAGGTGCGCGTCCGTCCCGTCCAGCGCGTGCTCGGCGAAGCCCAGCATCACGCCTGCGGGGTCCTTGAGCCGGTCCCAGCGGGAGACCTGCGTCACGAGCGGGACGTCCGCCGTCGGCGGCGGCCCCGTGCTGAGGACCTCGCAGAGGCGGTCGACGCGGCCCGGGCTGCCGTCATAGCGCGTGAACGTGGGGGTCACGCCCTCCGGCACGCCTGCGCCCAGCAGCCCGACGTGCCCGAGGATCGCGAGCACGGCCGCGTCGTCGAGGTCCTGGTTCTTCGGGGAGAAGGCGTCGATCGAGGGCTGGATCACCATCGTCCGCACGCTGGTGGCAGCCCACTCCGGCACGTAGGCGTGGCGGCTGAACACGCAGGCGTCGGCGTCGCGCAGGTAGGGCGCCAGGAACTCCCACGCGTGGTGCACGAGCTCGTTCGGCTGCTCCGCCCCGACGTGGCTCCTCCAGATCACGACCGCGCCGCGGTGCTTGAGGCGGGTCGCCATCCCCGCGGTCTGCGGGTCATGAAGGATCACGATGTCGCCCGGGCGGACGGTCACGGCGAACTGCTCTGCGTTGGCGAACGTCACGGCCTCGTAGACCTCGCGTTCACGCGAGCCGAGCGGCCCTGCGTCGCCTGCCTCTCCGTGCAGGAAGTTGTGGATCCGCTTCGTGGCCGCGAAGAACTCGGGCGTGCCCTCGATCACCGTCCACCGCATGTCGAGGCCGGCGCCGCGCGCATAGGACGTGAAGGAGCGCAGCATCTCGGCCACCCCGCCGCCCTTCGCCGTCGAGTTGACGTTCCAGACGACCCGGTCTTCGAAGAGCCGCCGCGCCTGCTGGAGGTTCCCGTCGAACTCGGCCCACGCCTCCGCGTCGAGCAGTTCCTCGAACCGGGCGGGCGAGAGCGGAGGCGCGCGTACCTCCTTGGGCTGGAGGGTCATCTCTACGGCTGGTCGCCCTCGGCCGTCCCGCGCGGCAGCACCAGCACGGGGCTGGGTGCGGTCCGCACGAGCTTCGACGACACGCTGCCCACGAACACGTGCTGGTGCGGCCCCCAGTTACGCGCTCCCAGCACCAGCAGGTCCTCGCCGCCGGCCGCGGCGGCCAGCCGCTCCACGGGGTCCCCCTCGACCAAGGTGCCCTTCGCGTCGAGGCCGCCGACGGCCGCATCCAGCGCCTGCTGGAGCTCTTCGCGGTGATCGCCGCCACCGTTGCCGTGGCCCAACCGGGAGCTGTGGTGGACTGCGACCGCCTCCAGCTCGACACCCGCGGCGGCCGCCAGCTCGGCGGCGACTCGCAACGCGCGGCGCGACTCCGGTGATGCGTCGAAGCCCGCCACGACCCTGGCGAACGACTTTGGGGCGCGCTCGGAGAAGCCGCGCGGTGCCACCACGATCGGGCACGGGCATCCTGAGATCAGACCTTCGCCGACGCTCCCGAGCAGCACCCGGCCGAATGGACCGCGATGGGCGGAGCCGATCGCCAGCAGGCAGCTCCCGTACTTGCCGTACTCGTGCGCCAGGTCGTGGAGGCCCCGGGCCGGCGACGACGAGTCGATGGAAGCCGGCTCGACCCGCTCGCGCCCCTCGAAGGCGGCGAGCGCCGGCTGTAGCACGGTGTCGACGTGCTGACGGCGGGCCTGGGCGTACTCACGCGTCTGGCGTTCGAACGGCGGCTTGTGCAGCGCGATGTACGCGAGCACGATTCCGCTCGACCCCAGCGAGCCCATGAGACCGCCGACGGCAACCGCGTCCGCCGACTGCGCGCTGCCGTCGAATCCGATGATCACCGAGTCGAAAGGCTTTGAGGCCATCTGACTGTGGGGAAGTTACCGGGGTCCGGCTGCACCGCGCTCAGTGACAACTACTCATTCGGTCGTCGGCTTGCCTCGGATCTTCACGGATCCGGACGCCGCCTGACGTTCCCCTAGGGTCCGTGCGGATGACCGCGTTGAGCACGGCCGCAGGCGTCCTCCTCGTGCTGGTCGCCCTGCGCGACGTCTTCGACACCCTCTTTCATCCTCACGGGCGGGGAGTGGTGAGCGAGGCGGTCGTGCGTCAGATCTGGCGGGCCATGCGCTTGGTGGTGAGGGGCAACCACGCCGCGCTGTCCCTGGCCGGGCCGCTTGCGTTCCTGACCGTGATCGTCACATGGGGGACATTGGTCGTGATCGGCTTCGCATTGATGCTGTGGCCGCACTTCCCGGAGGGATTCGCCAACAGCGAGGCCGCAGTCGGAAGCGGCGGTCACTTCGGGGACGCGATCTACCTCTCGCTCGTAAATCTCACGAGCCTCGGGTACGGCGACATCGCGCCGACGTCGGACTACCTGCGATTGCTGGGGCCGCTCGAGACCCTGATCGGCCTGGGGCTGCTGACGGCGAGCATCTCGTGGATCCTCTTCCTGTACCGCGTGCTCGCCGACTACAGGTCGCTGTCGCACGAAATCCTGCTGCTGTCCGACGCCGAGCGGAAGAGCGACACGACCCTGGCGTCGATCGAGGCGCCGGTGGCGGCCCAGGTGCTGGCGGACCTGACGTCGCGG
Source organism: Solirubrobacterales bacterium (assembly GCA_035650255.1). GTDB lineage: Bacteria > Actinomycetota > Thermoleophilia > Solirubrobacterales > JBBDJG01 > DASRIA01. Next base: position 42,558 of record DASRIA010000057.1, read on the forward strand.
GTCATCGCGATCCGTGACGACCTCGTGCATTCGCCGATCGCCTACTACTTCCACCCCCGCAGCGCGCGGCACGCGCTGCCCGTGCTGCTGCCGCGGCTGCTGGAGATCGTCGACGAGTGCTCGGGCACCGGCCAGCGTGCGCTGCGCTTCGAGGCCGCCCTCCTGCAGGCCAGCCTCGAAGACCTGCTCGACACGGTCGCGAGCCAGTTCGTGCGAGTCCCCACGGACGGAACGGACAGAGCGCTGGCGGCGTACCGGCAAGACCATCTCTGGGACCCCGCATAGACGCCATGGACGCCATGGGCGCCCAGCCCGGGCAGGCTGCGCGCTAGGGTCCGTACCAACTACGGACTCCCGACGCGGGACGGACGCGGATGTGACCTCTCGGCTCTCCCGCCTATCCTGATCCTGTACGCGAAAGGAGCCCGACATGCCCGCCACCATGACGACCGCGCGCCACCGCAACGAACCCTTCCCCGCCGCGAGCGGCGACTACCTCGAGACACCCGTGCGGGACTTCATGACCCCGGGCGTACTGACGATCGCCGAAGACGCCTCCCTGCGTCAGGTCTACCGGGCGATGGTCGCGCACTCGGTGCATGCCGTGCTGGTCGTCGGGCGCACCGAGGGCCGGGCCCTCGGCTGGGTCACCTCGCGTGGCCTGTTGGCCTGGGTGGGGCGAGACCAGGGTCTCGCGTCCGCGCGCGAGGCCATCACCGAGCGCCCCATCACCATCGAGCCGGGCGCCACGGCGCGCGACGCGCTGACGGCGCTGTCGCAGGTCGGGACCTCGCACCTGCTGGTTGCGCGCCGCAGCGACGTGATCCCCGAGGGCGTCGTGTCCGAGCTCGACATCGTTGCGCTCGAGGGAGCCTAGACATGGCGGACACGCAGAAACCGCACATCGTGATCGCCGGCGGCGGCGTCGCCGCCATCGAGGCGCTCCTGGCCCTGCGCGACCTCGCCGGCGAACGTCTCTCGATCGAGCTGGTCGCGCCGGAGGCCGAGTTCTCCTACCGCCCGCTGTCCGTGTCCGCCGCGTTCGACATCGGTGATGCCCCGCGGTTCGACCTGGCCACGATCGCCGCCGACCTCCGCGCGTCGCACCGCGTGGGCGCGATCGTCGCGATCCAGCCGGACCGCCGCATGGCATGGACAGAATCCGGCGAAGAGGTTCCATACGACGTGCTCGTGCTGGCGACCGGCGCGAAGTCCGAGGAGGCCGTCCCCGGCGCGCTGACCTTCCGCGGAAACGAAGACCTGCACGACTTCAAGCAGCTGATTGAAGATCTCGAGCGGGGTCGGGTCGAGACGGTCGCCTTTGCGGTCCCCTCCGGCACGACATGGTCCCTGCCCGCCTACGAGCTTGCGTTGATGACCGCGGCACGGCTGCGCGCCGAGGGCAACAACGCGGCAGTGAAGTTCGTGACGCCCGAGGCGACCCCCCTGGCGCTGTTCGGGCGCGCGGCCAGCGACGCGGTCGCCGCGCTGATGAAGTCCCGGGGCATCGAGACCCTCGCGTCCGTGCACCCGGTCGAGTTCGCCGGCCGGGCTCTCACGACCGTGCCCCGGGGCAGCATCGAAGCCGACCGCGTGGTCGCCCTGCCGCGGCTCACGGGGCGCCCGATCGAAGGCGTGCCCAGAGACGGGAGCGGCTTCATCGAGGTCGGCCCGCTGGGTGAGGTCCAAGGAATCCCGGACGTCTACGCCGCCGGTGACGGAACCGCCGGGTCCATCAAGCAGGGCGGCGTCGCGACCCAGCAGGCGGACACCGTCGCCGCCGCGATCGCGGCGCGATTCGGCGCCCCGGTTCAGCCGGCTCCGTTCCGGCCGGTGCTGCGCGGAACGCTGCTGACCGGCGACGGCGCCCAGTACCTGCGCAACGAGGTCAGCGGAGGACGAGGCGAGCGATCGGAGATCAGCGCCCAGATCCTGTGGTGGCCGAAGGGCAAGATCGCCGGGCGCCACATCTCGGACTACCTTGCGCGCCGGGCCCACCCGGTCGAGCCGGACCAGCCGCTTCCCGCAGACGCGATTCCCGTGGACGTCGAACTCCCCTCCGATCGCACCGGGGCGGACGTCCGCGTGGCGTGAGCCCGGCGGGCGCCGGCGACCACCGCGTCACCATCGCCGGCGGCGGCATCGCCGCGCTCGAGGCCGTCCTCGCACTGCGCGCCGTGGCCGGTGACGTGGCCATCGAGCTGCTGTCGCCGGCGGCCCGGTCCGACTACCAGCCGCTTGCGGTGCTGGAGCCGTTTGCGTTCGGCGAGATGCCCGTCCTCGACCTGCGCCGCTTCGCGGCAGAGCAGCGCGCATCGCTGCGCCGCGACACGCTGGTGGCCGTCGAGGCGGGCGCGCGCGAGATCGTGACCGGCCGCGGCGAGCGGTGCCCCTACGACGTCCTGGTCGTGGCGACCGGGGCCAGCACGGTGGAAGCGGTGCCCGGGGCGCACACGTTCCACGGGCACGTCGACCGGCGCGAGGCCGGCCTGCTCGTCGAGGAGTACGCGGAAGGAAGCCTGAAGCGGCTGGCGTTTGCCGTGCCGGCGGGTGAGGCCTGGGCGCTGCCGGCCTACGAGCTTGCCCTCATGACCCGCACGATGCTGTCGGACCGGGGCGTGACGGATGTCGACCTGGCCGTCGTGACGCCGGAGGAGCGCCCACTCGAGCTGTTCGGCCCCACGGTCAGCCGCGCGATCGGGAAGCTGCTCGCCGACGCGAGCGTGGACGTGTACGCGGGTGCTGCTCCCGACCGTTTCGAGGATGGGGCACTGCACCTGGCCGGCGGTACGCAGGTGGAGGCCGACCGGGTGGTCGCGCTGCCGCGCCTGGTCGGGCGGCGGTTCGCAGGGCTACCGGCCGACGAGCGCGGCTTCGTTCCCACCGACGAACACGGGCGAGTCGACGGACACCCCGACGTCTACGCGGCCGGGGACGCCGCAGCCTTCCCCGTGAAGCAGGGTGGCCTGGCGGCGCAACAGGCCGACACCGTGGCGGCGGCAATCGCAGCGCGGTTCGGCGCAGGCCCCGAGCCACCGCCCTTCCGGCCTGCCCTGCACGGTCTCCTGATGACCGGCAAGGTCGCATTCCACCTGGAGCCCGAGGACGGGGAGCACCCCGGCCTCCACCCCGCGCCCTGGTCCCCGCCGGAGAAGGTGTTCGGGCGCTACCTGCTGCCTTATTTGACCGGCGGGAAGACCCTCCCGCTTGCCTAGCAGCTAGACTCGCTGCATCAGGCCGGACATTTCTCCGGCAACGTAGTGCAGGTAGGCGCAGTCGCTGTCAGTGAGCATCCTCCGCGTACGCCGGCACATATCCATGGAGGCAATATGCCCACTGGAACAGTGAAGTGGTTCAACGCCGACAAGGGCTTCGGTTTCATTACGCCCGAGGACGGCAGCAAGGACCTGTTCGTGCATCACAGCGGTATCGACGAAGAGGGTTACCGGTCGCTCGACGAGGGACAGAAGGTGACCTACGAGTCGACCGCGGGCGACAAGGGCCCGAAGGCCGTTTCCGTCCGGCGCGCGTAACGTTCCGTAACCGAAGGCCCGCCACGTGCGGGCCTTCGTAGTTCTCATGCTTTTCCGCCGTTCGACAAAGGTCGACGATCGGGTGCCCGCCCTCGAGGCGCGCATCGCGCACCTCGAGGCCATGATCGAGGGGCTGCAGGACTCGGTCCACCGCGATTCCCTCCGCACCGACGCGCGCCTGGAGGAGATCCGCAAGCAGCTCTCCCCCGAGGAACTCAGTCGCGCACTCGACGCAGAGCAGCGCAGGCGCGGTACGTGACTCAGGACTTACGGCGAGCATGCCGAGGAACGTGGTAGCGTGGAATTTGCACGTTTCGAGTCGCCCGAGGGGTCTGTCTCTCTTTCCTTCCGCGCGTAGCTCCATTTAGAGAGGCGGAAAGGAAGTCTCATGGCGAGCAAGCGTCCTGCCGCTGGTGACGGCAAAGAACGCGTTCGCGCGGTTCAGAAGCTGCGGCAGGTGGTTGCCGAGCGCAGCCGCCAGCGAGAGGCCCCGACCGGCGACGCCCCCAAGAAAGGGAAGCCGGCGGGCAGCGGAAACGGCATCGTGGAGAAGAAGCTGAAGCGCAACGAGGACTGGGTCAAGCGGGACGGCGGCTCGGTTCCGACCAAGGGTGCGATGGCCGCCGAGCGCGCCTCCGCCGGCCTCGGAACCAGCGACGACGACAGCGGGCTGTTCAGCGCCTCGCCTCCTCTGAACATCTAGCCCGCAGCTGGTCCTGTCACGCCCGCGGCTTGCGCGGCGGCGCCCTCGTGACAGATCAGGAGCCAGCGCTGGTTCTTGTTCGGATGCCGCCAGTCGAGCGGCGCGAGGTCGAGCCCGGCGTCCGCCGCCATCGACCTCATGTACTCCGGCTGGTAGGTCGTGCCGCCGGGATACACCCATTCGTCGCCCACGTGGTTCTGCGGGCCGGGAAAGTACGTGGCGGCCATCTTGCCGCCCTCCTTCAGCACGCGCTTCGCCTCGGTGAGGCACGTGCGGATCTGGCGCTCGGCGGCGTGGGTGAAGATCGACTGCGCGAGGATGAAGTCGAAGTCCTGCCCGAGGCTCGAGAGGCGGAAGTCCCCGAGGTGCGAGAACGTGGGCTGCTTGATGCGAATCGCGTCGCGGCCGAGCTCGTTCTCGATGCCCTCCTCGATCAGCCACGCCTCCGGCTCGATGCCGAAGTAGCGGCCGGGCAGCAGGTACGGGATGAAGAGGCGCCCGCCGCGCAGGGATCCGCAGCCGACGTCGAGCAGATAGTGGTCCTCCCGCAGTCCCAGCCGCGTGAGCAGGTTGAACTGCATCGCCGCGACGAGGTCGTACTTGAACCACGGCCCGACGTAGCTGCGGTACGGCGGCGCGTCACCTGCAGCTCCGGCGCCGTACGCGTTCGGCTCGGCCATGCCGCGGAGCATTGCAAATCGCCGGCGTGCATCACTGAAGGCGAACGACGAGGCCGGACTCGTGCGAACCGTCTCGCGACTTGCGAGGAAGCCTCACCGTGTAGTCGTCGCCGGCGTTCTCGATGAGATCTGCAACATGTCGGGTCACGTAATTGAGGTGGAAGATCGGCCGACGCTGAGTGCTGATCACGCGCGCCAAGGCTTCCGGGTCCGGGTGCCCGAATTTTGCGCCGTTCGTCGAGACTAGCCAGTTCCGCGACCTGACCCGCTCGAGCAGGCCCGGACTGAGGTTCGCCTTGGAGCCATGATGGGAGAGCTTTACGGCGGCGAACTGATGTGGGCCGGCGCCGAGCCGATCGAGGCTCTTTTCGAGCACTTCGCTGTGTGCATCCGCACCGCAGAGCAGCCGCTTGCCCCCGTATTCCGCTATGAAGGCGATGCTGCTGCCATTGGCCTCCGCACGATCGCGCCGGTATGGCATCGACGCCATCACGTCGACGTTCCAGCCGAGGATGTCGGTGCGCTGCTGTGCGCGCGGTACCTCCGCCCCGTGGCCGGGCAGTAGCCCGGCCTTCTTGCATTCGCGCTCCCACTTCGGCGCCAGCTTCCGGAGTCCCTCGTTCGTGGGCGACAGAATGGTGACTTCGAGACCGCCTTCGAGTGTCACGGTCGGGAGCGGTCCATCATCCGGGATGACGGCCGGCCCGCTGCGAAAGGCCTTGTTCCAGCGGCGCGGCTCCTCCTCCATGATCCGCGTCAGCCGCTCGCCGTCGGGCGCACCAAGCGTGTCGGGCGCAGGGAGGTGCTTGAAGGCGTTGAACCAGACGTCCCGGAAGAACCGCAGGCGCCGGGGATCGGACAGCAGGGACACGACACCCTGGATGTGATCGGCGTCGATATGGCTCATCGCCAAGAGCTCGAGCCGGTTCGTCCTACCCGGGAGCGCGGCGATGCGCTGTTCGAGCTCCGGCACCAGCGTGGCGATCGTCTCGCTCGGTCCAGCGTCGATCAGGACGTGATGCGGGTCGGAGGTGCTGCCATAGGTGAGCCATAGGCAGTCGCCGCGTTGGGCGGGAAGCATCTCGACGTTGAACATCGTTCAAATCCTCCAGTCTGCGTCGCCAAAAGCCGAGATCGAGAGAGCTGCGATCAGGCCGTCGTGCACGGCGTCGCGCCTGAACGCCGCAAGGGCGTCGCTGAGCAACTCCGTATTCCGGCTCGGAGAGATGAGTTGGCCGGCAAGCCTTCGCGCCAACTCGCTGGCGTGAAAGTTGAGCAGGTCGGTAGAGCTGTGGAAAACAGCGGCGGCACCCTTGATCATGAAGCGCGAGGCAAACCCGGCGGGATCGGTGGCCCTGCCGGTCGTGCGGCAGCCGAACAGAACGACCACGGGCTGCACGCCCTTTCGATCCCCGGTCACGAGTGTTCGCTCGATGCGATCGCGAGTCAGCTTGTCGTTCGCGATCTCCAGCGCCGTGTCGTTCCAGTCGGTGTGCGGCACCAGGACGAGCAACTCTGTGTCGGCAGCCTTGACGGCCGCCTCCCATTCATCCCAGCTCATGACGACGGTCGCGCCGGGGCCGAGGGCGGCAAGCGTCTTGCTCCGGTCCGCCGGCTTCACCCGCTGGCTCGCGCCAAGCAACGTGCGGGTCAGCTTGAGGGGTTCCCGGCGTGAATGCTCCCCCACTGCGAGCAGTAGGTGCTGCTGTTGAAGCTCGCGGTCCAGCGCCGGGTCGAAGTGGTGGCGCTCGATCGTCTTCGAGAGTCCCCAGAATGCGTTCGGACAAACGACGCTCCTGTCGGTGACGGGCGTGCACTCGCCGCTGCAGGTCGTGGGGTCGCTCAGGTAGCGCTCGCAGATCCGCGCATCGTCGTCCGGCGAGTAGCGCGCATAGAGGATTTCGATCGGCAGGAACCATCCGCCGCTCGCGGTCACAAGCTGGATGCGGGACGCGCCCGCCACGGAACCGAGTTGCCGTTCCAACTCGCTGAACAGGTCACGGCCCCGCTTCGCCAGCGAGACGAGAAGCTCGCGGGCTCTCGCGGAGCGCAGGCCCTGACGCTGGGATCGCAGGCGGACCGCGCGGGCCAGGTCCTCGGCGATCCGCTCGGTGATCGGAGGAAGCGAAGCCATCGAATTCACGAACGTATGACCGTCCGAGTGGCGGATCAGCTTTGCTAATCCGTTCGTGTGGTTGGCCACGAGCGACACGTCGAAAGCGAGCCGCTCGTCGAGAGCGGTAAGCGTCGGAACCAGGGCCGCAACCTGATGCAACCGCGCGGACTCGCCGGGCCGACCGCTCAGCACTGCCGTCTGGAGCGCCCGGTTCCGGAACAGGACGACGATCCGCGCGGCCCACTCGCGATCGGAACCCGAGTCGGGAATCTCGAACACGAATTCGGCTTCCTGCGACCGGCCGATCCGGGGCAGTTCGATCTCGTCCTGCTGCGCCGGAGACTCGTCTGCGAGGGGCACGAACAGGACCGTGAGGCGGAACTTCTCAGCCTGCTCTTCCTCCCACGGTAGCCGGCCTTCATCGATCGGTGCGCCCGAACGCAGAGCGTCGGGCTCATCCGGGCCGACGAACACGAAAACCGGGTTGCGTCCCTGCCGCAGGATGTTCTGCCGGTCGCGACCGACGTACGCTTGGCACCATCGCTCCTCGGGCAAGGCCTCGATCGTCGACTCGGCGCGTCTGACCGCCGCCGCGATGCGGGTTGCCTCCTGCGACTCTCCCGTGAACGCGCCCGCGGCTGCGGCCTCCAGTTCCGCGCTCGCCGCTGCGACCTCTTCCGAAGGTGCCTGCGGCAGCAGCACGCCGGTTCGTCTCAGCTCATTGGCCATGCTCCTCGCGGTCTCCGGCAGACTCGCGCGGGTCATCGCATCGTCCTCGGCGAAGAGCAGCAAGTCGCCGCGCGCCGCAGTCGTCAGGGCGAGGTCGAACGGCTCGCCGTGAGAAGACGCGTAGATCAGGTCGCTCACCATCTGGGGCAGCGGGTGCGGCCCGGCAGCCGCACTGGCGACGGCAGATGTCGCGGCGCGTGCCGCAGCGTGATGAGCTTCGAGCAGCGGCCATGACTCGAGCTGGTCGCCCAAGGTCAAGATGGCGTTCGTGATGGGCCTGACGCGTGAGAGCTCAGAGGCAGCTTCCGAAATGGCGCCGGGAACGATGAGCAGGTCGACCGAGCCCGGCTGGTCCTCCAGCCGTCGGATATCGACGAGCCTGGCGATCGTGGCATCCTGCTCGATCGAGGATCTCAACTCGTCCGCGGCCACCGAGTCGAAGCCCAACAAACCGATCCGCATCGGCCAGCGCCATGGCCGCCTGCGCAGCGACCCGCGCGGTCGATCGACGGCGACAAATGCCGACTTCACATCGCGCGCACCGAGCAGTCTGCTGACGATTGCGGCGGGGGAGCCAGGCGCACTGACCGCCAGCCGCCACGTTCCCTCGTCGGGAACGAGCCGAATCAGTTCCCGGGGATCCCGTTCGCTGCGGTGACGAAGTTGCGGTTCGGTCAGTTGCCAGTGCAAGAGCTTCGGGCGCCGACCGACACGCAGATCCGCGCTCGCGGCCGCCAGCTGCTCCGGCGGCACGCCCAAGGCCAGCAGCGTCCTTCCAGCCTCTTCTTCGTCGAGTCCCCGGAGCCATGCCCTGATCAGCTCTTCGGGCGTCACGGGCGCACTCCGGCGAGGCGCTCGAAGTCCTCCCGCGGCGGCATGTCCAGCAGGGGATAGCCCAGGACGACGTGCAGGTTCGCCATCGCGAGGGCGTAGCCGTGGTGCACGAGACGGGCAGCGACCTCACCGCCCAGCTTGGACAACGTCGTCTTGACTGTGCTGTTGGCCCGGACCACTTCGTCCCAGCTCCGCTCCGTGTCACCAAGCGACCCGAGCACTGCGCGGGCTCGTTGCGCGGCGTCGTCATGTCCTTGCGCGAACTGACGCGCCACATGGAATGGACTTTGCGATATCTGGACGAACGCTCCGCGCATGCGGCCCTCGTCGCTGCCAAACGTGTCGAAGAGCCAACGGCGCCGCGTGCTGGTGGTGGTGTCGTAGAGCACGTCGATGTCACGCTTCAGCGCTACGACTTCGTTGACCAGGGGAAGCAGGAGGAGGCGCGTCGAGCTCCAGTCGAGAGGCGCGGATGAGTTGACGACCACCAGCTCGTCGGCCTCGTTCAGGCCGGCCCCCCATTCACGGTTGCGACGGGGGACTCCGAGCGCCCATTCGGTGCCCATGTTGTCGTAGGTCCCGCCGTCGACGAGGACCAGTCGCCGGGTCCCGCGCGCGCGCTCGTCGCCGGCTTCAGAGAAACGATGGCGCTGGGCCGGAAACCACCGGGGTGGAAAGGCTCCCGGGAATGCCGCCGATGCTTGCACCGCGTCGTGAAGGCCGAGATTGCCGGGGACGCCGAAACCAAACCGGTAGGAACACACGAATCTGCCCGAGAAGTACAGATGCTCGCCGGAATGCAGCTCGGTTGCACAGATGACGTGGTCGACGCTGTGGTTGACCTCGCTGAGCTTCGTCGGCTTTCCTCCTCGGGAAAGGAGCGTCTTGGCGAAGGCGCTGGCGCAGACACGGCCCCGCATGCGCGCGAGCATCGACACGAGCAGCAGCACGCCGACGATCGCGCAGATGCGCCACGCCAGCGCGATCTCGACGAACCGGACGACGGCGACCAGCGCGGCGAGTCCGCCCAAGGGCAACAGGACGACGTACGCCCAGGTCCCACGCACGGCCCAAAGCGTCCCTCGCTGCCCAACCTGTGTCGTGACAACTGCCGCCACCCTTCGGAAGTCCGCGGGAGTCGAAGCCGAAAAATCGAGCTCCTGGGCGACACACGCGTTCGTGAGCGAACCCCCGGACACTGAGGCGATCGAAGCGACGGAGCGGTTCTTGCCGCAGTCCGCGAGGTAGATCAACACGCCCAGCCCGAAGAGGGACGCACGGTGTCCTCCGCCCGACAGGGCGACCGCGACGCGGCCTTCGCCGCCCGGTGAGAGCTCCCCCACGGTCAGCGAGGGCATACTAGCCTCGCGTTGGCCTGATTGCACCTCGCTTGCCGATGTCGCATCGAGCCTGCCTGCCCGTCACTCCGTGCGGAACGGGAGGGCGGCGCCCGGCGTTCGCCGGGCGCCGCCGCCCATCAGGGGTGGGTCAGGGGACGAAGACTCCCTCCACGGCAAACAGCGTGTTGCCCTGAGTCGAGGCGACTCCGTCGGAGCCGCCGTCGAACACCTGGACTCCGTGGACCTCCCAGATCGATCGCTTGCCCTCTACCACGGCGTTCGGGAACAGTGCGTCGGCTGTCGTGGCGATCACGCAATCCGATCCGATCGTCGTGTTCGACGTGGGCACGCAGTCGACCGCGTAGCGCATCGGGAAGTCCGTCACCGTCCCGGGACCGAACCCGCCGTTGCGCCTGTCGGTGATCCGCAGGTTGGTCACGACCTCCAGCTCGCCGCCGTAGTCGGACAGATTGCTCTTGTTACGGACGTCCGACACGCTCACCTCCAGGCCGATGTCGGATTGGTCTCCGGGCGTGCCCGGATCACCGACGTCGACGGACATGCGGTGAGACCCATTCATCTTCGCTGGTTGGCCGTTCACGTCCGGCGAGCCCACCGTCAGGAAGCTCGAGGCCTGCTGAGGTGGGACGCAGGACGGGCTCGGGAACGGCGCCTCGTGGGTTGCGATTGCGTTCGAGGCGTTGCACGCCACGTGCGCGGGGACGAGCGCGTCCCGAATCGGCGTGGCACCGATCGGCCGCACATAGCTCGACACCACCGGCTGCCACGCCGGATTCGTGTAGCCGGTGAGGTAACCGCTGGAGTTCTGTACCGGAGCCTCGAATCCGTCGTGCTGACCCCCGTTCGGGTCCTCAGCCCAGATGATTCCCCACTGGCTGTTGTCGTACAGGACCTGCCGGGTGTTGGGTGACCAAGTCGGGTTGGTCGCGGTGAAGATGGTGTTGCCGCCCGACGGGGTTACCTGCGACACGTTGGACCCGTCCGCGTCGACTCTGAAGATGTAGCCCGGCGGACAGAAGCCGGAGTTGTTGCACCACACGAACGCGATTCGCTGGCCGGTCGGTGACCAGGTCGGATTGATGTCACCTCCTGGCGACCCGGATCCATTGGTGAGATTGACCTCGTCGGAGCCATCCGCGTTCATCGTGTAGATGTCGAAGTCGCCGTCCCTGATGCTGTGGAAGGCGATCTTCTGGCCATTAGGAGACCAGTCAGGAGCCGAGCTCGCACCCGACGCGTTCGTCAGCTGGGTCTCGCCGGTGCCGTCGGCATTGATGCTGTAGACCTGCCCACCCCGCGCGAAGGCGAGCTTCGTTTCGTCCGGCGACCATGCAGGTCGAGAACCGGTGGTGACCAGCGTGACTGCGCTGCCGTCTGCGTTCATCGTGTAGACGCTGCCGCTGCGCATGAATGCGATCTTTGACCCGTCGGCAGACCATGCCGGCTGGAACCCGTCGGCGGTGACCTGGGTCTCGTTGCTGGCAACGAAACCGGGAAGGTCGAAGGTCGTGATTCCGCCGTCCTTTTCAACGGCAACCTTGCCGTTGGTCCCAGGGAAGGAACTTCTCGCATCCGACGTCAGGAACAGCAGGACGAGCAGCGGTAGTGCCAACAGCGCCGGCCACAGATATCGGCGCGCAGGTAAAGCGGTCGTTCCACTCATGAGTGCCCCCTCCAAAACAAGACGTGGTTGAACAACGTCTCTGTCGGTGGAGCACCCGAAGGCGACGAGACCTTGGGAACGACCCTCCTGGATGGGACCGGCGCCGGTCAAGTGACGGCATGGCCGAATTTGCCGCAAAGTGCGGGCGTTGCGGCTTGGGTATCGCCGGAGCAACGGCGAAGCGGCCGCTCGGATCGAGCGGCCGCACTTGCCGCTGTTACTCGTTGAGCTCGGTCAGCGGTTGGCGCGTCTCTGCGTCAACCCGTTCAGCAGCACTTCGAGCGGGGAGTCTCTCGTCTCCCGCCGGCGCCGGCCGCGCTGAACCTCCATGCTGACGTCGCCGACTCCGAGCCTGAAGCCGGCCTTGCCGATCTCCTTGCCCACCTCGTGTACCTCGTGGGCGACGGACTTGAGAGTTCCCGGTCGCCTGTTCGGAACCGGGACCTTCCCGATCGTGCCGCGCGCCGCGGACCGGAGCGCGAGGCCGCCCAGCAATCCCGCGGCCGCGGCCGTGCCGACGAGCGCGGGCATCTTTGCCTTGTCGGCCGCACTGCCGACCGTGTCGCCGACCTTGGTCGCAGCGGATCCGACGCTGTCGCCCATGCCTTCGAGCACGCCCGACACGCCGTTGGCCGATGAGTTCGACCGCGACTTCCGCGAGCTGGCCGATGAGTTCGACCGCGACTTCCGCGAGCTGGCGCCTCGGGCGCTGCGCGCGGACGGCCGCGTCGTACCGCTGCTTCTCGGACGCGACTTGCTGCTTGTCGCCCGGCGCGCAGGAGTGCTTCGCTTGCGCGCGGTCGTGCCACTGCTGCGGCGGCTCGCCCCCGAGCGCCGCGTGGTCCTCTGTGTCGTCTGGGCCAATTGACCCACCCCCTCATTGGTTCTTGTTGCACCCTGCCCTAGGTCTCTCGTGCATACCCCCGCGCGTGCATTTGAACCGCTTGCGGTTAGCTGCAGGACAAACTGCGGTTATCGTGCGGGCATGCGGTCGATCGCCGTCGTCCTGCTCGCGGCTGCCGGCCCGTCGATACGCAATCCGCAGGACGGCCCACGGCCCGCGCGCTTACAATCCCGCCTAACCGAGGGGGGACCACTTTGAAGACTCTGGCCGTCAGAGCCGCCGTCACGCTCGTCGCGTGCGCATCTGCCGGTGCGCTGTTCGCGCCGGCCGCCGCCGCTGTCGACATCTACTCCTACGCGAACGGCTGCTACGCGCTGCACGACACGACCGCCAACCGCTACGTCGTGCGGGACGGGGCGCGGTATGCCGCGACCGCCACGAGCGCCACCGCGGCCACGCCCTTCCGCATGCAGGCGACCGCGCTCGGCAGCTACCTGCTCTACGGGCCGGATGGGCAGATGCTGAGCGTCGGCACGCTTGGGCCGATCACCCCGACCGCGACTCCGGGGCCCGCGGCGGACTGGCGCCTCACCGACGTCGCCGGCATCCTGCGGATGACGAACGTCTTCACCGGTTTGCACCTCGGGGTTGGCCTGGGCGGCCGGCTCGTCCAGACGCTGTCGACCGCGCCACGCTGGTCGTTCGCGTCCGCGCAGGGCTGCGCATCTTTCCCCGAGGTCGAGGTCAACGTGAAGGGACAACCGTTCAAGGGGTCCCACCCGTCGGCGCGCGTACGCGGCTTCGTCGACACCCACACGCACGTCAGCGCGTTCCAGTTCCTCGGTGGCCGCTTCCACTGCGGCAAGCCCTGGAGTCCCTACGGCGTGACCGTCGCGCTGGTCGACTGCGTCGACCACGGGCCGGATGGCTCCGCCGGGGTCGCGGAGACCTTCTTGTCCGGTGGCAGCCCCGGTGACACGCACAGCCCGCAGGGCTGGCCGGGCTTCACCGGCTGGCCGCGCGACGAGTCGCTGACCCACGAGGGCACCTACTGGAAGTGGATCGAGCGCGCGTGGCGGTCGGGGCTGCGCATCATGGTCAACGACCTGGTCGAGAACCGGGCGCTCTGCGAGCTTTACCCGCTCAAGCAGAACAACTGCAACGAGATGGCCAGCGCGTACCAGCAGGCCAACGACATGTACGCGCTCCAGGACTACGTCGACGCGCAGTACGGGGGCCCCGGCAAGGGCTTCCTTCGGATCGTGAAGACGCCCGCGGAGGCCCGGCGGGTGGTCAACGACGGCAAGCTCGCCATGGTCCTGGGTGTCGAGATCTCCGAGGTCCTCAACTGCGGGCAGACCCTTGACCTCCCGCACTGCACCACGACGACGATCGACGACGAGCTCGACCGGCTGGAGTCGGTCGGCGTGCGCTCCTTCTTCCCGATCCACAAGTTCGACAACGCGCTCGGCGGCGTGAAGTTCGACGGTGGGACGACAGGCATTCTCGTGAACACGGGCAACAAGTACGCGACCGGCAAGTTCTGGACCGCCGAGCACTGCGAGGACCCGGATCACGACAACTCACCGGGCGACGTGACACAGGGACACGGGCACACGTTCTCGCAATTCCTCGACCCCGTGCTGACGCAGCCGCTGTTCGAAGGGCAGCTGCCGATCTATCCCAACCCGCCGATGTGCAACCCGAAGGGGCTCACCGCCTTGGGTGAGTACGTGATCCGCCAGATGATGGACCGCGGCATGATCATCGAGACAGACCACATGAGCATGAAGGCGCGTCGCCAGGCGATGGCGATCCTCGAGGCGGAGGGCTACGGGGGCGTCACGTCGAGCCACAGCTGGGGCGACCCCGGCAGCCAGAAGCGCATCCAGGCGCTCGGCGGGCTGATCGGGCCGATCTCCTCCGAGGCGGACCGCTTCGTCGCGGACTGGCGCGAGATCAAGCAATACAGGAGCCCGAACCACTTCTTCGGAGTCGGGTTCGGCTCGGACATCAACGGCCTTCACTCACAGCCGCACCATCGGTCGAACCCGGGCGAGAGCCCCGTGCAGTACCCGTTCCTCTCCTTCGACCGCGGGTCTGTGATCAACAAGCAGCGCTCGGGCACCCGCGTGTACGACGTCAACTCCGACGGGGTCGACCACTACGGGCTCTATCCCGACTGGATCGAGGACATGCGCCGGGTCGGCGGGCGCGCGATCCTGGAGGACCTCGCCAACGGCGCCGAGGCCTACCTGCAGATGTGGGAGCGCGCGGAGGCCGCCGCGCAGTAGAGGTGCCCGCTGCCGTAGGCGCCTCAGATGTCGTCGGGGCCGGCGTGTGCGGCCTGTGCGGACACGCCGGCGAATACGTCCGCCGGGAGGGCGCGCCCACGCGCGAGAACCATCACTGCGAGACCTGCGGAGCGTCGCTGCGCTACCGCCTTCAGGCGAGCGCGATCACCGCGTCGTACGGCCGGCCCGGGCTGGCGTTCGCGAAGCTGGCCGAGGAGGACTTCTTCCGCGGGCTCGTGATCTACGAGCCCGGCATCATCGGCCCGTTCAGAAGCCTCCTGCAGGACTTGCCGGGCTACTTCAATTCCTACTTCTGGCCCGACGTCGCCCCGGGGAACGAGCACGAGGGAGTGCGATGCGAGGACCTGCGCGACCTGACGCTCTCGGACGCCGCGGTCGACCTGGTGATCTCGTCGGACATCTTCGAGCACGTGCGCGGCCCGATCCCGGCATTTGGCGAGATCTTCCGGGTGCTGCGGCCGGGGGGCCGGCACATCTTCACGGTGCCGCTCGGTTGGCCCCTTCCCAGCACGACCAACGTCCGCGTCGACTACTCCGGCCCCGAGGACCGGTTCCTGGTCCCACCCGTGTACCACGGCTCCCCGGTCGACCCGCGGGGCAGCCTTGTCTACACGGACTTCGGGATGGACCTGCCGGAGCACCTGCGAGAGCTGGGGTTCGACACCGTGACCCACCACGGCTACCGCAATGCCATTACCTTCGAGTCGCGCAAGCCGGCATAGCGCCAGCGGGGGCGATTAGTTCTCGGCCCGGCACCCGTCTCTATCCATGACGTCCACGACCCGAAGGAGGCATGCCGAGATGAACACCCCGCCGATCGTTTCCCGCCAGGAATGGGACACCGCGCACGCGGAGCTGCTGGTGAAGGAGAAGGAGCTCACCCACGCCCGTGACGCGCTGGCCGCCGCGCGCCGCCGCATGCCCTGGGTGGCAGTGGAGAAGGAGTACGAGTTCGACGGGCCCGGCGGCAAGGCCGGCCTGCTCGACCTGTTCGACGGGCGCCGCCAGCTGATCGTGTACCGCTTCTTCTACGAGCCCGGCGTGCGAGGCTGGCCGGAGCACGGCTGTCCCGGCTGCTCCTTCCTCGCCGACCAGGTCGCCCACCTCGCTCACCTGAACGCCCGCGACACCACTCTCGTGTTCGTGTCGCGCGCGCCGCAGGCGGACATCGAGCGGTGGAAGGAGCGGATGGGATGGGACATCCCGTGGTTCACGATCACGAGCGACTTCGACGCGGACTTCGGCGTCGACGAGTGGCACGGGACGAACGCGTTCATCCGCGACGGCGACACGATCTACCGCACGTACTTCATCAACGAACGCGGCGACGAGGCGATGGGCAGCACGTGGAGCTACCTGGACATCACGGCGCTCGGGCGCCAGGAAGAGTGGGAGGACTCCCCGAAGGGCTATCCCCAGACCCCGCCATATCAGTGGTGGAACCTCCATGACGAATACGGGAAGCCGGATTAATTGAGGCTGCTTCGTCTCGGGTCGTGATAGGTTCGAACGACAGGCAGGCCGACCCGGATGGAGTCCTGACCGCGGGAACGGTCGTCAAGAGGTCAGGGAAGGAGGGGGAAACCTTGAAGCGACGCAAGCCGTATTTCTCGTGGTTGGGCTCGAAGCCCGCATTCCTGGTTATCGCGATCGCCGTCCTCGTGATGGCGCTGCCGGTCGCGGCCGGCGCCAACGGCGGCCACAACGGTGGCGACAAGGCCGGCAAGGGCCACCACAAGAAGGGTGACCACAACGGCGGTAAGGGCGGAAAGAAAGTGACCGTCATGACCCGCAACGTCTACCTCGGCGCCGACCTCGGGCCGGCGCTTGCCGCGAGCACGATCCCGGCCGCCGTCGACGGAGGCGGTGTGATCTGGGCAGAGGTCCAGGCGACGAACTTCCCCGAGCGCGCTGTGCCGCTGGCCGAGGAGATCGACGAGTCGGACGCGGACCTCGTCGGCCTGCAGGAGGTTGCGCTCTGGCGGACGCAGACGCCGTCGGACCTCGGGGGCCCGCCGCTCACACCCGGCACCCCCGCCACCGAGGTGGCGTATGACTTCCTCGCATTGCTGCTCGCCGAGCTCGACAAGCTCGGAGGCGACTATGAGGTGGTCCACGTCCAGGACGAGTTCGACGCGGAGTTGCCGGTCGACGTAGACGCAAGCGACGCGACGGGCAGCCCTCCCTTCGGGGCCGAGCTGGACGTCCGACTGACGATGCGCGACGTGATCCTCCGCAAGAAGGACAGCAAGGTGCAGGTCAGCAATCCCACCGGCGCCCACTACCAAACGCTGTTCACGCCGTTGATCGGCGGCGCCCTCCCGCTTCCGGTGAAGCGCGGTTGGCAGTCCGTCGAGGCCAGCTTCGGGGGCAAGCACAACGACAAGCACCAGTTCCGCTTCGTCAACACCCACCTCGAGGCCTTCGGTGAGGACACGATCCGCGAGGCACAGGCCAAGGAGCTGTTCGCGGCGGGTGGACCGCTCGTCACCGACAAGCAGGTCATCCTGGTCGGTGACCTCAACTCGGGTACCGAGGCGAGGCACAACATCCACGACACCGATCAGCTTGCGTTCAGCGCGCTGCTCGGCTTCGGGATGAACGACAACGGAGCGGTCCAGAGCTGTTGCTACTCGGACATCTTCGATCCCACGCAGGTGTTCGATCACACGGTCGACCACGTTCTCACGAAACCGGCACTGAAGACCAAGCGGGCGTTCGTGACCGGGAACGACCCGGACGAGCGCACGCCGTCGGGCCTGTGGCCGTCTGACCACGGCGGAGTGGTCAGCACGCTGAAGCTGCAGAAGTAGCGACTACCCAAGAACTGTCCGGCCTGGCGGTGGGCGCCGGGCCGGACGGTTCGCCGTACACTCGCGCTCATGGACGGTGAACTGAGCTTCTTCGAGCTGGGCGTGGGCGAAACCGATCGGGCGCGTAAGTTCTACGGCAGTACGCTTTGTGGCCGATGCCGGCTTTGCAACGGCCCGCGGGAGTCGAGATCCACTGGGAGGAACGAGGCGACGGGCCGCTGGTCCTCGTGCTGCATCACTGCTTCTCGCACCCTGCTGTCTACCAAGGCCTGTGCGACGAGCTCGCCCGCGACCACCGGGTGGTCACGTACGACGCCCGCGGCACCGGACAGTCGACTCGGGCCGGGCCATACGAGTTGTCCGTGGACATCGAGGATCTCGAGGCGCTCCTGGACGAGCTCGGCGGAGACGCGGTGGCCGTCGGGCTCGGCGACGGCCGCGACCGCGCGGTACGCGTTGCGTGGTCGCGTCCGGACCTGATCCACGCGGTCGTCGGTTGCGACGCCACGCCAATGGGCCGGGGCGTCGGTGACGTGGATGCTCCGAGCACCTCGCAGGCGGTCCTCGAGGCCGTGGTGGGCCTTGCGGGCAGCAATCAGCGGACCGCGATGCGAGGCCTCCTCGACTTCACGAATCCCGGGATGACGGAGGAAGAGCTTGGCCGGCGGCTCGATGCCGAGGTCGCCTACTCGTCGCGGGAGGCCTTGCAGGCGCGGGCGCAGTGGTTTCTCCGGCGGGACAGCGTGGAGGCGGCGCGGGCGATCCGGGACCGCCTCTGGATCGCCTACTGGGAGAGTGACTGGACTCCCGGCGTTGCGGCCGAAAAGATCCATGAGTTTCTTCCGGAGGCGCGCGTGTACCCGGTCGGCGCCGGGCCCATCAGCCGCCCAGACCTGACCGCCGACGTGGTCCGGAAGGTGACGGCCTAGGTCGCTCACAGGCCGCGAGGCAGCCGGCCTACCGTGTTCCAAGTCGATCGCGCACGACCACCCGCGCGCCGCGCGCCGGGATCATCGTGACGTTGCGGTGCCGCGCGTGCTCAGGCTCGGGCTCCGCTGCCTCGAGGTCCAGGCGGCGGGCCATGGCCGCGAGCACGACCCGCTGCTCCGCCATCGCAAGCGTGGCGCCGAGACAGCGGCGGATGCCGCCCCCGAACGGGATCCATTCGTAGGTCCCGGGCTTGTGGCCCAGCCAGCGCTCGGGTCGGAACGAGAACGGCTCCGGGTAGAGGTCCTCGCGGTGGTGCAGGAGCAGGATGCTCATGTCGATCGGCGTGCCGGCCGGCACCGCATACGGTCCCAGGCGCCACGGCACCGTCACCCGGCGGCCCACCATCGGGATCACCGGACGCACGCGCATGGCCTCCGTGATCACGGCCTCCACGCTGTCGTCCGCATCGTCGCCTGACCGCACGGCGTCGCGCAGGCGCTCGTATGCGTCCGGCGTCCTCACGAGCCGCTCCCAAGTCCATGCCAGCGAGTTCGCCGTGGTCTCGTGCCCGGCGAGCACGAGCGTGAGCAGCTCGTCGCGCACCTCCCGGTCGGACAGTGTCTCGCCCTCCTCGGTCTCAGCGCGCAGCAGCAGCGAGAGGATGTCGTGGCGCTCGTCGAGGTCTTCGGCCCGGCGGCGCTCGGAGATCACGGCGTACGTGGGCCGGTCGAGCATGGCCATCGCCACGCGCAGCACGCCCCTGGGCTCCGTCTGCCCCAGGTTGATCAACTCGCTGACCTGCGCGGCGGGTGAGGTGGAGCCGGCCAGGATCCTCTTGGTGGCGGTCCGCAAGGCGTTCTCGGTGGTTCCCTCCGCCGGACCTTCGATGCCGAAAACGCCGGCCATGATCACGTCCAGCGTGATCGCCTGCATGCGGGGCGCCAGCGCGAACGGCCGGCCCACCGGCCAGCTCTCGATCTCCCGCTCGGCGGCATCGGCGATCAACTGCGCGTAGCGGGCCACCGCCTCGCCGTGGAACGGCGGCAGCAGCAGCTTGCGCTGGCGCATGTGCCTGTCGCCCAGCGCGGTGAGAACGGAGTTCGGCCCCACGATCGGACGCAGCGGCGACTCGCCCGTGAGCGAGGGCGCCTGTTCCGGCTTGGCCGTGAAGAGGGATCGCACGTGGTCCGGATGGCTCGTGACGGCCATCTCGCCGATCACAGCGTGCATGCGAAAGACCTCGCCCAGCTCACGCCGCGCGCGGAAGACGAACTCGATCTGGCGCTGGTTGAAGCGCAGTATCTGCAGCAGCCGGGGCGATGCGATCGCGGGCGGCTCGGGCAGACCGCCGGCCTCGTCGGCCTCGAGCGGCCCGGCCGGGGAGGGCGCCGCCTGTCCGATCAGGTCATTGGGGGACGACTCGTCGAGTTTCGTGAGCTGCTCGGCCTGAGCGTCGCTCATAGGGACCCCTACGTCACCGTGTGGACATCAGCACGGGCGGCATACCCGGGCGATGCTCGTGGCAATGTGCGAATCGACACAGAGCCGTCGCTCCACTTCCAGCTAGAGCACCCGGTAGACGATGTGCGTCCCCGCGAGCCCGTCGAGCTCCAGCTCGCGCTCGTTCTCGAAATGCAGATCGCCGGCGCTCTCCGTCAACTGCTTCACGACGGAGGAGGCAAGGATCTCGCCGCCGCGGGCCCGGTCGGCGATACGCGCGGCCAGGACGATGTTCTTGCCGTAGAAGTCGGCCTCCTCCTTGATCGCCTCACCGGTATGCAGGCCGATGCGCAGGCGGATCGGCGTGTCGGCGTGGTCGCCGAGCTGAGCGTCGATTGCGTCCTGAATGGCGCGGGCGCACTGGACCGCGCGGCGGGCGCTTGGGAACGCGATCATGAACCCGTCGCCCTGTGACTTGACCTCGAATCCGCCGTGTTCGTGCACCTGCTCGCGCACGATCGCGTGGTGGGCACGGAGCAGCTCCAGCCACCGCACGTCGCCGAGGCGCTCGTTCAGCTGCGTGGAGGCTTCGATGTCGGTGAACAGGATCGTGACCGTGCCGTCCGGTGCGGCGGCCGGCCGGAGGCTCGGTCGCTCCGACCCGACGCTCGACGCCATCTCCTCGACGGACGTGGGCGTATCCCGGACCGGCGCCGCGTTGCTCTCGCCCGCCGGCGCCATCCCCGGCGACTGCCAACCCTTGCGGTGAAACACCACGGCCCAATGGGCTGCGAGGCCGAGGCCCCAGCCCAGGAGCGACCACACCGGCCAGAAATACCCACCGCCGCTCACCGCCCAGATGCCGATCAGGAACACGTTCACCAGGAGGTAGAACGTCAGATGGACCTTGAAGCTTTGGCGAAGCACGCGAAGGAGCGGTTTGCTGTGTGGACCAGCCGGACTATATCCGTGCCGCCCTGGCCGGCCGGCTCCGGATCTCGGGAGCGACGTCAGCGCGCAATCGGTGCCCCGGGTTCGACCCGCCAGAAAAGCTGCAGCCACCGCGCCCCGGTTGGACTTCCCACCCGCGTGGAACTAGGCTGAGCGCTCAGCGTCGGAGCAGGAAGGAGCACAAATGAGAGGTGCCGGACGTGCCATGTTCGCAGCATTCCTGCTGTTGATCGCGGGCACGATCAACATCATCTATGGCATCGGGGCCTTGGACGATGCCAACATCTTCGTCAACGACACGCGGTACATACTCGACGACCTCAACACGTTGGGTTGGGTCCTCATCATCCTCGGCGTGATCCAGCTCACCGGGGGGTTCTCGCTGCTGGCGGGCAACACCTACGGCCGGGTGATCGGGATCGCCGCCGGTACGCTCGGCGCCGTCGGGGCGCTGCTCTCGATCGGTGGGGACAACCCCTGGTGGTCGCTCGGCGTCTTCGCCCTGTGCATCTACGTCGTGCACGGCCTGATGGTCTTCGGGGAGGACGAGAGGACGAGCAGAGGAGTCTGAGGCGGCGATGCCCCACGAGAGTGAGGCTGAGCACGAAGGCGGCGGCTTCCAGGAAGGCCAGCAGATCTGGATCATCGCCAGCGATGGGAGTCAGCGTCCCGCTGTCTATGTCGGCCCGGCGGAGAAAGCATCCTGGCTCGGCGGGCCACCGCGCGCCTACGTCATGTACGCCGATGACCGGTCCGGCGCCGCGGTCCCCCTCGAGCTGATCGTCGCAAGAGACGAGTAGGGGCACCTCCCGGACTGCGGGATACTGCGCGTGCGATGTCGCAGCAGAACGTGGACCTCGTGCGGCGCATCTACTCCTTGCTCGACCAAGGGGACCCGGCAGTTTGGGACCTGGCCCCGCCCGACGTTGTCTTCGACTTCTCGCGGCGGCTCATAGACCCGGTGCTCCTGCGAGGTCGCGACCAGGTGCGGGCCTGGGCTGACCGTGAG
>DASRIA010000058.1:0-13448 GCA_035650255.1 Solirubrobacterales bacterium
CTCGTGCAGCGCAGCGTCGGCGCGCAGCCGCGCGGTTCGCGCAAGCCAGTAGTCGGGCAACACGAAGCCCGCGGCGGGGCCCGCGGCCAGCATCACCAAACCCAGACGGCCGGGGAGGGACCCGGCGGTCAGCGCAGCGCCAAGCAGGCCCGCCACCCCGCCGGCGCACTTGAGCGCCGTCCAGTCGCGGACCCGCAGGTTGCCCGGGCCGCCCGCAGCGACGACACGGTCGGCCAGCTCCCTAGGCGCCGCGACGCGACGCAAGCCGAAGGACGAGCCGGCGCGCATCGCAAGCGCCAGGGCGGCGCGGCGAACGCGGCGTGCTTCGATGCGCAAACGGATCGGCGGAGGCGCGCGTGGCGCGATCTCCTTCGCGCCAAGGACGAAGAGGATCGCGGCGACGGCCGCACACGACGAAGCCGGCGTCAGCTCCACGAGCGCGCAATCCGCCGGATCAACAGCACGCCCGACACCTGCAGCGCGAGCGAGGCCGTCAAGAGCGCCGCGCCGGCCGGAGAACCGGCCATGCGCCCGGGCAGGCCGGGAGAGGCGAGCGCCCCGAGGGCGACGCCGCAGATCGGCAGCGCCACGACCACCATCGCGGTGAAGCGCGCCTGGGCGGTGGCCGCGTCCGCCTCCTCGATCACCTGCTGGTCCTGCTCCAGCGCCTGCGCGACGTCGCGCAGGACGCTCGCGAGGTCGCCGCCCGACCTGCGCTGGACCTGCATCGCGGCGACGATCAGCGCGACGGCGCGCGAGGCGGATCGCGAGCGCAGGCGTGCGAGCGCCGCCTCGGTGCCCGCACCGATCTCGAGCTCCCACGCGGTCCGGCCCAGCTCCGCCGCGATCGGGCCCTGCGAGCGGCGTGCGGCAACGGCGATGGACCCGCGCAGCGACGCACCCGCCGAGACCGCGTCTGCGATCGCGCGCGCAGCGCCGGCGGCCCCTGCATCGAGGCGCCGCCCCTGGCGCCGGCGACGCTCTTCCAGGGCGCGCGGCGCCAGCCACACCGCGACCGCGGCACAGAGCGCACCTGCGCGGAGGCCGAACAGGAGACCGCCGAACGCACCGGCGCCCAACGCGGCCACGAGGCGGACACGACGCATTCGCGCGCGCGTCAGCGGAACCGTCACCGAGCCCAAGTCCCGTAACGTGGCCGCACACCGCGCGAGCTCCGCGCGCGACCGGACGACCACGTCGCGAATCGGAACGGGCAGCTCGGCCGAGCTCGGCATGGCCAGCACCGCGCCGGCCGCGAGCAACGCTCCCGCCGCCGCGAACACCGTCGCGATCACTCCGGGCGCCGTGCGGGGCCCACCCGCTCCAGCTCGCCGTCGATGACGGTGAACACCGGCCGCACGCCCACCTCCGCGGCGAACCGGACGACCTCGACGATCTCCACCACGGCGCGCGCGCCGTCGCGACTCCGCTCCAGGTGCACGACGAGGTCGATCGCGCTCGCCGCCTGCTGGCGGATCGCGACGTGCGGCAACGCCACGTCGGCCATCAGCGCGAGTGTCTCGACGCGCCGCAGCGCGTCGGCCGCGGAGTTCGCGTGCACCGTGGTCATGGACCCGTCGTGACCGGTGTTGAGCGCCTGGAGCATGTCGAGCGCTTCCGCGCCCCTCACCTCGCCCACGATGATCCGGTCGGGACGCATCCGCAGTGCGTTGCGCACCAGCCGGCGGATCGTGACCTCTCCCCCGCCCTCCAGGTTGGCGGGCCGGCTTTCCAGGCGCAGCACGTGCGGCTGCCGCAGTCGCAGCTCGGCCGCATCCTCGATCGTGATCACGCGCTCGTCATGGCCGACGAATGACGACAACACGTTGAGCAGCGTCGTCTTGCCCGAGCCGGTGCCGCCGCTCACGACGACGTTGCGCCGCCCTTCCACGTGCTCGCGCAGGAAGGCGAGCGCTTCGCCCGTGATGGTGCCGTTGGCGACCAGCTCGCCCGGCGCAAAGCCGCGCTTGCGAAAGCGCCGGATGGTCAGGAGCGGCCCGTCCAGGCTGAGCGGGCGTATCACGCAGTTCACGCGCGACCCGTCGGGCAGGCGCGCGTCCACCAGCGGGACCGCCTCGTCCACCCGCCTGCCGAGCGGGCTGAGAATCCGCTCGATCACGTGCAGCAGGGCCTCCTCCGACTCGAACTGCGCGGACGTGGGATGGATTCGACCCGCGCGCTCCACGAGCACCGCACGATGTCCGTTCACCATGATCTCGTCGACCTCCGGGTCTTCCATCAAGGGCTCCAGCGGACCCAGCCCCATCGTCGTCGCGAGCAGCCGCTCGATCAGCGCCTCCCGCTCGGGCTCGTCAAGCGGGCGTGCCTGCTCGCGCAGCAGCTCCGCGATGCGCTGCCGCAGCGCATCGGGATCCGAGCGCAGCTGCGGCGCGCCCTCTCGCGCGTCGTCGATCAACCGGCGGCGCAGCCCCTGGGCGAGCTCCTCGATGGCGCTCATCGCCCCAGCGCCGATGCCGCGACCGCGGTGGGACCGACGCGCCGCACGTCGCCCTCCGGGCGCGGGACGACGCGCACCTCGCGCGCGAAGTTCTGAGCGGCGATCAACGTCACCGCCTGGCGCAGGGTCGTGCGCAGCGTGGCGGTCGCATCCGCCGCTTCGCCCGCCGCGGGCGAGCTGTCGCGAAAGTCCACCAGCTCGAGGCGCTGGAGCGCGAGATACGTCCGCGGCGAACCGCTGTGCGCGGCCGTCGTGACGAGCACGTCCACGAGAGCGCCGGGACGCAGCGCCGGCCCGATCGTCTTCGCTCCGGTCACGGCCACCTCGACGAGGCGCCCGCTCCGCGTCGGGTCATCATGCCGTCGTCGCTGCGGCGTACCGAGCTGCGCCTCGCCCACGTAGTCACCCGCCGAGAGCGGCGTCAGCACCCGGTAACCGACCGACTCGCCCGGCGCCCGCAGCGAGCGCGGCGGCGCGAAACGCAGCGGGACGCGCCTCTCCGCCAGGGCCGAGTGAGCGATCTCCGGCGTCACCAGAGTGCCGCGCGGCAGATCGCGGCGCGCGACCACCACGTGCTCGAGCGGCCCCACCTGCGCGGACACGTCCCGCGCGTATTCGTTGACCAGCGACACCGCGAGGCCGGCACACACGGCGGCGAGCCCGAGCATCAGCATGCCGCGCCGGCGGCGGGTCATGCGGTGCGGGCCACACCTGAAGCTCCGGGTGCCGGATCGACCGTGTGCGGAGACGCATGGGCCGGCGACTCCGGTGCCAGCGGCAGACTGATCTGGACGCCGGTGCCCTTGCTCTCGTGCACCAGCCGCATGTCGCCGCCGTGGTCCTCGATCGCCCGCCGCACGATCGCGAGGCCGTGACCCCGGCGTGAACGCGGCGACGCCGGGCGGTGATCGTTGAGCGCGTGGCGTAGCCCGTCGCCGAGGTCGAGCACCGAGACCGTGACCGCACCCGACGTCACGCGGCCCACCACCGTGACCCGCCCCGCACCGTGCTCGAGCGCATTGGCGATCAGGTTGTCGAGCGCCTGTCCGAGGCGGCCCGGTTGACCGAGAACGGCGGCGTGCCCGGCGCGCCAGTCGAGCACCACGCGCCAGCGCCCGTGCACCGCCGCCCAGGAGCGCACGCAGCGGCGCACTAGCGCCTCCACGTCGACGAAGGACCGGGCCTCCGCCGCGCTTGCGGCGCCGCCGGTGAGCAGCGCCTCGAGATCCTCCGTTGCGACGAGCGCCCTGCACTGTTGTGCGTGCAGCGCCTCGACGGTTTCCTGCCGGCTGCCCAGGCGGCCGGCGTCGTCCATCCGGGAGAGCGCCAGGCCCATGGCCCCGAGCGCTCCGCGCAGCTCATGGCAGGCGACCGCGATCCCGTCCATCCGCGCGTGCAGCCTGCGGCGTGCCGCGGCTTCGCGTGCGAGCAGGGTCACGGCGACCGCCGCCAGCGTCCACGCGACCAGCTCGCGCGTCACGACTCTGGATCGGTCAGCCGGTAGCCGACGCCCCACACGTTCACGATCCAGCGGCGCCCGCCGCCGGCCGCCATCAGCTTGCGCCGCACCCGGCTCGCGTGCGAGTCGAGCGTGCGCGTGGAGCCCATGAGCTGGAACCCCCAGACGTCGCGCAGCAACTCCTCCTTGGTGAAGACCCGGAACGGGTCTGCCGCGAGCGCGTGCAGGAGCGCGAACTCCTTCGCGGACAGCTCGATCTTCTCGCCTCCGATGTGGACGTCGCGCGAGGCCGGGTCGATGCGCAGGCCGCCGACCCTGATCACGCCGCGCTCCCGGCGTGCACGTGACCGGCGCAGCACGGCCGCGATCCGGGCCGCCAGCTCGGGGTAGTGGAACGGCTTCGGCACGTAGTCGTCGGCGCCGCGTGCAAAGCCGCGCACGCGGTCGGTCTCCGACGTGCGGCCCGACAGCATGATCACGGGCAGATCGGGGTCGATCCGCTGCGCTATGCCGTCGGCCGTGCGCAGCCGCCGACAGA
Source organism: Solirubrobacterales bacterium (assembly GCA_035650255.1). Taxonomy (GTDB): domain Bacteria; phylum Actinomycetota; class Thermoleophilia; order Solirubrobacterales; family JBBDJG01; genus DASRIA01. The sequence goes on from DASRIA010000058.1 coordinate 4,456, forward strand.
GCTCGTAGCCGGAGGCGTCGGGCAGCATCACGTCCAGGAGCAGCAGGTCGCAGTCCTTCATCTCGAGCAGGTTCAGCGCCTGCCGCCCGCTCGATGCAGTCATGACGCCGTAGCTGTCCGCCGCCAGGTTGTCTGCGAGGAACTCGCGCGTCGCGTCGTCGTCATCAACGACCAGGATCGTGTCGCCGTCCGCCATCCGTCACCTTTCTCTGCGTCGCAGGGGCTTACGCACGTAGAAGTCGGCAGCGCGGCGCGATTAAGCGTCGCGGCGGAGGAAAAGGGTCGCAGGCAGCGCAGCTTTCGATCTATTCGAGCTTCGCCTCAGTGCGGTGTCGGACCGGGCCTCGGACTTCGAGCACCCGCCTCGCCAGCTGCATGAGCAGCCGGTCGAGCTGGCCGCGCGCCCGCGCGATCCCCAGGACCTTGCCCGCGCCGGACGCCAGCACAAACACCGCCAGGCCGATGCCGAAGGAGGCCAGGAAACCGCCGACGCCCCCGATCAACACGACGAGGCCGATGTAGCAGGCAAGGGCCGTCAGCGCGACCAGCGCCCCCATTTGGCAACCACACACACGGGTGTACCGACCGATCGCCATGCGCCAATCCTCGGCCTCGCTGGCCGGTAGATCCGACATGTCAGGGACGGGACGGCCGAGAACGCGCCAGACTTCCTCTCCCCCATGAGGCAACGCATCAGATAACGGAGGGAACTGATTGACGTAGGCCGGTTGGCTCATCGCTACAAGTAGCTCACGTGTCGTGACGCACGGGCGATGACCTCTTGCCACGTACGAAGGATGTGATCCGTCGGGCCCTTGGCCGTGTACATCAAGTTCGGAGGATCGTCATCCGTGTGCCACAGGTTGCAGACGTGGCCAATCTCGTGCGCGATGAGTGTGTTGGGTCCGGTTACGCCGCCCGGACTCAGGCCCGCACCGGAGACCGTCACATAATCCGTCAACGGCCCGAGACCACATCCGTCGAGCTTGTTTCCCTCGATGCTGCGCACCACGAAGATGACGATCGGCGCACCGTAGCCGGTGACCCGTCGCCAGTTGCCCAAGAAGCACGTCGTCATGCTCTGGAATTGGAGGAGGGTGCCCTTGACACTGAGGTCCTCGCGCCTACCCGCTGCGTCGCAGCCCAGATCCAGCATGGCTGCGGTGCTGCGCTGGTCATCCACCCGGACCCACGACTCGTCCGCGCGCCGACCTCGCGATGCGAGGCCGCTCGAGAATTGCCCCGCCGCCGAGTTCAGTATCTGCACGTTGGCTTCCTTCAGCCAGATGTCAATCGCGTCGTTGAGGGCCGCGACCACGTTCGCGACAGGTGCAAGTGGAGTTCCTCTTTCATCCCGGAGCACGATCGTGCAGACACGCAGCTTCTTCTGAGGCCGAATACCGACCATGTAGGCCGCGGAGTCGGTCAAGCCCACGAACGCCCAAAAGGCCGTCGTAAGGATGTTCACGAGCCACCGAAGGGGACGGCCAAGAAATGGCATCGAGAGGATCAGTTCGAACAGGAATGCGATGGCGGATGCCACCCACCCGATCGCCGCCTCGAGGACGTCGACAAGGACGCCGAGGATCGTCGTGGCGACGTCCCACAGCACGCAGACCATCGCGGTGGCGTACGTCCACGCCACGCAGACGACATTGGAGACCCAGGTCCAGGCGACACAGACCACGTTCGCGACCCAGATCCAGGCGACACACACGAAGTTCGACACCCACACCCAGACGACGCAGAGCCAGGAGAACAGGGGGCTCCAGCTGTCGCATGCGTTGTATCCCTCGTCGCGCCACTCGGCACAATCCTCGCGGCCCTCGTCACGAGTCCGAGCGCAATCTTCATGGCCCTGGTCTGCGTACTCAGAGCAGGACTTGACCTGGCGTTCTACTTGAGCGAGGCAGTTAGCCACGACCTCGTCCGGCGCCCTTCAATCGTCAGCACTCCCGTGTAGGCCTGGAGAGCACGCTCGGAAGCGCGCACTCCCTTTTTTCATAGGCCCATCTCAGTCGGTGGAGCGCCTCGAAAGGCGACGCGAGATCGGTCAGCAGCGACCATCCCGGGGTCGCGGTGAACGTGTCAAGTAGGCGTAACGCAGATAGCTCGCATGTTGCGAGCTTTGACGGATTGTCTACACAATGCTTGTGTGGCGGAGCGCGATCGCGCCGTCACTCCGGTTACGCCGGCGGCTCGTCCACCAGCGGCAGGAACTTGTCCACGCCGGTCGCCTCCAGCACCGCCTGCACGATCTCGGCGGGTGAGCGCACGATGTGCAGGTCGAACTGGTTCTGGCGCGCGAGCCCGTCCGACTTCAGCAGCAGCGAGAGGCCGGTCGAGTCGATGAACGTGACCTCGCGCAGGTCGACCACGAGCCGCTGCGGCTCGGAGTCCCGCGCCTCGCGCAGGCACGCGATGAAGCGGTCGCCGCAGGTCAGGTCGAGCTGGCCGCCCGCGGTCAGGAGCGCCGTCCCGTCGGCGATCGACAGGCTGACCCGGGTGGCCGCGTCAGCCGCCTCGCGTGTCACCTCCCCGAGCCTGCGCGAGCGGCCCGTGACGCGAATGGAGCCGGGGCGCGAGGCCTTGAACCGTCCTCCGGTCTCGGGCTCGAAGCGGCTGGGAATCATCGCGAACACCCCGGCGCTGTGCGGCCGGCCTCATCCGCCCTCTCCAAATCTCCCGACGCTTGCATTGGGGGCCCAATCCCCGGTGCCCCGATCTTACATCTGAGCCGCTGCTAGCTCCAGGGACCCGCCGGCAGGCCGCCGTCGCGTTCCAGGCGCCTCAGCTCCGAGAAGCCGTCGACCACGCGCTCCCCGATCACGATCTGCGGATAGGTGAGGCCGCCGCCCAGCGGGGCCAGCTGCGCCCGGTCGCGGCGCCGCATGCGGCGCTCCTCGTAAGGGATGCCGAGCCGCTCGAGCAGGCGGCGCGCCCTGAAGCAGTAGGGACACAGGCCCGTCGAGTACATCACCGCCCGCATGGCCTGACCCTACCCCGATCGCGCGCCCGGCCACGCAAGAACGCCCCCGCTGGGGGGCGGGGGCGCTCTAGGGGGTGCAGGGGGGTGGGATTACGGAACGGGGTGGTTCCGTTCCCAAAGGGAGGTCCTCAAGCGGTCGGCTAGCCGCACGCGTGCGAACTGGCACTCGGGTGGGGGCCCGGCGCCTACTCCCCTACTACATTCGCGCCAGTACCCCGCGCGACACGCCCGGAAACGCGAATTCACGGCGAATTTCGGAAATCGCCCGAAGCCGGGGTCAATCGGGCGGCCCGGCCCACCACTGAGGCGGGTCGCTGGCCGGAAAACTCTGCCGCCCCCAGGTGTCGACGGGGTCCTCCGGGATCGGCTCCTCGGGCTCCGCGATGGGCTCGGCGCCGGGCTCCGGGACCGCCCGCCCGGGCTGCGGCTGCGGCTCATCGCGGCGATTCACGAGTACACGGGATCGGCTCGTCCGGGGAACAGCTCGGGCAGGCCGTCGCTCACACGGTCGGGGAACTCCGCGGGCCGCTTCTCCAGGAACGCCGTCACGCCCTCCGCCGCGTCGCCGGACTGCCCGCGGGCGAACATCGCGCGCGAGTCCGCCCGGTGGGCCTCCATCGGATGGCCGGCGCCGAGCATCGTCCACAGCAGCCGGCGGGCCAGCGCGACCGAGACCGGGGCCGTGTGCTCCGCGATCTCCTGCGCCAGCGCGCGGGCGGCGCCGAGCAGCTTCGCCTGTGGATGGACGCTGCGCACGAGCCCGCCGGCCAGCGCCTCCTCGGCCGGGAACACGCGCCCGGTCGCAACCCACTCCATCGCCTGGCCGATGCCCACGATGCGGGGCAGGAACCAGCTCGAGCAGGCTTCGGGCACGATCCCGCGGCGGGCGAAGACGAAGCCGATCTTCGCGCCCTCGGCGACGAGCCGGATGTCCATCGGCAAGGTCATCGTGATGCCGACTCCGACCGCGGGCCCGTTGATCGCGGCGATCACGGGCTTGGTCAGCTCGAAGATCCGCAGCGCGACCTGTCCCCCGCCGTCGCGCGGGATCTCGTCGCCACCTTGGCGGTCGCGCCAGTCGAAGGTGTCGCCGCCCCCGCTCAGATCGGCCCCGGCGCAGAACCCTCTCCCCTCCCCGGTCACGATGATCGCGCGCACGTCGTCGTCGGCGTCGGCGCGATCGAATGCCTCCATCAGCTCCGCTCCCATCCGCGGCGTGAACGCGTTCAGGCGGTCGGGCCGGTTGAGCGTGATGGTCAGCACGCGGTCGGCGGTCTCGTATCGGATGTCCTGGAAGTCCATGCGGGCGGGCCCTTTCGGTGTCATATGGGTGGGAGCGCGAATCCTGACGGGTCCGGCCGGGTATCGTGGCGCGCCATGAGCCTCCAGCGCGAGCACCTGCCCGATGGTGTGGAGGTCCTGCGCCTCGATCGCCCGCAGCAGCGCAACGCGCTCAACCTCGAGCTGCTGCGCGCGCTGATCCAGGCGCTCGGCGAGCTGGCCGCCGGCGACGAGGTGCGGGCGGTGATCCTGTCGAGCACGAGCACGGACGCATTCTGTGCGGGCGCGGACATCAACGAGCCGCTGAGCAAGGCGGACGGCGTCGCCCGGATGGAGGCATTCACCGCCCTCTACACCGCGGTGGAGTCGTTCCCCGCGCCGACGATCTGCGTGTGCGCAGGCCACTGCGTGGGCGCCGGCGCCGAGCTGGCGGCAGGCTGCGACCTGCGCGTCGTGGCCGACAACGCGAAGCTCGCGTGGTCGGGCGCCCTGCTCGGCGTGCCGGTCGGGCCGGCGCGGCTGTCGCCGCTGGTGGGGCTCTCGCGCGCGAAGGAGCTGATCTTCACCGGCCGGCCCGTCGGCTGCGCGGAGGCCGACGCGCTCGGCCTGGCCGCGCGCACGGCCAAGGCGGAGGAGGCCGAAGCGGAGGCGATCGCCCTTGCACAGAAGCTGGCCCAGCATCCGCCGGACGGGCTGCGGCGGCTGAAGCGCATGTTCGCCGACTTCGACGAGCTGCCCGCGCGGGTGGCGCAGGAGAACGCGATCCTCAACCGGTGGCAGCAGCGCGGGCCGGGCCTGCCGGCCGCGCCGCCGCCCGACGGCTGAGTCCTACTCGCGGAACCGCGGCGATCAGTCGTCGCTCCCGCGGCCGCGGCCCCGATCGCCGTCGCGGTTGCGGTCGCGCCCGGAGATCTCGACCTCCACGGCCACCCAGCGACCGTTGGCGCGCTTCGCGATCACCTCGACCTCGAGGCCGCGGGTGAGGCGGCCGAACGACACTCGCTCGAACCGGGTCGAGCGCGTGACCTTGAAGCGCATCACGCCCCGGTTCTGGACGTCGGCCTTGAAGGTCCGGGCGCCGGAGCTCTTGGAGATGACCGTCGCGTCGAAGTGGCGGAGCGTCGCCGCGCCGGACGTTGCCGGGCCCGTGAATGCCATGAGCGATGCGATTGCGAGCACCGCGATGATGAGACGTCTTGTCATGTGACTTCCTCTCTGAATTGCCGTTGAACGCTGCAGATCCAGCGTCGCAGGGGCATGGGAAGCAGACGGCAAAAGCCGGGCAAAGATCGGGTTAAGAGTCGCCAGATAGGCCCTGACTTCCGGCTCCGCGGGGCGTTCTGCACCCGGAAACACGAACCCGACCCCCAGGGAGCGAACATGACAACGCTGATCAAGACCGCTGTCACAGCGGCAATCGTGGCCCTCGTTGCCGCGCCCGCCATGGCTCACGAGCCGCCGGGCACGCACGGCCAGGGCACCGAGCACTCCCAGAAGTCGAAGACGCCCGGCCCGCGGGCCAGTTTCCCCACCAAGGCGAAGGCCTACGGCCGTTACTGCCAGGGCTTCAGCAAGAAGCACGTGGCCGGCACGAAGGGCACGCCGTTCAGCCGGTGCGTGAACGCGATGGCAAGGCTCGGCAGCGACCGCACCGATTCGCCGCGGATCGCCTGCCGCGACCTGAGCAAGCGTCACGTCGCCGGGCAGAAGGGCACGCCGTTCAGCCGTTGTGTCGTCGCGGGTGCGCAGCTGCTCCAGGAGCAAAAGGAGCAGGAGGACAAGGAGGCGGCGCAGACGTCGTAGCCGTCGCCATGGAGGGCCCGTCCACTCGCGGAGGCGGGCCCTTCTCCTCCCCTGATGCGATGCCGATACAGAAGATGAATGAGCGAAGCCGTCGCTTCTCCGTCCAACGGGCACGTCCCCGCCGCCGCGCTGCGGCTGCTGGGCGACGACCGGCTGGCGCGGCGGGCGGCGAATGGCGATCGCGAGGCGTTTGCGGTGCTCTACCAGCGCCACCATCAGGCGCTCTACCGCTACTGCCGGGCGATCCTCGGCAATGCCGAGGACGCAGCCGACGCGCTCCAGAACACGATGGCGGCCGCCTTGCGCGCGCTGCCCGGCGATCGCAGGGAGATCCGCGTCAAGCCATGGCTCTACAGGATCGCGCACAACGAATCCGTTTCCCTGTTGCGCCGGCGGGCTCCCCACGCCGAGCTCGACTCGGCGGAGGAAGTCGCCTCCACCCAGGACTCCGATCCGGAGACGCGGGAGCGCCTGCGCCAACTCGTCGCCGACCTGCACGAGCTGCCGGACCGGCAGCGCGCGGCGCTCGTGATGCGAGAGCTGAACGGGCTCGGCTACGACGAGATCGCCGCGACGCTGGATGCAAGTCAGGCGGCGACGAAGCAACTCGTCTACGAGGCGCGCACGGGACTGCACGAGATGGCGGAGGGCCGTGACATGACGTGTGAGTCCGTGCGCCGCCTGTTGTCCGCCGAGGACCGCCGCCTGCTGCGCGGCCGCAAACTGCGCGCCCACGTGCGGGAGTGCGCGGGGTGCCGCGAGTTCGAGCAGATGATGAACGTACGGCAGCGCGATCTCGCGGCCGTCGCCCCGGCGCTGCCCGCGCTCGCCGCGGCGTGGGTGCTGCAGGGGATCATCGGCGGCGGCAGTCACGGCGGCGGCGGAGTGCTCGCCGGCCTGGCCGGCGGCGCGGCCGGCAAGGTCGCGGCAACATCCGCGGTCACCAAGGGTGTCGCGACGGTTGCCGTCGTCGCCACCGTCGGCGCCGGGACCGCCGGGGTGACGGGAAATCTTCCGAGTGCGCTCGAGGGCAAGACATCTCCCCCCGCGGGGGCGACCGACACTGTGCGCAGCCCAGGCGTCGCCGCTCCACCGGGAACCAGGGCACTTGGCCGGCCGGCCCGCGACAGCACGAGTCGAACCGCCCGTCCCGGCCGCCGCCCCGCCCGACGGGGCCTGAAGACCCCCGGCCTGGCGGGCGACGCGCGCTCACGCCGCGGCGCGCGCAAGCTCAAGCCCATCAAGCCCGCCGTTTCGAGGCGACGGACGGGCACACCTCGAGGTGCGCGACCGAAGCCGGCCGGCGGGCGACCGGCTCACATCGCGCCCAAGAAGAAACCGCGCCCGACGCTGCCCGCGACCACGGTCCCACGCGCTCCCGGGAAGTCTGCTCCGCCACCGGCCGAGACGCCGGACCCGGTCGAGCCGCCGGGTTAAACTCGGCTGACCGGGGCGGTTAGCTCAGTTGGGAGAGCGCCTGCCTTACAAGCAGGAGGTCACTGGTTCGAACCCGGTACCGCCCATCGTCGGAATCCCAGACGCGAAGCGGGTTTTCGCGCCTGCGGACGAACGGCCTCTCGCCTTCGAAACCGCTGGGACAGACGTTGGTTCGCCGCGCCGCGAGTCTCCCCGATAAAGGAGCTTGCACTCGTACTCGGATTCGCTCGCGCGATTGCACCGAACGGAGTCCGGTGACCGCTGGGCGATGTACCTCTGGACTTCCGTTCAGCGATGGCGGGACGCGTCTAGCCCCGGGGTCGCGGCGATGCGCCTGCGGGATACTTCGCGTGCGATGACGCAGGAGGCCCTGGTTGAGCCCCGGTTCCGGCAGCGTCGAACAAAGCTGCTGGCGGTCGTTCTCGTCGCCCATGGACTGATCGTGGGCGGGTGCGCGGGTGATGTTGATCGCGACTCCTACGTTCAGCGGAATGAAGCGATCCGCAAATCCTTGCCGACATTCCCGGGCGCGACCCTGGTCCGCGTGGAACACAACCCCATCAGGAAAATCGAGGGGGAGGATCCCGGCCCGATCGTGAGCTACGGAACCGGCGTGGACTACAGGGTCCACGCTGGTACGCGCCCCAAAGTCGTGTCGAGCTTCTACAAGCGACGGCTCGAGGGTTGGCGCGTGGTTCGGGACTTCCGGCCTTGTCCAGCCACCTCTGCCTGCCCTCCTACCTCCACGTGGTTCAAGCGAGGCAACGCCTCCATTTCCGTGGATATGGAAGATCTCAAGCCCGGCGTTCGGGACAACCCCCGGGGCAAGGGGGGTCGGATTTTCCACGTCGGCATCAACCACGACTACTACGGAACGAACGAACTTCGCTGATGAGCGGGCGTAGAAGGTCTCCGCTTCTCTGAGCAAGACGCTCACGCCGACTCCTGGCCTGGCGTCACCGGCCCTCCAACGCCTCGCGCTCGGCCCGATGCTTCGGGCAGGCGCAGAAGTTGTGCTTCGCCCACTTGTCGTGGCGCGGGTGGTTCGGGTCCGCGCCGATGCGCTTGTAGATCGGCGGGTCGGCCTTCGAGCGTCGGCGGCTGCCGTCGCTCACTAGGTCGCGCAACCCCGCCGGGAGTTGGTGCGCGGGGTCACGCCGGCCTCGCCCGATCCGACGCGCCCGATGTAGTCCACCGCGAGCGCAAACGCCATCGTTGACGAGGAAAAGGCGGCGAGGCGGTGCCCGCAAAATGTCCGCAGCCGAAGGGCATGCGCTCCAACATCTCCGGCCCACTGCCGACAACCCGGTGAGGAGTGCCGGTCGCGACGCCGGCCGCAACCCGCGTCTGAGGAGTGTGGCGATGAGCGAGTCCCTGTTTTCGTTTGACCGTAGCCAAGGCGTCCGGTATGTGTGCGGCGCGGATGAGGCGGGGCGTGCCTGCATGGCCGGCCCGCTGGTCGCCGCCGCTGTCCGGTTCGACT
>DASRIA010000059.1:0-33045 GCA_035650255.1 Solirubrobacterales bacterium
GAGCTCGGCCTGCGCGCCACGCCACTTGCCGACGCGATCGAGCAGACCGTGCGCTGGTACCGGGCGCATGCGAACCCGACGTCCGCCGCCGACCACGGAGGTACGCGGCATGTCGCGCCCGGGCTGGAGCTGAACTGACGGACAGCACGCTCCGCCGACGTTCTGCGCCTCGGCGAAGGTGGAGGTGCCCGGGGTCGGTGACGAGGAGGTGCTCGTGCGCGTCCGCGCGGCAGGGACTGGACCCGGCGCGTGTAGCGTGCTGACCATGCCCGACCTGGTGGCGATCGAGGACATCCGCTCGGCGGCCCGTGCGATCGCGGATCACGTAGAGCGGACGCCCACGCTCGCCAGTGCCGGGATGACGGCGTTGCTCGGCGTCCCGACGACGATCAAGCTCGAGCTGCTCCAGCGGTCGGGGTCCTTCAAGCCGCGAGGCGTGGCGAACAAGCTTCTGGCCCTCAGCCAGGCTGAGCGCGACGCGGGCGTCGTCGCCGTGAGCGGCGGCAACCACGGCATCGCGGTCGCAGAGGTGGCAGGTGGGATGGACGTCCGGGCGACGGTGGTGATGGCACGTTCGGCGCCGGCGCGATCGATGGAGCGCATCCGCGCGGCCGGCGCCGATCTGCGGTTGACCGCGGACATGGCCAGTGCGTTCGTGCTGCTCCAGGCGCTCGTGGACGAGGGGATGACCCTGGTGCACCCGTTCGACGACCCGGTGGTGGTCGCCGGCCAGGGGACCGTCGGCCTCGAGCTCGCCGACGACGCGGCGCATCTCACCGACGTGGTCGTAAGCATCGGCGGCGGCGCGCTGATCGCCGGCGTGGCCGTCGCACTCAAGGCGGTGTTGCCCGACGTCCGCGTCTGGGGCGTGGAGACCGAGGGCGCCGACGCGATGGCGCGCGCGCTCGATGCCGGCGAACCGGTCGCGATCGCGCCGACCTCGATCGCGAGCACGCTCAGCGCCCCGCACGTCTCCCGGCTCACGCTCGAGCACGTCCGACAGCTCGTCGAGGAGGTCTACGTGGTCTCGGATGCTGAGGCGATGCGCGGCGCGGTCGGCTTCGCGGAGGAGGCCAAGCTGTGGGTCGAACCGGCGACGGGCTGCCTCGTTCCCGCGGCCCGACAGGTGATCGAACGCGTGGACGACGACGTGTCGCTCGGATTCGTCGTCTGTGGCGGAAACGTCACCCACAGCGACGTGCGCGGGTGGGTCGACCGCTTGCTATGACGAGCGGGTCCGTCCGCGATCGGGGCGCTCCCTCCAGCGCGGATGCGAGCGAGTGCCTAGCCTGCGCGCAGCAGCGGCTGGGTGAGGCACGTGGGGCCTCCGTCGCCCTTGAGCGACAGCTCCGAGCCGTCGTAGACGTGCACCTCGATACCGCGGCGCTCCAGCTCGCGGCGCACGGCTGGAATGCCGTCGAGCATGACCACCACCCCCGGGCTCACGGCCAGGACGTTGCAACCCATCGCCCGATAGGAGTCCTGGTCGATCGCGATCCAGTCGGCGCCGCGATCGCGCAGGTGCTGCAGCAGCCGCACCGGGGCCAGAGGCTCGTAGACCACCAGCAGGCCGGCGTCGACGCCGGAGAGAACGGACTGGAGGTGAAGGACTGAACCCGGACCCTGATCGTGCGGCATGTCGTAGGTCTCGACCCGCACCCCCTCGGGGGCCATGAGCTCGGCCAGGGCGGTTGCCCCGGCGCTGTTCGTGCGGTAGCCGAGCCCGACGGCCACGGTGGTGTCGTCGAGCCAGAAGCGGTCGCCGGCGTCGGCGTACGCGGGCGCCTCGAGGCTGCCGAGCAGCGGGATCCCCAGCCGCTCGAGCTCGGCGGCCGCGGCCGCGGGCTCGCGCCCGCGGGCCGGCTTGGCCATCCGGAGCACGATCCCGCCGCGGCCGGTCAGGAGCATGGGGTCGTGCATGTAGACGGCGTCGACCTGCCCGTCGAGCGCAGCGGCGACCTCCACCTCCACCCCAAGGCCGCCGAGCAGCTCGCAGAAGCCCTCGTGCTGAAGGGCGAGCAGGGCGGGATCCGGCGTCCTCCAGGCGGCGCCGGCCCAGTCGCCGGTGGTCGCGGGCCGGCGCACGAGGACCCGCCGGAGCGGGGCTGTCATCGAGGTGACGCCGTAGGCGGCCTCAGCAGTGACGTGGGGCACGGTCATGCCGCGGAGTCTGACGTACCGTCCCGTGCCCGGCACGTGCAGCGGCCCGCATCCCACAGGACCGCGGAGGCTCGGACCGCCTCTATTGGATCCCCCGAACGTGAAGGGTGACGTGACGCCGGCAGGTCTGGCGGGAGGCCATCAGGGGACTTTCCCACGCGACACGCTCCAGACTTCGACGATGGGTCTCCAGGCGACCTGTCATGCGGGGCACACTCCCTTCGTGCGGTCGTAGATGGCCTGCGCGCCGATCGAGAGCGGCTTGACGAAGTCGCCCTCGCCCTCGTTGCCGAGCAACATCTCGCATCGGCCCTGCACCCAGAAGACGTGGCCGATGGGGTTGTCGTGCCTGTCCCGGCCGGTCCAGCCGCGCGCGCCGGGCACGCCGGGCACGGTGAAGCGCTTCGGTTTCGCCCCGGGGACCATGCTGTCGATCCCCTCGTTGCTCGTCTCGTAATCCAGCCAGGCGCGCGCGCCCTCGGCGGTCTTGAACAGAAGGACGGTGGTGACGCCGGCGTTGCCGTCGTCGGCGCTGAGCGGCTGGAACGTGATCGAGATGAACCCTGCGCGGCGCAGCCGCTCCACCTCGTCGGCAGAGTATCCGCCGACAAGCGACTGCACGCCGTGGTCCGTCCGGGGCTCTTCGACGGGTTCGAAGCCGGGCTCCTCGCCGGCCTGCATCAGGACCCGCTCGAGGTCGGCCTTCGCCGGCTGCGCTGCGGCGGTCGTCGCAGTGGTTTCGACGTCCTGGGCGGCGCTCGTCCCGCCCTCGTCCCCGTTGTCGTCGCCGCAGGCCGTGATGCCGATTAGAGAGACCATCAGCAGCGCCGCGAAGGCGGTCCTGACCATCGCCTGAACGTATCCGCGCAGTCGCGTCGTGGTCAAGTGACCCACGACCGACGGCCGCCGTACTTCAGATCCGCGAGGCCGCGAGGCTGCGTACGTCGCACCCAGAGCACGCGAAACACCTCGTATCTGCAGGCACAACGCCTCCAAGGGGTCCCGCTAGGCGATGGTCAGCTAGATGAGTGCTTCCATGTCGAGAAGCTCTGACCGGCTCCGCTCACCAGGTGAACGGCCACGACACGCGGCCCAGACACCAGGAGATCACGATATGACGATTCAGCGGATGGACAACGTGCTCATCGTTGTCGAGGACCTCGAGGCCGCCAAGGCGTTCTTCGCCGAACTCGGTATGGAGCTGGTAGGCGAGACGACGAACGAGGGGCCTTGGGTGGACCGCGTCGTCGGGCTCAACGACGTCCGTGCCGACATCGCCATGATGCGGACCCCGGACGGCCACGGCGGGATTGAGCTGTCGAAGTTCCACACCCCGCCGGCGGTCAGAGCCGAGCCGGACAGAGCGCCGGCGAACACGCTGGGCATACGCCGCATCATGTTCACCGTCGACGACGTCGAGGACGTCGTTGCCCGCCTGCGCAGCCACGGTGCCGAGCTCGTCGGCGAGATCGCGCAGTACGAGGACCTCTACCGGCTCTGCTTCCTGCGTGGCCCTGAGGGCATCATCATCGGACTGGCCGAGCAGCTCGGCTGAAACCTCGATCGGTGCGGATCGGGGATGTAGAAGCGAAGCGGCGGCGAGCGCGGCGATGCGGGTGCGGATCTTCGAGCGGGTCATGGCTTGCTCCTCTGGAAGAGCGTCACTCCTCGAAGGTCGCCGAGCGCGGGCATCGGGCAACCGACCGCGCTCGCCTTCGCAGCGCCAGGGCGAGCGCGCTGGTCGTCGACGTCACCAGATACTCGGGCGTACCCCCGGCGCCAGCACCGTCGGTCGTCCCGCTGCTAGGCGATCTTGCGGCGGTAGGTGGCCATGGCGAAGCTGTAAGCGACGACGAGGACGCCACCCAACCAGGCGAGCGCGATCCAGATGTCGGTGCCAACCGGCTGCTGTGTGAGCAGGTCGCGGATCGCGTTGACGATGGTCGTCACCGGCTGGCTCTCGGCGAAGGCGCGCACCGCGCCGGGCATGCTGTCGGTGGGCACGAATGCGGAGCTGATGAACGGCAGGAAGATGAGCGGGTAGGCGAACGCGCTCGCGCCGTCCGCGGACTTCGCGGTTAGGCCGGGGATCACGGCGATCCATGTCAACGCCAGGGTGAACAGGATCAGGATGCCGGCGACCGCGAGCCATGCCAGCACTCCCGCGCCTGAGTTGAAGCCCATGAGGAGGGCGACGAGCACGACGACCGTGACAGAGATCAGATTGGCGACCAGCGAGGTGAGCACGTGCGCCCACAGCACGGACGAGCGTGCGATCGGCATGGACTGGAATCGCTCGAAGATGCCGCTCTTCATATCCAGGAAGAGCCGGAATGCGGTGTACGAGACGCCCGAAGCGATCGTGATGAGCAGGATGCCGGGCAGCAGGTAGTTCACGTACGAATCCGACCCTGTGTCGATCGCGCCGCCGAACACGTAGACGAACAGCAGCAGGAAGGCGATCGGCATGATCGTGGTTGTGATGATGGTGTCCGGGCTGCGCGCGATATGGCGCAGCGATCGTCCCAGTAGGGCGCCGGTGTTGTCGAAGAAATGGCTCGTCATTGTCGTTCCTTACTCGTCCCCGCCGACGCTGACCGTCTTGCCGGCGTCGCCGTTGTTGCCGTTTTCACCGACGATGGCGAAGAAGACGTCTTCGAGGGTCGGCTGCTTCTCGACGTATTCGACCTTCGCGGGCGGGAGCAGCTGCTTGAGCTCGGTCAGCGTGCCGTTCACGATGATCCGACCCTGGTGGAGGATCGCGACCCGGTCGGCGAGCTGCTCGGCCTCGTCCAGATACTGCGTCGTGAGCAGCACCGTGGTGCCGTGCTCGGATAGCTCCTTGATGGTCTGCCACACCTCGATGCGCCCATGGGGGTCGAGCCCGGTCGTCGGCTCGTCGAGGAAAATGACCGGCGGATTCCCGATGAGGCTCATCGCGATGTCGAGGCGGCGGCGCATGCCGCCCGAATACGTCGACACCTTCCGAGTGGCCGCATCGGTCAGCAAGAAACGATCGAGCAGGTCGTCCGCGATCGCGTCCGGGTCCTTGACCTGCCGCAGCCGGGAGACCAGCACGAGGTTCTCGCGCCCGCTGAGGATTTCGTCGACGGCCGCGAATTGTCCGGTGAGGCTGATCGACTCCCGCACGTCCGCAGCGAGCGTGGCGACATCGAAGCCGTTGACCCTCGCAGTGCCCGCGTCGGCCTTGAGGAGCGTGGACAGGATCTTCACGATCGTGGTCTTGCCCGCCCCGTTCGAGCCGAGCAGGGCGAAGATGCTGCCCCGTGGCACGTCGAAGTCCACGCCGCGCAGCACCTCCAGCTCCTTATAGGACTTCTGTAGGCCCTGGACATGGATTGCCGGGGCTTGCTGGGTTGTCATCAGGCCGTCGCTCCCGGCGGATCCACTGACCCTCCGCGGGTAGTTCTGAAGCTGTCGCGTTGCGCCTTGTACTGCCGCCAGCGCCGCTTGTCGCCGATCAGTTTCTGAGAACGCTGCTGGCACGGTCGACATCGGTTCAGGCCTTTCCGGGGAGGTCGCCCGCTGCGCGCAGGGCGTCACGGTGTGCCTCCCACTCCACTTGCAGGGTGCGGGTCCGCTCGACCAGCCAGTGGGCGAACGCCTCCATCTCGATCAGGGTTGCCCTGCGCTCTGGCGGCGCCTCCTTGAGCACCTCGAGGCCCTCCCTGGCCAGATCCGCCAGCTCCTGGTACTCGGTGACGTCAAACCCACGTGACTGTGCGGAGGAGAAGTCCACGCGGACACGGTCCATCCGCTCTCCCGCCGCGCGCGAGCGGCGGACCGCGTGAATGCGCTCCAACACGTCCAGCGCGCCGGTGACAGCGCTGCGGCTTGCCAGCAGCGCGTCGCTCAACTCCGCGATCGTCTGGTCCGGCGGGTCGCACACGAGCAGGTAGCCCAGCACGCGACCGGCCATCGGCGGAAACGCGTAGCGGTGGGCGTAGTGGCGGCCCATGTGATCGGCGAAGGTGATCTCCTGATCTCGCGGCATATGCCAAACATAGCAACAATCCCGCAGATAACGGACATTTGTGTTATCTCAGCCCTCCGCGACCGGTTCGGAGCCTCTCGGTGTCACGGTTCGGCTAGTTTGATGCGGCCGTTGCCAATCGGGCCGAAGGAGGAGACGTGGCCACGTACGTGGTGCTGGTGAACTGGACCGACCAGGGCAGCGCCGGATTCAAGGGCACAACTGACCGTGTCGATCACGAGGCGGAAATCCGGAGGCGCGCGGGTGTCGATTTGAAGGAGATCTATTGGACCCAGGGTCCGTACGACCTGATCGCGATCCTGGAGGCGCCCGACGACGAGAGCATCGCGGCCGCGATGCTCGGGGTCGCGGCGCACGGGAACTCCCGCACGACAACGCTGCGGGCCTTCGATCGCGACGAGTACGAGCGAATCGTGGCGAAGCTCGGTTAGCGCATTGGTCCGGGGAGTGCGGAAGCGACGTCCCGTCGCACCGCGCTGGCTGCGCCGCTAGAGCTGCTCTCGGACGTCTGCCTCTCGCTCGATGCGCGCTCGAGCTGTACGTCGAGGTTGGCTTCGACGGAGTCGCGGCCGGCGCCGATCCTTCCGAGTGGCAGCAGCGTCGTCCGGCGCTGCTTTTCCGTCGCCATCGTCGCCCTCCGAGCTGACCGCTAGCTCGACTTCTTGCCGCCCTTGCGGCCGGCGGCCTTCTTCTGCGCCGTGTTGCCGCCGCTGCCGCCACCGCTGCTCTTCTTGCTCTGGCTGCTCCCGCTGCTCTTGCCACCCCTGCTCGAGGCGCCCGGCGAGTTCGAGATCGCGGCCGCCCGCGACTTGCTCATGCCCTTCTTGCGCAGGCCCTCGTACTGCTTGTCGTCCTTGACGCTAGGTCCGTGATCCTTCGCCATCGTCGCTACCTCCGTTCATCCTTCACGCGGTGTCGAGTCGCGGCTACGGGGCGGCCGAGATTGCTTCGACCAGGTCGCCCACCTGCTCTTCGTCGATGTTGGTCGCCAGATCCGCCTGGCTCACGATGCCGACGAGGTCGTGGCCATCAATCACGGGCAGCCGACGCACCTTGTGGTCGGCCATCGTGCGGAGCGCCTCGTCGACGCCGTCGTCGGCCCCGATCGTGACCGGCTTCCCCTCCCCGAGCTCGCCCGCCCTCGTGTCCGCCGGGTCCTTGCCGGCGGCAAGCACTTTCACGACGATGTCGCGGTCGGTCAGCATGCCCTTAAGCCGGTCGTCCTCGCCGCAGATCGGCATCGATCCGACATCGAGGTCCGCGAGCTTCTTCGCGGCCTCGAGCACCGTTTCGTTCTCACCGACGCACTCCGCGCCGCCGGTCATCACTTCTCGCGCGGTCTTGGCCACCGTCCCTCCCTAAGTCAAAAAATGGACGTCTGCTGCCCGTGTCTGTTCCCGCTTCCAGGCACGGAAAACACCTACGCGCGACGGCTCTGTATCGACGCAGGTCCGCTCAGAACAACAGGCGATTTCGACCCGTCGTGGCGGGTACCGGAACGCGACCAACGACCGAGGAGGCGAGATGGCAGAGCTGACGGTGATGGAAGAGAAGCTGGCCGAAGTGATCGGCCTGGCGATGGCGGCACAGGGGGCCACCGAGAAGGTCGACGGTCTGACCGAGAACGGCGAGCTGAGCGAGAAGCTCAAGAAGATGCACGATGAGGCGCGCGAGACCGAGCAGCGCGGGACCGAACTGGCCGATCAGCTCGAAGGCAAGAAGACCGCCGTTCTCGACAAGGCGCGCGAGACCAAGGGCGAGGCCACCGACATGATGTCGACCTACCTCGGCAGCGACGCGGACGCGCTCGACGGCTTCGAGTTCCTGACGATGGCCGAGGCGGGCGAGGTCGGCCACTGGTCGGTGCTCGGCAAGCTCAACGAGCAAGCCGGCGACGAACGCGTACAGCAGCTGGTCGACTGGGCGCTGCCGATCCAAGAGCGGCACTTCGAAGAGGTCAAGGCCGGCTCGCTCAAGCTGGCGGCAGAGGAAGATCCATCCGAGCCCGCCTAGGCGCTAGCCGCGCCGCGCCGACGGACTCGCAGGTGCGCCATACAATCCGTTCAGTTGTTGACGAGGACGGGGGCACCGTCAGGCGCCCCCGTTCCACGTACGGTGGTAGGTCGTGAGGCCGGGTTCAGCGGGCGAGTGAGATCGTGGCCGCCCGGGAGACGACCTGGCGTGCGCCGTGGACGTCGTCGGCGGTGACCGCAAGGCCGAGCGTGCGGCCTGCGAGTCCCGGATCGAGCCGCAGGGCGAGGTGCGCGTTGACGGTCTTGCCCTTGCGGGTCAGCCGGGTGTGCTTGCGCACTAGCTCTACGGCGCCGTCGCCGCTGATCCGCTTAGCTCGCGGGCGGATCGTGACCTCGCCCACCGGTGCGCCGCGCTGGGTGAGGTGCAGCTCGATCGAGCGCAGCTGCTTCCAGGCGCGGGGGTGGCTCCAGCCGAGGCGCAGCCTGACCGGCTCGCCGGATTGGGCGCGGATCGTCTTCGGTGCCAGGCGCAGGACGCCGACCGTCCGGTTCTCGCACGAGGTGAAGCCGTCGATGGCGTCGAGCAGTGCGGTGTCGATACCGGAGCCGCAGCCGACGATGTCACGGAAGCCGTCGTCGGCGTGCAGGATGTCGCCGCCGCCGTTGCCGAGCAGCGTGTCCGCTCCGGCGTCGCCGCGCAAGTCGTCGTCGCCGTCCGCGCCCTCCAGCGTGTCGTCGCCCGGACCGCCGAGGATGAAGGAGCCGTCCGTGGCGTCGGGCCGTGCGCGGATGAGGTCGCCGGCCTGGCCTCCGAGCACCTGGGCGACAGGACCTGTGATGGTGTCGCCCTCACCGGGTTCCCCGTCGTTTCCGTTCCCGTGGTCGAGCGTCACCGTGAGCGGCTGAGTGCGCTTGGAGTAGTCGACCAGCGTGTAGTCCGCGTCGCCGGCGACGATTGTGTCGGCACCGTCGCGGGCCGAGCCCATGTCGAACGTCACGCCGTGGTCGCCCAGACCGGAGCGCAGCACGTCGTTGCCTTGGCGGCCGACAATGGTCTTGGGCCCGATGTCCGAGTCCAAGGTGAAGTCGACGAGCTCGTCGTCGAACTCCGAGCCCTGGATCACGTCGACGTCGTCCATCACGTTGTCCTGGTCGATCCCCTTGCGCCCGTCTGCGGTGAAGAAGCTCGAGGCGTTCACGCGCACGCCGCGGTCGGCGAAGCGGTAGGTCACGGTGTCGCGGCCGAAGCCGCCGTGGTAGGCGATGTTGCTGGGATCGGGACCGTTGCCGGCTGTGAACGAGTCGTCTCCGGTGCCGCCCTCGACAATCACGGGGATCCCGACGCGGATGCTGGTGCCGTCGTTGCGGTCGCCCAGCAGCGTGTGGATCCGCTTGGGCAGGCCGATGGCGCAGCGCACCGTGGCGCTGGTGACCGAGCTGCACAGCGGCGTTCTCGACGTGAGACCGGCGAAATCCTTCACCTCGACGGCGCCGTCGACGACGCGTACATTGAGGCTGTTGATCTCGCCGGCGGCACCGCGGTGGATGAGTGTGGTGCCGTCGGCCGACATCTCGACCGTGGCGGCCTGGGCGCCCGCGGGCACTGCGCAGGCGGCCAGCGCGGCGGCGATCAGCGCGCGGCGGGCACGCTTGTTGGAATGGGCAGGGGTCTTCGTGAGCATTGGTGTGCTCCTTTCCTTTGGGCGTTGTTATTGCGGTCAGGCGTCGAGGCGGTACAGGCGGAAGAACTCGTTTTCGACGGGCAAGACGGAGACGTCGCCGTAGCCGGCCTCGGCGGCGAGCTGGCGTACGGTGTCGGCGCGCATGGCGGTGCCTAGCGCGGCGGAGGGCTGCTCGGTCAGCTGCGTCGGCAGGCAGTGCGTGACGCTCCAGCCGAACATCATGCGCTCGACCTCGTCGCCGGGCGCGGTGAACTCGTCGGCCACCCGCTCGTCGACGACGAGCGCGGCGCCGTGCGCGGCGAGCGCGGCCCGCGCCGCGCGCAGGGCGGCGAGCGGACGGGCCATGTCGTGCAGCGCCTCGAGGATCAGGATCAGGTCGTAGGCGCCGTGCGTGGCGAGCTCGGCGGCGTCGGCGCAGACGAACCGCACGCGGCCGTCGAGGCCCGCCTCGGCCGCATGCCGCTCGGCGTCCGCGATGGACGCGGGGTCGATGTCGAAGCCGTCGACCTGGGCGCCGAGGAACGCCTTCGCGATCGCGACCGTTGAGAACCCCTGGCCGCATCCGACGTCGGCGACGCGGGCGTGCTGCGGTCCTTCGAGTCGGGCGACGATGTCGGGCATGGCTGCGAGCCATTCGGCAGGCAGCTCGCCGCTGAACGCGGGGCGGTTGATGTGGCCCTGCCCGTGGCGGAAGGCCGTGCCGTAGGCCGCGTAGGCGACGCCAGCACCGCTGCGGTAGGCGTCGGCCACCTGCGCGATCACGCCGCCGATGCCGGCCAGCATGTGCGCGAACGGCGCCACGTGGGCCGGGTCGTCGGCGTCGACGAGCACACGGGCGTGGTCGGCGCTGAGGACGTAGCGGCGCGCCTCCGCCCCTTCGTCCAGGCCTTCGACGTCCAGCAGCCCGGCGACGGCCTGCTGCTCGAGCCACTCGCGCGCGTAGCGGAGCGCGATGCCGGCACGCTCGGCGAGCTCGGTCGCCGTCAGCGGACCCTTTGCAGCGAGCACGCGGTACAGGCCGAGCTCGGCTCCGAGGTAGACGGAGAACAGCTCGAGGGCGCCGAGGGTGGCTCCGAACAGGCGCTCGGCGAGCGCGTCGGTGCGGTCATGGACGGTGGTGGTCATCGTGTTCTCCCCTCGATGGTCAGTGGGCGGACGCGGGCGCGAGGAAGTCCAGGACCTCGGCCAGGAACAGGTCGGTGCCGGTGTCCATCGCGGCGTGGCGCTGGTTCGGCATCACGGCTATGCGGCAGTCGGGGAGCGCGTCGGCCAGCGCCCGCGCGGCTTGCTTGAACGGCTCTGGGCTGTCGCCGCCCGACAGCAGCAGCGTTGGTGTGTCGAGCGCGCGAAAGCGAGCGGGGTCGAACACGTACTCGCGGTTCGCGCGCTCCTCACGCGGGATCGTGCCGGCGGCGGCGAGCCGCGCCTCCCACGCCGGCAGCGAGCGCAGCAGCTCGACCTGCTCGGCGGGCAGCCCCGCCACCTCGCGCATGAAGAGCTGAAGCAACTCGTCGCGCTCGCCCGCGTCGAGCAGCGTCCGTAGGCGACCGACGACCTCAGGCGGCGACTGCACGAAGCCGATCGGGCCCTCGTAGAGCACGAGCCGTGCGATCGCGCCGCTGAGACGCGCCGCCTCGAGCGCGCACACCGCTCCGTAGGAGTGGCCGAGCACGCTGACCCGTCCGCCGGCCCAGTCGGCCACGGCGGCCACGTCCTCGTACTCGCGCTCGATGGCGTAGGCGGCGGCGTCCCCGCTCCGGCCACGGCCACGGCGGTCGAGCGCCAGAACCGTGAAGCGCTCGCCGAGCGCGCCGAGCACGGGCGCCCAGCGGCCGTGATCGGCCGCGGCTCCGTGCACGAGCACCAGCGGGGGGCCTTCGCCGCTCGTCCAGACTGCTATCGGGGTGCCGTCGCGCGAGACGACCTGCTCGAGCGACTGGGTGTCGGCTGTCGTGTGCATGCCGACACGGTCGCCGGGACGCCGGCCTAGCGGTATGGCGGATGCCCACCACACCGACCCCCGGTTTGCGGCGCGACGCACCGCTCAGGTCAGCGGAGGGCGCTCGCGCGAGAGCAGGCGCACGACGCCGGCGCGCGTGCTCACCTCGAGCTTGGCGAGCACCCGCGAGACGTGCTTCTCAACGGTGCTCTCGCTCAGGTGCAGCCTTGCGGCGACCTGCGCGTTGGTCTGCCCTTCGGCCACCAGTGCGGCGACCTCGCGCTCGCGCGCGGTCAGGCTGGCGAGCACGCCGCCGTCCGCGCGGCCGGCGGGTCGCGCGGGTCGCGGGCGCTCGCCGAGGCGACGCAGTACTCGGAGCGCGTCGTCGCGATAGCCCCAGGCGCCGCGCTCCTCGAGCTCGGTCGCCGCCCGGCGAAGCTCAGCCCGCGCGTCGTCGACCCGGCCGTCCGCGAGCAGAGCGTCTCCCGCGAGGGTGCGGCAGCGGCCCGCCCACAGCGCGGCGTCGCCCTCCTCGGCCGCCGCGGCGCCGGTGAGAGCCAGCTCGGCCGCTTGGGCGGGCCTGCCCTGGGCGAGGAGGACGTGCGCCTGCGCGTGCGCGATCACCCCGCCGGAGATGCCGGTGCGGCGACCGCCGGCCTCGGCCGGGGCGCGCAGAGCGAACTCTTCGGCCTCCTCGAGCCGGCCGAGCGCGAGCAGCACGCGCGCCGCCACGTCGCTCATCTTCAGCCGATCGAGCGTCCAGAGCGCGGGCTGGACCCAGCCGAAGGCCTCGAGGACGGCGAGCGCCCCGTTCGGGTCGCCGGCGGCCAGCCGGGCATCGGCGAGCGTGTAGCCCGCCTGCGAGTACTCGATGATCCCGATCCGCTCCCAGGCGGCCTCGCCATGTTCGATCGCCTCCTCGACGCTTCCGCGCGCGAGCGCGATCCGGCTGGACGCGATCGACGACCAGTACGCGACCTGCGGGTTCCCGGACAGGAGGGCGCTCTCGAGCGACTCCTCGATGTCTGCCTCGGCGGCGTCGAGCCTGCCGAGCTTGGCGTCGATCCAGCCTCGCACGCAGACGAAGGCCGGCACGTAGAGGCCCTGACCGCTCGCGCGCACCACCCCGATGCCGCGCTCCGCTGCGGCGTGCGCGGGCTTCAGGGTGCCTGTGAAGACTCGCGCGACGGCGAGCCAGAAGAGCGTCTGGGGCCGCTCGGCGGCCCGCTCGTCGGGGAGCGCGTCCACCAGCGCCCCCGCCGCCGCGATCTTCGCGTCCACGGAGGCGAGTTCGTCTGGGTCGTCGCGACGGAGGCGGCAGTGCGCCTCGTCGGCCGCGGTCGCGGCTGCCTCGCCCTCAAGCGCGCGATCGCCGGCCGCGCACGCGAGAGCCTGGGCCTCGTCGGCCAGGGCCTCGGCGCCGGCGTGATCACCGTGCACGGCGCGCTCGCGCGCCAGGACCAGCGCGAGCGCGCCCGACAGGCCCGGCTCGCCGTCGCCGAGCGCGGCCCGCTCGGACTCGAGCAGCCGGCGCGCCCCCTCGGCGTTGTTCGTCCAGAGCGCCTCGAGCTCGCCGAGGACGGCGGCGACCGCCACCCGCTCCGCGGCGGCGTCCGCCGGGAGCATCGCGAGCAGTCGACGGAAAACGTCGCGTGCCTCGACCGCGCGTCCGGCCGCTGCCAGCGCCGCGCCCTGAGCCTGCAGGAACGCCACGCGCCGGGCGTCGTGATCCGGAGTACCCGGCAGCAGGCGGAGAGCGGTCGCATACCAGCCCGCCGCGGTCGCGGGGGCGTCGCGCGCGGTCTGCTCACCGGCCTGTGCCAGCAACTCGACGGCGGCAAGGTCGCCCGGGTGCGCCGCGCGCGCCACGTGGTGCGCCCGCTCGGCGACGCTCGCGCCCCTCGCCGCGAGCGCCTCCGCGGCCCGCGCGTGCGCGGCCAGCTTCCAGCCGCCGCCGGCGGCCTCGTACACGGCCCGGCGAACCAACGGATGCCGGAAGCCGAAGCGCGACGGCGCGTCGGTGGGCCTGGCCAGGTCGGCGGCGAGCACGGCGTCGAGCGCTTCGAGCGCCTCGGCAGGCGGCACATCGCCGGCAGCTGCGGCCATCGAGGCCTCGAACGGGTCGCCGACCACCGCCGCACCTTGCACGAACAGGCGGGCGCCGTCGTCGAGCGCACCGATCTCGCCAGCGAGCGCCATCATCACCGTGCGCGGCACTCCGAGCGCGCCCAGCGCCGGCTGGGCGTGCGACGTCGCCGGCTCGCCCGCGCCCGCGAGCGCCTGCAGGAAAAACGGATTGCCGCCGCTTTCGCGATAGAGGCGAGCCCCAGCCGCCGGCCCGACCCCGTGCCCGAGCAGCGAGTCGACAGCGTCCCGCGACAGCGGCCGCAGCTCGAGCACATCGGCAGTCCCGTGACGCGCCGCCGCGTGCCACGCCTCCTCCAGCACCGGCACGCGGCCGGCGCGCGCGCCGAGGGCGAGCAGCACGCCGACCTCCGGCAATCGGTGAAGCAGCAGGCCGATCACCTCTGCCGACGCCGGATCCGCCCACTGCACGTCATCCAGGAGAACGCTCAACGGCTGCGCGGCGGCGAGCTGCTGGAGCAGCGCCCGCACCGCGCGCGCCACCCGGTGTCGCTCACCGGTGGCCGCCGGCTCAACGCCGGTTACGCGGGACACCACGGGCAGCGCTACAGCCAAGTCGGGAAGACGCTCGTCGCCGACACCGGCCAGCAGCTCGCCGCCGCCGCGGCCGACCTCCTCATCGAGCGCGTCCACCCACAGCGAGAACGGAACGTCGCGCTCGAGCTCCGCCGCGCGACCGCCGACCGCCAGATGGCCGCGCTTAGACGCCCGCGCGGCCATCTCCGCCAGCAGCCGTGACTTGCCGATGCCCGGCTCGCCCGTGACCCCGACGGCGCGCGAGCCACCACCCTCGACCACCTCGAAGGCGCGCTCAATCACGCGCAGCTCCTCCTCGCGCCCGACGAGCAGCGGTGCGGTCACCCCCATCGCGATTCGACCCTAGCGCGCACCGCCGGCAGAGTGCGGCCGCAATGGCAGGGACCCGCCATAGCGCACAGCCCGCTTCGCGGCGAGCCTGTCCGCATCTGTTCGACTGCGACCAGACAGGAGCTCGAGATCAATGAGACGGTTCTCTGCACACGCAATCGCGATCGTCGCGCTGGCGCTCACCCTCGGCGGAACCTGGTGCCGCCGCCACACTCACCGGCGCCTCCACGTTGACCACGTCATCCCCGTCGCGGACGGCGGCAGCGACCGGCTCGGCAACCTCAGCCGTCCTGCGAGCGCTGCAACCTCGCCCGAGGTGCCCGCTTGAGGCAATGACGAGCGGCGGCCCTAAGACCGCCGCTCGACCAACACCCTGCTAAGGCCAGGTCCGTCTCGTCGAAGCCTCTCGCCAGTTACAGGATGGCGATCGCGAAGTCGCGGTCCGCCAGGCTTGTGCCTGCGAACGTGCGGATCTCGAACTCGCTCGAAACGCAGGCGCTCTGGAAGTCCGGGTTGACCTGGATCGCATCGCCGGTGACGAACCGTGTAGAGACGAGCGCCACCCCGCCTACGGGGCTTATCCCATTGACGCCGACGCAGTAGACGCCAACGCCGACGCGAACCACGTAGTCGATATTTCTGCGCGAGCCATGAAGGCCGCAATAATGCGGGAAGACTTGTGAGCAACCCCTTCCCCAGGTTGCGCCATATGCGCGGGCCGTGCCTGGCAGACCGGGGGCACCGTCTTTCCCGGCCACGCCCTGATCACCCTTCGGCCCCTGCGGACCCTGCGGCCCCTGCGCGCCGGTCATACCGATCGGGCCGCGCTCGCCGGCGGCGCCGTTCTCGCCTTGGGGGCCGGCCGGGCCGGGCTGGCCGGTCAGCGAGCTCACCGCGCTGGCGCTGAGCTTGCTGGTGCCGAGCGAGCGGTTCTTGACGTCCTTGCCGGTGACGGTGCCGTCCTTGATGTTGCTGCCGGTGACGGTGGCGGCGGCGTAGGCGCTGCCGCCGAGCGCGGCGAACAGCGCCAGGTAGGCGACGGCGGTCGTATGGCGGCCCAAGAGCCGCCGGAGGATGGGTCGCATTGGAGTGCCTTCCTTCGAGGGAGTTGTTGCGAGTTTCTGTGCCTCTGGGACCGGCCCGCGTCGAGCGCGGGCCGGTCGCCGAGGTTCGTCAGGGACGCGGGAACGGACCTACTGGGAGACGTTCGCGCAGATCACCCAGGCGTAGACCGTTGCCTCGGTGTAGTCGGCGGAGTTGTGGGCCGTGACCACCCAGCCGGTTCCGGGTTCGATCGGCCTGCTCGTTGAGGCGTAGGTGCGGTGGTGGGTGCTGCCCACGCCGCCGCCGAGCGCCTTCTTGCCGCTCGAACAGCTGACCCGCGTCGTCCCGGTGTGATAGGACCCGAGACGCAGGCCCGGGTCCGAGACCCGGTATTCCCAGCCGCTGACCCCGCTTGGGCCTTGGAGACCGCGGGACCCTTGCGGTCCTTCTGGGCCGGCGGGACCGGTTGCGCCGGTTTCGCCTTTGGGTCCGGTAGGGCCGGCGGGTCCGGTAGCGCCGGCCGGGCCGGGTGCGCCCTTGTCGCCTTGCGGGCCGGCGGGGCCGGGCTTGCCCGTGAGCGAGCTGAGCGCCGAGGCGCTGAGCTTGCCGGTGCTGAGCGAGCGGTTCTTGACGTCCTTGCCGGTGATCGTGCCGTCCTTGACGTTGGCGCCGGTGACGGTGACGGCGGCGTAGGCGCTGCCGCCGAGCGCGGCGAACAGCGCCAGATAGGCGACGGCGGTGCCGTGGCGGCCGAGCAGCCGCTTGAGGATCGGTCGAATCATTGGGTTGCCTCGCTTGGGTTTCGGTGGGTTGTGGTGGCCGCCGGCCGACGGTCCGGTTGCTTGATCGCGGCCTGGCGGGGGTCGGCTTGCGCCGTGCTGGTGCGCCAGTCCTCGATCGCGGCGGCGAGCTCGATCCAGCCGCTGAAGCGGCGGGCCTGTCCGGCGCCGTCGGTGAGCGCGCCCGTGGGCGCCTCGGTGGCGAGCTCGAGCTCGAGCGTCGCTGTGGTGGTCTGCGGCCGGCGGTTCATGCGAACATGCTCGATGCGCTGGCGGAGCGGCACAACGTGGTCGCGACCGAAGTCATGACCGAAGAGTTTTCTGGCCGCGACCGAACCGATAAGCGCGGCCGGGCCGCGCCCGAGCACTTGGCATGAGCCCCGATCCCTCATCCCGGCCAGGCACCGACGCGCCGACGCCGGCGCTGCTGGAGCGCGAGGGCGACCTGGCCGTGTTGGGCGGGCTGCTGGCTGACGTCCGTGCTGGCGAGGGACGGCTGGCGGTGATCGAGGGCCCTGCGGGGATCGGTAAGACGCGCCTGCTCGAGGAGGCGCGCGCGGCGGCGGACGGCATGGGCCTCGAGGTGCTGTATGCGCGCGGCGGCGAGCTGGAGCGCGATTTTGGCTTCGGGGTCGTGCGTCAGCTGCTCGAGCCACGGGTGGCGGTCGCGGAGGACAGCGAGCGTGCTGATCTTTTTGCCGGCGCCGCAGGCTTGGCGGAGGTGGTGATCGCACCGCAGGCCGCCGCGGCGCCGCCAACAGGGGATCTGTCGCGGGCGGCGCTGCACGGCCTCTACTGGCTGGTGGTCAACCTGGCCGAGCGCTCGCCGCTGCTTGTCGCCGTCGACGATCTGCAGTGGGTCGATGGTCCGTCGCTGAGGTTTCTGCACTACCTGGTGATGCGCCTGGAGGGCGTGCCGGTCGCGATCGTCGCGACCCTACGAACGGGCGAGACGAGCCCGGATCCGGAGCTGCTGGACGGCTTGCTGCTCGCGGCGCAGCTGCTGCGCCCGGCGGCGCTGTCGCGCGCCGCGGTCGCCTCGATCGTGCGCGGCCGCCTGGGCGAGGACGCGCCGCCGGAGCTATGCGATGCCTGCCATGAGAGCTCGCGCGGGAACCCGTTCCTGCTCGGTGAGCTGTTGCTGGAGCTGGTCCACGATCGCGGCGCGGCGGCGCACATCGACTCGGCGGCAGGGCTCGCCCCGGCGGCTGTCCGCCAGCTCGGCCCGCCGCGGATCGCGAAGGCGGTGCTGCTGCGGGTCGGCCGCCTGGGGCCGGACGCGCGCGGGTTCGCGCGCGCGCTGGCCGTGTTGGGCGAGGCCGACGAGCCGTCACAGGCGGCAAGGCTGGCGGGGCTCGAGCCGGCCGTGGCGGCCGCGATCGCCGACTCGCTGACCGCGCTCGGCGTGCTATCCGTGAGGCGACCAGTGCGGTTCGCGCACCCGGTCGTGCGGACCGCGATCTACCACGACACCCCGGCGAGCGAGCGGGCCCGCATGCGGCGGCGCGCCGCCGAGCTTCTGGCCGGCGACCCCGAGCAAGCCGCCGTCCACCTGCTGGCGGCCGACCCGCACGGCGACCCGCATACGGTGGCAATGCTGCGCGCGGCCGCCCGCGCCGCGCAGGCGCGCGGCGCCCCCGACAGCGCCGTCAGATACCTGCGCCGGGCGCTCGCCGAGCCGCCCGCGCCGGCTGACAGAACCGAGCTGCTGGCCGAGCTCGGCCTTACGCACCACCTGCTCGGCGACACCGATGCGACCGAGCTGCTCTTGGAGGCCTTGGAGCTCACGGAGACACAGCCGGCGCGCGCGACGATCGGCCTGGCGCTCGGCCACCAGCTGCTCGATTCCCGACACCCCCAGGAAGAGCGCGCGGTAGCCGTGTTCGAGCGCGCGCTCGAGGGCCTCGAGGATCCGATGCTCCGGAGCATGGTCGAGGCGCTGATCCTGGTGTCGGGGCCGAGTCCGCGCGCTGTCAGGCCACTCGTGGCGCAGCGCCTGCGCGAGGCGCGGGCGCGGGTCGAGCAGCTCCCCGACGAACAGACACGGCCGCTGCTCGTACCGCTCGCGCTCCATGCCGCGATGACCGGCACGGCCGCCGGCACGATCCGGTTGGCAGAGCGCGCGCTCGGCGACGGGGTCCTGGTCCGCCTCGCGCCCGCCGCCGGGCGGCCGTTCGCATACGCCGCGGCGGTGGCGCTCAGCCAAGCGGGAGAGCTGGCGAGCGCCGAGCAGACGCTCACCGACGCGATCGCCCAATCCCGCGAGCGGGGCCTCGAGGGGGCGGTCGCGGCAGCGGCTGCGTTCCGCGCCCACGCGCGTTACCTCGCCGGACGGCTGGCGGCGGCCGAGGCCGACGCCCGCCTATGGCTCGAGCAGCCGGCCATGGCCGACTGGCCGGTCCCAAGCGCCGTCGCTACCGCGGCGCTCGTCTTCGTGCTCGTGGAGCGCGGCCGAGCGGACGAAGCCCGCCGCGCGCTCGACGCCTTCGAGCGCATCCCCCAAGACCCCGAGGCCCCACCGAGCCAGCCGCTGCGCGCCGGCCGCGCCTACCTGCTCGCCGCTGAGGGCAAGCCACAATCGGCGCTTGAGGCGCTGCGCGAGTGCGAGCGCTTCGAGCGCGACTGGCAGGCCCGGGCTGGGCTCTGGGTCGCGTGGCGCTCCCAGACCGCGCTCTGCCAACTCGCGCTCGGCGATCAGTCCGAGGCTCGCCGCCTCGTCGACGAAGAGCTCGCGCTCGCCCGCTCCTTCGGCGCTCAGCGTGCGATCGGAGTCGCGCTGCACGCCCACGCCCTCGTCCACGACGCCGACCAGGAGACCCTGACCGAAGCCGTCGAGAGGCTAGCCGGCTCAGACGCGCGGCTCGAGCACGGGCGCGCGCTGATCGACCTCGGCAGCGCCATCCGCAGAGCCGGAAAGCGCACCGAGGCCCGCGCGACGCTCGCCGAGGGCGCCGAGCTCGCCCACCGCTGCGGCGCCACCGCACTCGTCGACCACGCACGCGAGGAACTGCGACTCGCGGGCGCCCGCCCACGCCGAATCGCACAGACCGGCCGCGACTCGCTCACACCAGCCGAGCTCCGCGTCGTCGAACTCGCCGTCCAAGGCCACACCAACAAACAGATCGCCCAAGCCCTGTTCGTCACCCAACGCACCGTCGAAATGCACCTCTCCAACAGCTACCGAAAACTCGACATCGAAACCCGCGAACAACTCCCGGCCGCACTGCGCGGCGCCTGAGCAGCCACCTAGGCCGGCCAGGACTTCCGCTGCCCCTGCGCTCCGTGGTGCCTGGCCAGGGCCGAACCGAGACGCATCCGTCGCCGTCGCGGATCCGCCGCCACCTGTGCGTGACAACACGGACCGCTGCCTCCCCAGGAAGGCGGGCGTGTCCTCACAGCCCCGGTCGCTCCTGCCATGGACGAACTCCAGCACTCTCGAGCCGCCCACCAGTTCCGGTCAACAGAGCTCCTCCTCGTCCATCTCAGCAGTGTCGGCGGCGCCGGGCGGGGTGCTCCTTCTGCATGCAAACGCAGCAGCCAGGATGCTTGTCTAGTTCGACTACCGGAGCGGCACCCTCGTTGGCGTAGTCACCGTCTCGTCATGAGACGAATGTGTTCCGCGAGGTACTCCGCGTCGCTGCCAACGCCGGAGAATAGGCCGGACTTGAAGGTGTGCATCCAGTGCAGCCCGAGGAAGTAGAGCCCCGGCACCTGGGTGACCCCGCGCCGCTGGAGCGGCCGGTCCTGGGCGTCCAAGACGGGAACTTGGAGCCAGTCGTAGTCGTAGCTGTAGCCGGTCGCCCAGATGATCGCCGCGATGTTCTCGCGCTGTAGGTCGAGGGAGTCGACCTCGGCGACGGTGGCCGGGGGCCCTGCTGACTCGGTGGACTCCTCCTGGGCCAGACCCAGGTCCGGGTTCGCGGCCGCGAGGTCGCGGGCGGCGGTCAGGAAGGCGGCGAACGCCGCGTCGGCCTCGTCGAGGATGTCGTTGGCGTTGCTCGCGACGGCCAGCACGTGGTCGGACGCGCCGACGACCCGGCCGAGCACCCGGATGCCGTTTGCGGCCATCTGGCGCACGTCGACGTCGTAGCCGCCGCTCATGCCGGTGACGACGGTCGACGGGGGCCACCGCCGCCCGGGGAAGCTGTCGATCGTCTGGGCGAAGCGGCCAATCCGGTCCAGCCACCAGTAGACGTCCTTGCCGCGGAACCGCCGCGGCACGCGCCGGTGCCTCGATACCGACAGGAACACGGTGCGCCCGGCACGCAGCAGCTCGTCGGCGAGCTGGCAGCCGGATGCCCCACTGCCGACAACGAGCACGGCGCCGTCCGGCAGCTCCTCGGGGCGCCGGTAGCGGGTCGGGTCGGTCTGCAGCACCGACGGCGCAACGCTCTCCGACAACGGCGGGATGCGCGGCCGCTGGAACGGCCCGGTCGCGACGACAACGTGACTGGCGTGGATCGTCCCGGCCGGCACGGACAGCACGAAGCCCCCATCGTCGGTGCGCAGCCCGCTGACCTCTGTGCGCTCCCTGACCGGGGCACGCGTACTGGCAGCGTAGTCCTCGATGACGCCCAGCACCTCACGCCAGTGCGCGAAGCCGTTCGGGTCGTCGCCGCGGTACGCGTAGCCCGGCAGCTCAAGCGACCAGTTCGGAAACTGGAAACGCAGCGACGCCCAGCGCTCGTACCGCCAGCGCTCGCCGACCCGCCGGCGCTCCAATACCACATGCTCGCGACCGTACGTTTGCAGCACGGCACTCATAGCCAGTCCGGCCTGGCCGCCCCCGATCACGACCGTGTCGTGGCGCTCTCGCATACGCGGCTCCGGGCGGGTGCGAATCGAGCCGAGCTTACTGCCCAAGGGGCAGTGCCCCACGAACTGAGCTTCCCTCTCACTCGCGGAACGAGCTTCTCGATGCCCGAACCTGAGGCTGCTCAGTTGGACGAACAGCGGGCGTTAGCTGGCGCAAGTTCCGTTCGATCTCGCTCCTGCCTCTGTCTGGGGGGCGACGCTCTGCCGGGCGGTCCTGCGGCCTCGCGGCATCGGATGCCCGAACGGGATGCCTGCTAGTGGGAGTCCATCAGGCGGATGACGCGGGCGAAGCGTCGAGCGGCGAGGTCAGAGCGCGTCAGACGGACCCTGCTGCTGCGCGCACAGAGCCGAGCCTGGCTTGAATCACGGCGTCGGCCGCCTCACGCGTGCGGGCGTGCCCGGTGACGGTGGCGATGAAGGGCTCGCGCTCGAGTGCGAGCAGTTCGAGGTCGGTGAGCGCGACGACGGTCGCGGTGCGGGGCATGTCGCGCACCAGGGCGATCTCGCCGAAGAAGTCACCGGGGCCCTCTCGTCGTGCCGCGATCCCGTCCTCGAATACCTCGACCTCGCCGCTCTCGATCACGTAGAACCGGTCGCCGGTTTCGCCCTGGCGGATGACCTCGCTGCCCGCAGGGCAGCGCACGCGCTCGAGGCGGGTGGCGAGCTGCTCGAGCGACGAGAGCGCCAGCGGCGCGAACAGCGGCACGCCTCGAAGCAGCTCGAGCTCGTGCTCTGGCGGAGGCATCTCGGCGTCGATCCGTCGCAGCGCAGGCCAAGCGAGCAGCGCGAGCGTGGGCAGGAAAGCGCCGACGATGACCAGTGAGGCGACCGTCCCGGCGGCAGCGAGCAGCAGGGACGTGAGCAGTGAGCCGAGCGCTAGGCCGATGATCACCAGTGTCTCCAGCACGCCGAACACGCGCCCGCTCAGGTGGTCCGGCGTGGTGCGCTGGAGAAGGGTGAGACCGGTTGAGTCGACAACGGTGTTGGCGATTCCCAACAGGCCGAAGGCGACGAACGCGACGACCGGCTCGGGCCATGCGGCGATCAAGAGGAGGGGCAATCCCCATGCAACGATTCCGATGCCGAACGTCCCGGCCAGCCCGCGCTTAGCGGCCGCCGCGAGCGCGGCAACGGCGCCGAGCAGGCCCCCGATGCCGGCGGCCGAGTTCAGCAGCCCCACCGCGCCGCTGCCGAGCTCGAGCAGCTCGAGCGCGATCACGACGACGAACACACCGAGCGCTCCGGCGACCAGCACCTGGGCGCTGAGGAGCCCCATCACCAGCGCGATCCGTCGGTCCGCGATTATCGCTCGAGCGCCACCGAGGAGCTGCTCTGCAAGGCTCTCCTGCTGTGGCGGCTCGTCTCGCTCTGCCTTCGGGTCGGGCGCGGGTTTCGCGTCGATCCGCGCCAGGAGCGCCGCGGAGCACACCAGCAGCGCCGCGGTGACCGCGAGGGCGGCTTCGGTGCTGGCGAGCGCGAGCACCAGCCCTCCAACGGCGGGACCGGCGAAGATCGCGGTGCTCTCGAGCGTCGAGGTCGCGACGTTGGCGGCCGTGAGCTGCTCGGGGTCGTCCACCAGCGACGGCAGGAGCGCATTCTTCGCCGGCTCGAACGCCGTGCTCAGCACCCCCATCAGCCCGGCAAGGCCAAACACGGCGGCCACGGGCGTCTCGGACGCCACGGCGACAGCCATCGCGGCGATCACCAGCGCGCGGCAGAGGTCTGTGAGGAGCATGACGAGCCGGCGCGAATGGCGGTCCGCCAGCAGCGCCGCGAAGGGCGCCGCGACCGCGGCGGGAAGCAGCCGCACAACCGCGGCCACACCGACCAGCGTTGCGCCTCCAGCCTCGAAGGCGTAGACCACGAACGCAATCGAGTACCCCCACAGGCCGATCAGCGACGCGGCGTATGCGAGCTCGAGCCGACGCAGGTTGGGAGACCGAAGTACGCTCGCCAGCCCGGTGACCGCTTGGGCAACGGGGGCCGAGAACGCAACCGCCACCGACGTCGCCTCAGCCCGCGGGCTTCAACACACCAGATGCGAGCGGCCGGGGCCGGGCGACGGCCCCGACCGCGCGACTACACCGATCAAATCCCCCTGAGCATGTGCCCGGTCACGTCGTCGCCGCCGTCCGACTTGACGGCGAAGAGCGGTTCGCCCTTGTCGTCCTCGCCGGCAGGCTCGATCGAGAAGTACCTGAACACATGGCCCTCGACGTCGCCACCCTCCGGCTTGACGCGCCAGCGCTTACCGTCCTCGGTCGGCTCGAGCGTGATCTTTTCCGCTTCCACGGTGGCTCCTTCCGCCGGCGCAGCGGCCCTATACCGCCGCGGTGAGAGCGGACACTATCCGGGTTAGGCAATGCGCCGCAAGAGGGTACGATCGCGCAGTGGCAGAGACCCCGCGCCGGCTTCCCTCCTACAGCCTGCGGGCCGATCGCGCGGGCACCATCTCGATGCCCCCGAGCTTCCCGTTCGAGCTCACGTCGGAGTGGGCGTGGGGCGGCTCGAGCGGCGCAGGAGTTCGGGTGTGCATCCTCGACAGCGGCGTCGACGCCGATCACCCACGCGTCGGCCAAATCGAACGCTCGGTGGCGGTGGTGGCCGACGACGAGGGGATCGCACGGCTCGTCGACGACACGGAGGGAGATGTCTTCGGCCACGGCACGGCCTGCGCGGGGATCATCCGCTCGCTGGCCCCCGACTGCACGATCGCCAGCGCCCGGGTACTCGGTCCCGCCAACCGGGGCAGCGGCGGCTCGCTGCTGGCAGGACTGCATTGGGCGATCGAGGCCGGCTATCAGCTCATCAACATGAGCCTGTCCACGACCAAGCGCGAGCTGCTCGCGCTCCTCCACGAGCTCACCGACGACGCGTACTTTCGCCGCACCACCGTCGTGGCCTCGGCGCACAACATGGAGGTCGAGAGCTACCCGTGGCGCTTCTCCTCGGTGATCTCCGTGGGGAGCCACGAGGATACCGACCCGTTGCGCTTCTACTACAACCCCGAACCCCCGGTCGAGTTCTACGCTCGCGGGCTCGATGTCGAGGTCGCGTGGCGCGGCGGCGGCAGCCTTCACACGTCGGGCAACAGCTTCGCCACCGCCCACATGTCCGGGATCTGCGCCCTGATCCTGGCCAAGCACCCCGGCCTGACCCCGTTCGAGCTCAAGAGCGTGCTTCGCCTCACCGCCGCCAACGCGAGAAAGGAGCCCTGAATGACCGAAGAACCGCTCGAGACCGCCGTCGCCGCGTCGGCGCTCGCGGGCGAGGAGGCGCACGAGGAGCTGCTGCGCTCAATCGTCGAGGTGGCGCGCGCCGTCTTCGAGGCCAAGGCGACATCGATCACGACCTACGACGAGGAGACCGACGAGCTCATCTTCCGCGCAGCGACCGGAGACAGCTCGTCCGCCCTGATCGGCCGGCGCTTCCCCTCCGGGGCCGGACTCACCGGCTTCGTCCTGCGCACGCGTGAACCGCTCGTGCTCGACGACGTGGCAGGCGACCCTCGCTTCGCGCGCGACATCGCCGAATCGACCGGCTACCTGCCCAAAGCTCTCATGGCGGCGCCCCTGCTGCGCGGAGAGCGCGCGCTCGGCGTCCTGACCGTGCTCGACCGGCCAAGCGAACGGCCCTTCCGCATGGCAGAGATGGAGCTGCTCGTGCTCGTCGCGCGGCAGGGCGCGATCGCGCTCGACGTCGTCGAGCGCGCACGAGGGGCACGCGCCACCCTCGCGCGAGAGGGAGAGGCCGCGACGCTCGCGCGCCTGGCCGGAACGCTCGACCGACTCGATCCCGACCGCCGCGAGCCGGCCCTCCGCCTCCTAGGTGCCCTCGAGCGGATCCTCACCGGCTCACCGTAGGACTGGCGAGGGCCGACCCGATTGCAATCGGCCCCTACTGCTCCCGTGGTCCGCGGTCGCCCCCCGCGGCTGCCGCTCTAGGCGGCGCGTCAGGCTATTGACGTCGAAGCCCCGACCTTGCAGACTGCTCGCTCGCCGGCGAGATTGCGGTCGTACCTCGGCATCTGGGCCCCGGACACGTCGACCGTGCATTAGAGACCGCTGGTCTCTTGACTGCGACCGGCGGGAGCCGGTCGACCTCTCGCTGGACGGGAGCGTGACCGTGGAGGTCATCACGCCGCCCGCCAGACTGGTAGAGCCAAGCCCCGCGAGCACCCGCGCGGCCGGATCGCGACCGTGAGACCGCCACGCCCAGCAGTCCCATTCGACCCTCGCCGACCTGAACCCCGAGCGCGGCCGAGTGGATCCATGTCGATGAGCTCATTCGTTCTCCGCGCGTTCCGACCCTCGGTGAAGGAGGTGGCGTGGCTGCGCGAGTTCTCATGCCCGCGCGCGGACCGCGGTAGCGACCCACTCGTTCGGCCTCTGTAGGGCTGAGCCGCGCATCGCGTTCGCGCGACGCCGCGCACGCTGCTGCTTCGCGCCAGCTGCGGGCGTCTCGGCTCCCGGGCACGCACTACCGCACTGGACGACACGCGACAGCGCAGATCGTGATCCCTGCTTGTCGGCGGATGCGGCAGTTCGCCGGGGCGCTCAGTCGGGACGCCTTACTGGGAGTTCTGGCCTAGATTCGCCGCCCTGCAGGACGGCGCCGATCCGAGATTCAGGGTGTTTGCCGGGACTCCTTGATGGAGCTAGCCGGACTCGAACCGGCGACCTCCTGGGTGCGATTCGGGCGCGCGCCGCGCTCGAATCATGCGAGTTTGCAGGGCTTTCGGCGCCCAGTCGCTGCGCCCACCCGCGGTAGAATGCGCACCGATTACGGGCGATTACCGGGAGTTTGCCCCGAGAATTGTGCTTCGGGGGCAAACTCTTACCGCCTGGTCGCGGCCGCTTCCTCACGGATCCGGGCGCGTCGTGACCGCCGATCGCTCGCCAGGGTACGCCTGGACTCGTCCGAGGCAGCAGCGAGCGCACTGACAGGAAGACACCTCCCATCACGCGGAAGCGCAAGCGACGCGAGCCCTCGGCGGCGAGCCAGCTACCCAGCGCGCGCTATCGAGGCCAGGCGGAGAGCGCCACCGCCCATCCGTCACGGAAAGGAGTCTCTGCGTGGGCGTATAGTCCACCTCCCATGTGCATTCAGTGCATGGCCACCGCGATGACAGCCGTCGGCGCCGCCGCCGGCACGCGCGCGTACCTCGGTAGCCGCCGCTACGCATGGCTCACGCCGAAGCGGCTTCGCGCGATCACGATGCTGCTCGCGATGGGCGCGGTGCTCGCCTCGGCGACGCTGGTCAGCGGCTCCGGCTAGGCGACGGAACCGTATGCGCGCCTAGTGCGCGTGGCCGTCATCGTCCTCGATCTGCTCGGGAGCGACGCTGAGCGCCAGCAGCGCCGTGAGGGCGGTGGTGATCGGCACAGCGGCGATCAACCCGATCGACCCTACGAGCGTCGCGACGACCTCCTTCGCGACCACCTCGAGGTTGAGGGCGTTGCCGACGCCGAGGTCGGCCGCGCTGAAGAGCAACAGGATTGGCAGCGAGGCGCCCACGTAGGCGAGCACGAGCGTGTTCACCGTCGCGCTCACGTGGTCGCGACCGACATCGAGCGCGAGCCCCGAGAGGCGCCGGAAGGCGAGGCCGGGGTTCGCGCGGCGGAGCGCCATCACGGTCGAGGCCTGGCTGATCGTCACGTCGTCAAGCACCCCCAGCGCGCCGATCACAATGCCCGCCAGCAGCAGCCCCTGCAGCGACACGTCGGCGTTTCCGATCTGCAGGAAGATTGCCTCCTCGCTCGACAGCCCGGTGAGGTGAGTGAGGTTGGTGAACAGCACGGCGAGCAGCGCGGTCAACATCAGGCTCGCCACGCTGCCGAGCAGCGCCGCCAGGCTCTTCGGCCCCCAGCCGTGCGCGAGCGGAATCGTGGTGTAGGCGACCGCCACCGAACCGACCACTGCCACCAGCAGCGCCGACCTCCCGTCGAGGATGGCGGGCACGACGAACAGCAGCACGATCACGAGGCTGATCCCGAGCCCGACGAGCGAGAGCAGGCCGCGCCAGCGCGCGAACACGATCACGACAAAGGCGAACAGCGCGGCGAGGATCAGCATGGGCTTACGGCGCTCGAAGTCGGAGAGGGTGTAACCGGTCCCGGTCACGGCCGGCGCGCCCTTCGGCGGCTTGGGCGCCTTGGCCACGCGGATCTCGTCGCCCGGATCGACGTCGGGATCGAAGCCACCGGCGCTGAGCTGGACCACGATCCGCTCGCCCTTCTCGGAGCCGCTCTCAATCGTCGCGTGCACGAACTGACACTGCTGAGTCGCGAACCCGGCGCAGAAGCCATCCATCACCGAGTCGACGTGGGCCCGCTCGCTGTCCGTGGCGATGCCCTGCGCAACCTGGGACTCGACGCTCCCGGGCCACAGAACGACCAGGGCGATGACGGTCGCAACCGCGATTACCGCCGCGACAACCGTGAACAGGCGTATCACCGATAGCGACGCTAGGGAAGATACCGCCGAGTCGTCGTCAGCGCGCTCCGGCGCTACAGACGGCCGGGCGGCGCGTGGCGCCCCACCGCTCGCTGCTGAGATGGACGAGACGGAGTAGCGCGACGTGGAGTTCCATGACCCGCTTCTAGCGCTATCGCATCAAGGCGAGCGCAGCAGCCGAGGCGACCCGCTTCGGCAGTGCTGAGTTGGACGACGGATGAAAGTCAAGTCGGCTTGATCGACCGCCTCCTGTGGTGGGAAGGTTCGAGCGGGCGTGGGCGACGACGTGTCAAGGCGCAGACTTAGGGCCTTGTTGTCTGCCGCGCGACCTGTTCCTTCGAGGGACCGCTAGATGCGCGGCCCGCTGTCGCGCTCGCGCCCTTGTTCTGTTGCCGGTCCTTGACGGTGCGCTGGTAGGCGCGCTGGGCCTGCAGCGCGAGCTCGCGCTCGGCCTGACGCATCGCCTGGTTGGTGTTCCAGACGCCGCGGCCGCCCTGCAGCCCGGGAGCGCCTGCGGCGAGCTCGAGCCGGCGCATTTTCTTGTTCGTCAGCGACGGTTGCGCGAAGGCGTAGTCCTCGCCGCGGGTCAGCAGACACCAGAACAGGCAGGCGAGCTTGCGCGCTGAGGCGACGATCGCGATCGAGTGACCGCGCCTGGCCTTGATCCGGACATAGAGCCGGCGATCGGGCCCGGCTGGCGCACCGTCGACCAGCTCGCCTCGACCAGCGCGTGACGGGCGCTCGCCGAGCCCTGCTTGGAGATGCGGCCGTGGCTCGCGGGCCCGACACCCGATTGACGGACGCGCGGATCGAGACCGAGGTAGCCGGTCAGCTTGCGCCGGTCGGGGAAGCGGCGGACGTCGCCGATCGCGGCCATCAACGTCGCCGCGACGATCACGTTGACGCCCGGCACCGTCATCAGCCGCTTGACCTCGGGCCAGGACTAGCGCCTCGGCCGCGATCAGCGCCTCGACGGCCGCGATCTCGGAGTCGAGGAACTCGACCTGGCGCATGGCCGCGTCGACCGTCTCGCGCTCGGGGATCGGCAGCACCTGCTCCTGAAGCCAGCGCCGGCCCTTAACGCCGAACAGATCCGACGCCGGCGGCCGCCCCTTGAGGCAGCGCATCAGGACGGCGTGCACCTCGTTCTTGGCGCGCGAGCGCGCACGCACGAGCTGCGTCCGCCGCGCGAGCCGGCGACGCATCGCGCGGATGCGCTCGTCGGGCATCCAAACCGAACCGAGCGAGCCCGCCCAGAGCAGCTTCGCCAGCGCGCGCGTCGAGCCGGTCGGTCTTCGCGCGCGCCTGGCGGATGCCCGTGTCCGACGGCGAGACCACGATCACGCGCGCGACGTGCGGCTCGATGAAGCGCGCGATCGCCCAAGCGTTGCCGGTCACCTCGAGCGCGACGTGGTCACGGCGGTCGAGGCTCCGCGCGAACAACT
Source organism: Solirubrobacterales bacterium (assembly GCA_035650255.1). Lineage (GTDB taxonomy): Bacteria > Actinomycetota > Thermoleophilia > Solirubrobacterales > JBBDJG01 > DASRIA01. The sequence goes on from DASRIA010000059.1 coordinate 29,321, forward strand.
CGAGCGCCTCGGGCTTCGTCTCGATCCGGCCGCCCGAGCGCAGCACGCCGTCCTCGACAAGCGCGACCTCGCAGAAGTCGCGGTGGACATCCAGCGCCACAGCTCTCAACTCGCAGCTCCCCTCGTCACCCGATTCGAGACACGGAGAACCGGTGGGCAAACAACATCGACGGATCCGCGCCCGCAGCGCAACCGGGCAAGTCGCAGGGGCGGCCACTGAAAAGCCCGGGCTCAAGCCCACCGTCCAAAACCGCCTGCCCAACCCGCGTCCTCCCAAACGCCCCACGTCCCAGTCGCCCGAACCCAAGCCGGCCGCCCGATGTCAAGCCAGCCCTCAAGGCACAGTTTCATGCCCCGAGGAGCGCGAGCAACCAAGTATGGGGGAGCTGGCGCGCCCAAGCACGCCGGTCCTGGCAGCATCTGGGGATGCCGACTCTCATTCCGTACCTAACGTTCCGCCACGGCCACGAGTCACTGCGCTTCCTCGTCGAGGGCCTCGGCTTCGAGCCCATCACCGTTCAGGCTGACGACGGCGCGATTGCACACGCCGAGCTGCGCCGCGGTGATGCCGTCGTCATGGGAGGCAGCGGAAAGGCTCCGGTCGGCGCGGCACCCGGGTTGTATCTCGTCGAAGAGGACGTCGACGCGGCCTTCGAGCGCGCCACTGCAGCGGGCGCGGATGTCGTCTATGGACCCGAGGAGACCGAGTGGGGCACCAAGCGCGCGCGCTTCCGCGACCTCGACGGCCACGAATGGAGCATCGGGAGCTACCAGCCAGGCCGCAGCTGGGCGTAGCGAAACTGCTCAGCCCGAGAAGCTGCGGCGTGCCGACGGGCACAGTCGCCAATCTGGGAGTTCCGAGTGCCGCTTCGCGCGAAGCGGAGCTGTCTGCGAGGTCTCAGCGAGACGGCTGCTGGGGACGACCAGCAGGCATCGGCTGGGCGAGATCCGCTGCAGTCTCGCTCCTGCATCGTCCTATAGACCGAGAGTCAGACGAGCCCCCGACGGTCGCCGGCTCGCCTTTGTGCGCAACTACAGCGCCGGCCTCGACTTCAGCGGGCCGCTGAGCGAGCAGCCTCGCTTCAACCCCCCACGGACGCTCGTGGCACCGCCAAAGGGCGGCCGGCCCCGGCCCCTACCACCGCTGCAAAGCGGCGAGGCCATCAGCGACTGGCGCTGACCGGGCACTCGATTACGCGCGTCCAACATCTCGAGAACTGAGCGCGGCGCCAGCCTCGCACCGTCAGGACCTTCGCAATCGCTGCCCGGCACCACCTCCAGCCCCAACCCGGGCCACTTTTCAACTGGAACAACCTGCTCGGTATTCAGCCGGAACCGACACGGGCGGTCAGCGTGTCCAGTCGATCCCGTAGTTGAATCCGCTTGTGAGGAGTGTGCGCAGGCCCGATCCGTTGGCGCGGATCGTAGCGATGGGACGGCTGAAGCCGCCCCGGTAGGTAATCAACGCGAGTCGGCGCCCGTCCGGCGACCATGCGGGCCGCTGGATGACATCGGTCCCTGCCAGGTGGGTGAGCTGGCGCTGCCCGCTTCCATCGGGCCGCGCGCGCCAGAGCTGTGAGCTGCCCAGGGGCGGCTCGCCCGACCCCGTCGTCGATTCGGTTCGAATGAACGCGATCCAGCGGCCATTAGGTGACCACGCCGGGCCGAAGCTCTCTCCTGCCTCAGAGGAGACGATCTCGCGTGCGGCGCCCGTGGCGACGTTGATGACCCAGAGCCCGCCCTCCCCATTTGCGACGATGCGGCGACCGTCGGGCGACCAGCTTGGGGCGCTCAACGCCGCCGAGGTGCGCAACCGCCGCGCCCGTCCCCCCGGGACCCGGACCACGAAGACCTGGAACTGACCCCCCGCCTCCTTGGCACCGGCGACGAAGCGGCCGTTTGGCGACACCTGCGGCCAGAGCCCCGGGTTCGACCGCGTCAGCACCCGTGTCCGCGGCACCGCGAGACGGTCCCGGTTGGTGAACGGAGTCGTCAAGAGGGCTTCGTCGCTGACCACGACTCGGCGCCCGTCCAGGGAGACGTCGTAGTAATTGTTGACGAACCCGCGCGCCACGCTCACCACGCGGCCGCTCGGGCGCATCACCACCAACCCCCCGGCCTGGCTCCGATCGAGACGTGTGAAGACGATCTTGTCCGCGCTCGCAGACGGTGCCGCGGCGAACACCCCCGCCACGACTAACAGCACCACCAGGATCGAAGTGACCGGCAGGATGCACCGACGGTACCCCAGTGGACAGCACGCCGCCACTCGCTGACGGGCTGACATTCGGCCAGCCCTTCGGGCCACCGCCACTTCCGTGACGAAGGCTGCCGGTGAGGCAAAGGCGACAGCCGGCCGCCACCTGCAATGAGTGCTCCCTTCGCGTGATCGCGACGCTCTCGCAGAGACTCGGTTGGCGCCTGCTTCGGACTGCCATGAAGGAGGGCCTCCTCTGGTGACACGCTCCGGCTGTCACCGAGGAGCGAGCTCAAAGGAGGCCCGTCTTCAATGTTGCACGCCGGGTTGGATCTCAGCCGAAAGCGGATCGATGTTTGTCTGCTGTCCGAGTTAGGAGAACACGTCGACCAGCTCGCTGCGCCGCCTGACGCGGATGCGCTGAGGGCGCTCGCGAGGCGGATCGAGGAGCGCTATCGGGAGCCGGTTTGCGCGGTGGTCGAGTCGATGACCGGGGCCCGCCTGGTCCACGACACCCTCGAGCAGGAGGGCTGGGAGGTGGAGATCGCGGATGCGCAGAAGGTGAAGGGCCTGGCGCCGCTGGCCTGCAAGACCGACAAGATCGACTCGCAGGTGTTGGCGCTCTTGAGCCAGCGCGACCTGGTGCCGGCGATCTGGCTGCCCGACCCGAGAATCCGCGAGGAGCGCGAGCTGGCCCGCTTCCGGCTCCACCTGGTCAAGCACAAGTCGGCGCTCAAGAACCGGGTCCACTCGACGCTGATCAACTTCGGCAAGCCGTGCCCGGTCACCGACCTGTTCGGGCTCGAGGGCCGAAAGCTGCTGGCCCGACTCCAGGTCCCGGAGCCGTGGCGCAGCAATGTCGCGGCGAGCGTGGAGTTGATCGACGACCTCGAATGCCAGATCGCCGAGATCAACCGCAAGCTCCGCCAGGGCCACGCCGACCACCGCTACATCCCGCTGCTGATGAGCGCACCAGGGATCGGCTGGGTGCTCGCCTTCACGATCGCCGCCGAGATCGGCGAGATCGGAAGGTTCCCGTCGCCCGAGAAGCTGGCCGGCTACACCGGTCTCTGCCCGCGCGTCAACCAGTCAGGAGACAAGGATCGCCGCGGCCCGCTGACCAAGCACGGCCCCACCTACCTGCGCTGGGCGCTGCTCGAGGCGACCATGCACGCGCTCAGGCACCCCGCCTACGCGCAGCGCTACCAGCGCAACAAGCAGCGGCTTGGCAAGCAGCGCGGCGCCAAGGTCGCCCAAGTCGACATCGCCCGCCGGCTCAGCCACGCGATCTGGCACATGCTTACCCGCAACCAGCAGTTCGCTCCCAGAGGCGCCACTGTTCGTCTGGCGGCCTGACCGCCCCCTTTGGAATTGCGCCCCCGAGCGAACGATCCGATTTCGCCTGATCCACCCGCCGAGGTGGCCATAGAGACATGAGCATCGCTCCCCACCACAGACCAACGCGAGGAAACCCCACCCACAAACCGACCAGCAGTTGACACACGGCCCTTCTTCATAGAGACGAACA
>DASRIA010000060.1:0-52255 GCA_035650255.1 Solirubrobacterales bacterium
CGCTGCGGGCCGTACACCGACGTGCCCGGGATGATCTGGAGCTCGTAAGACGAATCGGCCTCGACGCTCGCCGCCACCCCTTCCAGGTCGAACGTGGCAGTGTGCGGCAGGCCGTCGAGCACGAGCCGCAGGGGCGTGACCACGTTGCCGACGACGAGGTTGCGCTGCTTGTCGACGATCTGGGCGTAGACGGGCGCCGACGAGCTGGTGCCCAGGCCGCTGTACGACAGGGTCAGCTTGGGCGCTCCGACGACCTGGCTGCCGGCGGCCGGCTTCGTGATGGGCAGGTGCAGCCCGAGCGGGCTGGGCGTCGCCGCGATCAGCGCGCCGGACGACCCGGCGTCGGGTGTGATCGGGATCAGCCCGGCGCCCTGCGCCGCAGGCGTCTGCTGCACCGGCGGCGGATAGTCGCCGGCGACACGGATCTGGCCGTCGTCGGCGACCCACTCGAACGCCGGGCCGGTGGAGACCGGCTTGTGCCGGAGCCAGCGCTCGAACCACCGGATCGTCTGCTGCTCGACCCACAGCGGCGGGCCGGCGTCCGTCAAGCAGGCGCCGTGACCGCCGCAGAACCAGATCATCTTCCGCGGGACGCGGTTGGCGCGCAGGATGCGGTAGTTCGCGATGGCCTCGTCGAGCGTGAAGAGCGTGTCCACCGTGCCCTGGATCAGGAGGGTCGGGATGCGAATCCGCTCCACGAGCGCACCGGGCCCGCGGGAAGCGAACCACGCCACGTCCTCATCGGAGAACTGCCCGTAAGCGAGTCCCGAGGTGTACGCGCTCGTGATGTGCGGGTCGAGGTTGCCGGTCTGGCCTGCCGGCAGGCCCGGGATCGTCGATCCCTCCACGCCGAGCCCGAACAGCGCCGTTCCCCAGCCGGCCTTCGGAGACTGGGCCTTGTAGAGGCTCGTCACCAGCGAGTGCCAGGCGATCACCGGCGCGATCGCGTCGAGACGCGAGTCGAGCGCCGCCGTCACGAGCTGGATCCCGCCGCCGTAACTGGCGCCGGACATCCCGACGCGGGGATCGCCCGCGCTGTCGAGCTTGGCCTCGGGCTGCTCCGCGACGTAGCTGATCAGCGCCTGGACGTCACGGCCCTCGTACTCGGGCGAGTCGACCTGGACCGTGCCACCCGACTCGCCGAACCCGCGCGGGTCCCAGGTCAGGACGTTGTAGCCCGCCCGCCGGAGGGGCCCGACGCCCGTCATGCCGAACAGGTCGCTCGACGCGCCGTTCTCATCGGTGTCGCGGCCGCTCGACCAGCCCGGGCCGATCAGGACGGTGGGTGCCTTCGCGCCCGCGGGAAGCCCGGCCGCAGGGAAGAAAGACGTAGCGATCGGCGTGCCGTCGAACGACGTGACGATCTCGTCACGGGCAAGTGCCGCCGGCGAGAGACAAGCGGCCAGCAGCAACGCCACGACCACCGAGATCGCCCCACGCACGGACCTGCGCTGCATCACGTTTCCCCCTTGCACCAAGAGTTGCCTGACCGATGACCGACGCACAACCGGGTCAGACGGCGTCCTACCCGCTGAGACGCCTTGTTGAACCGCCATTTACAACGCCTGGCCGGAGCATGGAGACGCTGCCGTTCATACGTCCGTGGAGACAGTTGTTTCAGAAGGGCGGCCGAACGTCCGATAACGAGCGCAGAACCGATTTGCCGACGCCCGCGGGTTTCGGATCCCGCGCACGAGGCACGACGTGATGGAGGAGAGAATGGGACGGCTGTTGATGCGTATTTCGACCCTGATCGGCGCGATGGGAGTCGCAGCCGCGCTCATGGCCCCCGTCGCCGCCCAGGGCGCGGTCAGTACCACCGGGTACCGGATCACCTCGGACCTCCCGGCCTTCCCCACGATCCCGAGCCCCGGCCCTTCGTCCTTCCAGGCTGGGGCGCTCGTCGACGCCGGCTCGTACTCGGCGTTCAGCTACCCGAGCGCGGCCGAGGACATCAAGACCGCCCGCACGAACTTCGCGGCCGGCCTGCTGGGTAATCCCGAGTCCGTTCCCAAGTGCTCCGAGGCTGCACTGCAGGCGTTCGGCGCGGGGTGTCCGGCGGGCAGCCAGATCGGCACGTCCCGGCTCGACGTCAAGCTCGCCAGCTCCGGCACCGTCGTGACCGGGTTCTCGGGCGTGGTCTACAACGCCGAGCCGCTCGGCAACGAGCCGGGCCGGCTGGGAGTCGTGACCGCCTCGGCCGGGCTCGTGTCCTCGATCCCGTTCCACATCACGCCCCGCGGCAACGGCGACTACGGCCTCACGGGGACGCTCGACAACATCGCCGAGCTCGACGCCGTGAACCTCGGTCCCCCTCTGGGCGTGCAGAATCTCCACGTCCACGCCTTGTCGTTCGTGCTCAACGGCGCATCGAACAACTACGTACGCAACCCGACCTCGTGCAACTTCAACCTGTCCACAGGCGAAGCGGTCGGGTACGTCGACCCGACGGTCGAGGCCGGACCGCCCTTCGGCTTCAACACGATCGGCTGCGAGACCGTGCCGTTCCGGCCGGGGATCTCGTTCGAGATCGGTGACCGCGGCTCGACCGCGTTCAACAAGTACCCGCCGGTCGTGATCAAGATCACGCAGCCGAACGGCGACGCCGACCAGCGCGGCAACAAGATCACGCTGCCGGTCGAGCTGAACACGAACAACCCCGCCTACAAGACCTGCACGCAGGCGCAGGCCGACTCGGACACGTGCCCGGCGAACTCGCAGTTCGGCGGCGTGGTCGCGAAGAGCCCGTTCCTGGGCGAGGAGCTGAAGGGGCCCGTGTACCTGATCCAGCAGACCGGCACCTCGCTGCCCGGCCTGCTGCTGGACCTGAAGGGCCGCGTGCACGTGAAGATCCAGACCAAGACGACGTTGATCAACAACAAGCGGATCCAGTCGCTGGTCCTGAACGCGCCCCAGCTGCCCGTCTCCGAGCTGCGCGTCGCGCTCAACGGCGGCCGGACCACCGGCGTGTTCCTGAACCGCGAGGACCTCTGCTTCAGGGGCGACTCCAGCTCGCGCTTCAACGACGTCAACTCGCTGGTCAAGTTCTACGGCCACAACGGCACGACTACGTCCGATGCCACGGTCGAGGCCAAGGTGAACGGTTGCGGGCCGGGCGTCACCGGCCGCATCACGGGTGCGACCAGCATCCGGCCGAGCGTGCGGGTGAACGTGAAGAAGCACCCCGACTCGCCGAACTACAAGGAGCTGACGGTGTCGCTCAGCGACAACCTCTCGTTCGTCGAGAACCGCGTCAACCAAGGCGTCGATACGTCGGCGGACGCTTCCGTCGAGTTCGTCAACCGGCGCACGCTGCGGGTCTTCGGCCTGCCGGCAGCCGGCGAGGACGAGATCGACCTCAGCTTCCGCCAGGGCGCGATCCGGGTCAGCGAGCGCTCTCAGATACTGCTCAACCGCGGCCGTAGCCGGCGGTTCAGCGTCAAGGTGAAGCAGACGCCGGTTTCCGGCTCCGCCACCTCGACGCGGGCCCGGTTCAGCGCCCCCGGCAGCTAGCAGCCGAGCTCAGCCGCGCCGGTCGGCGGACCCGCTGCGCACGCGCGGGTTCTCGACCGGCGTGAGCCGGGCCTCGATCTCCGCGCGGCGCGACTCGAGGAACGGCGGCAGCACCAGGCTCTCGCCGAGGTGCTCGAGATCCTCGTCGGCGGCGAAGCCGGGGCTGAACGTCGCGAGCTCGAACAGCACACCGCTGGGCTCCCGGAAGTAGATCGACCGGAACCAGAAGCGGTCGATCACGGGGGTCGGGTGGCCGCCGGCGGCGATCACGCGCTCGCGCCATGCCAGGTGCTCTTCGTCGTGCGACGCCCACGCGACGTGGTGGACGGTGCCGGCGCCCTGCAGCCCGCGCTGCGGCGGCGGGGAGTCGTAGGCATAGAGGCTGCCGCGACGCTCGCCGCGCGCCTCCCAGTCGCTGTCCCGGGGCTCGAAGGCCAGCGCCTCCTCCAGCAGCGGCCGGCTGCGCTCGGGGTCGGACGCATAGGCCCGCACGCCGTCGAAGCCCTGGAGCGCCAGCTCCTCCGGGATCTCCGGGTGCTCGGCCACCAGCGGCGCGTCGGAGCTGTCCACGACCGCCAGGTCGAGCCCGAGGCCCTCGAAGTCGGTGAAGCGGAGCCGATCGCCGTCCCGCGTGGACTCGTATCCCTCGTCGCGCAGCCGCTGCGCCCAGAAGTCCAGCGCGTCGCTCGACGCGACCCGCCACGCGATCCGGTGCACCATGCCGTCGCCCGCCCGGCCGACGGGCACTCCGGGGAACTCGAAGAAAGTCAGATCGGCGCCGGGGCTCCCCTGCTCGTCCGCGTAGAACAGGTGATAGACGCTCGGGTCGTCCTGGTTGACGGTCTTCTTGACCATCCGCAGCCCCAGAACCCGCGCGTAGAAATCGACGTTCCGGGGCGCGTCGGCGGTGATGCACGTGATGTGGTGGATGCCCTCGAGCTTGATGCGTAACTGTTTAGCAGAGTCCTTCCGAGACCCAGGACTCTCATCTCGGCTCATCTCCGTCTCAGGAGAAAGGGGCACAACCTGTTCGTGGGCACCATACGGATGGCGGAGGTTTGACCGGCATGCTTGACGACGCGCAGGAAGTGGGGCGACTGGGAGCCACATTCCAGGCGGCGGTGGAGTTCGGCCTGCCCGACAAGGAGATCTGGGCCACGATCATGGAGGTCTGCAACCGGACCTCACGGGACCTCGACGGCAGCGACCCGCTCGATGAACTGAGCGCGGCGCTGGCGACGAGGATCCTCGAGCACGAGCGCAGCGCCCACTCGCACAGCTGAGAACGAGCGGCGGCCGCCGCGGCCCGTGCCGCGGCGGCCGCATTCCTTGCCCAGATATTCCCTAAGTGGCGACTGCCGGTGCCTGCGTGCGCTCCCTGCGGCTCTTCGCGAACTTCAGGTAGAGCGACGGCAGGACGAACAGGTTCATCACGGTCGAGGTGACGAGGCCCCCGAGGATGACAATCGCCATCGGGTGCTCGATCTCGTGACCGGGAATGCTGCCCGCAACAGCCAGCGGAACCAGCGCCAGGCCCGTGGCAAGCGCCGTCATCATGATCGGCGCGAGGCGCTCCTTCGCACCGCGCAGCACGAGCTCCGGCCCGAAGGGCATGCCCTCCTTGTGCTCCAGGTGCTGGAAGTGGCTGACCATCAGGATCCCGTTGCGCGCTGCGATCCCGAACACCGTCAGGAATCCGACCAGCGAGCCGAGCGACAGGATCCCGTCGCCGAGCTTCACGGCAAGCACACCGCCAACCAGCGCCATCGGCAGCAGCAGGAACGTGAGCGCCGCAAGGCGCACGCTCCCAAAGGCCGCCTGCAGCAGCAGGAAGATGGCGATCGCGGCCCCGATGCCGAAGGTGTTGAGGCGGTCCTGAGCGGCGTTCAGTTCCGTGGACTCACCCAATACCTCCGCGTGGTAGCCCGCGGGCATGTCGATCTCCTCCAGCCGATCCTTGACCGCATCCACGGCCGAGGTCAGGTCGCGTCCCTCCACGTTCGCGCCCACGTCGATCCGGCGCGACTGCTGCGTGCGCTGGATGTGGTTCGGCGTCGGCTGGATGCGCACGTCGGCCACCTCATCGAGCTTCACACGCCCACCGCCGGGCGTGTCGATCTTGAGGTTCTTCACGTCCGACACGCTGTCCCGCGCAGACGGGATGCTCCAGACATGCACGTCGTAGGCCTTGCCCGCGTGGAAGATGTCGCTGACCTCCTCGCTCGCGAATATGGCCGACGTCTGCCTGCGCACATCACCCGGTTTGAGGCCGTACTTCCGTGCCTGGTCGAGCTCGAGCTCGACGGTCACGTGCGGAAGATCCTCGGCGAAGTCCGGGCTCACGTCGATTAGGCCGTCGACGTCCCCGATCTTCGCTGAGATCTCGTCGGCTTTCTTTCGCAGGACGGGCAGGTCCGGTCCGAAGATGCGCACCACGATCGATTCGCTCGTACCCGTGAGGACTTCCTTGATTCGCTCACGCAGATAGGTCTGAACATCCCGGTACAGGCCCGGATACCCCTCGACTGTGCGATGCACCTTGGCCAGTGTGTCGTCGTAGTCGACGTCCTTGTCGACGCTGATCCAGTTCTCGCCGAAGTACACGCCGTACACCTCGTCCGACATCAGCGCCTGGCCGATGTGCGAACCACAGTTACGCACGCCCGGTATCTCGCGCAGGTCCTTGCAGGCCCTGATCGAGATGCGCTTCTCCTCTTGCGCACCCGTGGAAGGCTCGGTGAGCCAGTGCATGAGGAAGTCGCGCTCCTTGAAGTTCGGCAGCAGCTGCGACCCGAGGCTCGGGTAGATCAACGCACCGGCGACCAGGCACACGGCCGCCGTGATCATCGCCGGACTCGGCCGGCGGATGACCCGCGTCAAGATTGCGCCGTAGCCACGCTTCAGCACGGACAGCAGTGGCGACTCATTGCTGCGGAACTTGCCTCGCGACAGCATCAGCAGGCAGAGCGCCGGCGTGACCGTCAGTGCGACCAGCATCGAGACCAGTACCGCAAGCCCGTACGAGAGCACCAGCGGCTGGAAGAACGAGCCGGACAGTCCCTCGAGGAAGAACACCGGCACGATCGCGACGACGTTGATCAGCGTCGCATAGGTGATCGCGCTTCGCACTTCGACGGAAGCGTCGAGCACCACTTTGAACGTCGATACGTCGATGCCGTCGTTCCGCGCTTGTCGCAATCGTCTGACGATGTTCTCCACATCGATGATCGCGTCGTCGACCACCACCCCGATGGCGACCACTAGGCCGGCGAGCACCATCACGTTGATGGTGGTGTCGCGTAGGTCGAGCACGAGGATCGCCGCAATCAGCGAGAGCGGGATCGCGATCAGGCTGATGAACGCCGTGCGGATGTCGAACAGGAACGCGGCAATGATCAGGATCACGAGCAGGATGCCGATCAGCAGCGCCTTCGTGAGGTTGTCGATCGACTGCTCGATGAACGTCGCCGGGCGGAAGATCGTCGTGTCGACCTCCATGCCCGGGAGTCCTGGCCGCATCTCCTTGACCGCGTCCTCGACGCCCTTCGTGACCTCCATGGTGTTCGCGCCGCGGAACTTCTGCACGATCAGCAGCAGACCATCGCCGTCGTTCACGACACCCTCGCCCCAGACGGGCTGGTGGTCGGTCTTGACAATTCCGAGGTCCGAGAGACGCACCACGCGACCGTCGCGCTTGAGGACCGGCACCTTGCCGAGCTCGTTGTCGCCGACGATCGGCTGGACGTTCTCGATGTTCAGCCGCTGGCCGTTGCTCTCCACGAATCCACCGGTGCCGACGAGGAAGCTGTCCGTGTACTGGAGCACTCCTGCATCAACCGCGTTGGAAGCCGTTTCCATCACGCGGTCAAGCGAGATCCCGTGACGGGCGAGCTTTGCCGGGTCCACCTGCACGTGCCGCTGCTTGAGGCGCTCGCCGTAGATGTCCACGGCCGCCACGCCGGGCACCCGCAACAGGTGCTGGCGGATCTTCCAATAGGTCACAGCGGACATCTCGATCAAGTTCAGGTCCTGGGACGAGAGCCCGATCTTCATGATGCGGCTGGTTGCCGACAGTGGCGGCATCATCCACGGCGGTGCTGCCCAGGTCGGCAGGTTCGGCGCGACCTGCGCCATGCGTTCCTGCACGAGCTGGCGTGCCCTCAGCTCATTGGTCCCCTTGTTGAAGATCAAGCGGATCGCCGACAGCTGCGAGACCGACTTCGACCGGATCTCCTTCAGCCCGTCGATTCCCTGCAGCTGCTCCTCGATCGGAACGGTGATGAATTCCTCGACCTCCTCGGAGGAGTTACCGAGTGCGATCGTCTGGATCTCGACCTGTGGTGGCGCGAACTCCGGGAAGACGTCGACCTTCGTGTTCGGGATCTGTGTGACGCCGAAGACCATCAGCGCCGTGGCGGCGAACAGCACCAGCCAACGGAACCGCAGACTCCTTGAAACGATCCAACGCATTAGCCCTGACCCCCCCGTGCCCTAATGGGCTGCTACTTCGAGTTCTACGCCGTACACCTCGGCCGTCCCAACAGTCACGACCTGCGTGCCGGCGGCCGGGCCGTCGGACACGATCACGTCCTTGCCATCCACGCGCTCCACCTTCACCGGAGCACGCAGATAAGTGAGACGCTTCGGGCTGGTGTAGACGAACGTCTTGCCCTCAGGGTCGTAGATCAGCGCCGCGTAGGGAACGACCTTCTTCCCGCCCTCCAGGCGCACCTTCTCCGTCTCGAGGCCGGTGCGCTCCGCGCCTTCCTCCGTAAGCTGCACGCGCTTGAGGTCGTCGTTGCCCTTCACTGATTCGAGCTTTGCGGGCTCGTAGCCCGTGGCCGTCTCCGTCTCGACCTCCTTGCAGGCCGAGACGGACAGACCGGCGACCACAACGAGTCCTGTCGTCAGCAGTCGTGTGGTTCGCTTCCTCAAGACGCCTTCTCCTTCTCCGAGTCGGTGGCCGGCGTCGCCTCCTGCTTTGCCGGCAGCGGATCGCCGTTCGCACCCGCGGGTGCCGCGGCGGCCTCTGGGCTGACGCCTGCCCACCTGTGCATGAGCTCGTCCTCGGGCGCCAGGCCCGGCTCCGTCGGCGTCGCATAACGCAGGTAGAGCGCCGGGAGCACCACCAGGCCCAGAAGGGTCGTGGTGACGAGACCGCCCACGATGACGATGGCCATCGGGTGCAGGATCTCGAGCCCCGGGGCGTTGCCGGCGACGATGAACGGGACCATCACCAGCGCGATTGCCACGGCGCTGGTCACGATCGGGCCCATCCGCTCGAGGGCACCGCGCTGCACGAGGTCGGGCCCGAAGGCCTCGCCCGCGCGCTCGAGGTCCTGGTAGCGACGGATCAGGAGCATCCCAGTCCGCGCAGCGAGCGCGAACAGGGCGAGGAACCCGATCATCGAGCCGAGTGTCATCTCGGCTCCGTCGACCAGTGCCGCCAGCACCCCGCCCAGCAGGGCTGCAGGCAGCGTCAGGAACGCGAGCACCGCCAGCCGCCAGCCGGAGAACCCGGCCTGCAGCAGCAGGAAGATCGCGATCGCACAGGCAAGCCCGAACGCGATCATGGAACCGGACCCGATCTCGCTGCTGGTCGTCTGCTTCAGGACCTTCGCGTGGTACTCGAGCGGGAAGGTCGTGCCCTGCAGGCGGTCCTCGATGTCGCTTGCGACGGAGTCGAGGCTGCGCCCGCTGACGTCTGCTTCCACGTCCAGACGACGCGAAACTTCGTCCCGCTGGATCGAGAGCGGAGTCTTGACGACCCGCACGTCAGCCACCTGGCCGAGGCGCACGTGGCCGCCACCCGGCCGGTCGAGGAGCAGGTTGCGAACGTTCGCCACGCTCTCACGAGTGCTCGGCTCGCCCTGCACGATCACGTCGAAGACCTTCTGGCCCTCGAACACGCTGCCGACCGTGATGCCCTGCAGCAGTGCTGCTTCCGCGCGACGCACGTCGCCGGGCTTGATCTGGTAGCGCTGTGCCTTGTCGAGGTCGACTTCGATCTCGACCTGCGGCTGTGAGACCGGCTGCGTGACTCGCGGATCGACGACACCGTCGACCTGCGAGACGAGCTGGCGCACCCGCTCGGCCTGCCGGGCCAGGACGTCCTGCTCCTGCCCGTAGACCCGGACGACCAGTGGCTTGTCGGTGCCTGTGAGCACGTCCAGGCCGGAGCCCCGGTTCGGGTTGTTGCCGTCGTCGAGAGCGCCAACGTCGCGGATCTTCTGCGAGGTGTAGGTGGTGACGTCATGCTGGACACCACCCGTGGCGCTGACCGTGTCCTCGATGGACGCGAGCGTCTTGTCGTAGTCCGCGCCGGAGTCGATGCTGACCCACACCTCGCTGGAGTTCACGTCGACCCGCTGGTCACCAGTGACGGCACGACCAACGTGACCGCCGACGTTGTCCACGCCGTCGAGGCCCCTCAGCTCGCGGCTGAGGTCCGAGGTGATCTGCGTCATCCGCGGGTTGGACGTGCCCGGCTCGGCGTCGAGCTTGAGCAGCACGTCGCGGTCCTTGAATGTCGGGATCACGGACTTGTCCTGGAGCGCGAACGCCAGGACTGCGATTGCAACTGCCGCACCCGCGGCGATCATCACCGGCCCGGGCGAACGGATCGCCCGGCCCAAGAACGCCCCGTAGCGAGGCGCGATCCGCTTCAGCACCGGGGACTCCCGGCCCTCGGTGGATCCCACCGAGTAGAGCATCAGGCTGAGCGCCGGGGTCAGCGTCAGAGCCACCAGCATCGCGGCGGCCACGGCAAGTGCGTAACCGATCGCCAGCGGCTCGAAGAATGCGCCGGGGCGGCCCTCCATGACCACGACTGGCACGATCGCGAGCAGCCCGATCAGCGTCGCGTACGCCAGCGGGCTCCGCATCTCACGTGAGGCATCGAGCACCACGTCGGCAACCGAGCTGCCGGTCCCCGCAGCGCGCTGCTCGCGCAGGCGCCGCCCGACGTTCTCCACGCTCACCACCGCGTCGTCGATGACGACTGCGAGGGCGACCGCCAGGCCTGCGAACGAGATCGCGTTGAACGTTTCGCCCAAGATGTCGAGCACGACTGCCGCGGCGACCATCGACACGGGGATCGTCACCACCGCGACCAGCAGGGTGCGCCACTGGAACAGCAGCGCAGCCAGGCCGAGCGCGAGCAGCACGCCCGCGATGATCAGCATCATCGTGATGTTGTCGGTGGCGTCCTCGATGAACGTCGCGGGCCGGAACACGGACGTGTCGACCTGCATGCCCCCGAGACCCGGCTTGAGGTTCTGGAGCGCGTCCTCGACGCCCTTGGTGACCTTGAGCGTGTTCGCGCCCGGGAACTTCTCCACCACGAGCATCAGACCGTCCGCGTCGTTGACGACCGCGTCGCCGATCAGCGGCTGGTGGTCGACCTTGATGTTGGTGACTTCGCCCAGCCGCAGGCGACCGCCGCTGCCCTCGACCGTGACCTTGGCCAGCTCGGCCGGGTCCGCGATGTCGTCGAACACGTTGCGCACCTGGAACCGCTGGTTGGGGGTCTCGACGAATCCACCGGTACCCGGGGTGGATGCCTCGAGGAAGCTCACCGGTGACGCGACCTGCGCGTTACCCGCGGTGCTGATCACCTGGCTCAGCCGCACGTTCTTGTCGCGCAGCTCCTCCGGATCGACCTGCACTTGGATCTGCTGGTCGCGCATGCCGAAGACCGACACGTTGGCGACGCCCGGAACACCCATCAGTCGTGGGCGCATCGTCCAGCGTGCGATCACCGACTTCTCGATCGGCGAAAGCTTGTCCGAGGAGAGCCCGACCATCATCACCCGGCTCGACGACGACAGTGGCTGCAGCATCGTCGGCGGTTTGGACACGTTCGGCAGGGCGTGCGCCTGCGTCAGCGGCTCCTGGACGAGCTGCCGTGCCCGGTAGATGTCGGTGCCCTGCCTGAAGACCAGGGTGATCGACGAGAGGCCCGGAAGCGACTCCGAGCGGATCGTCTCCACTCCCTGGACGCCGTTCAGCAGGTCCGCCTCGAGCGGAACCGTGATGAGCTGCTCCACCTCTTCGGCGGAGAGCCCGAGCGCCTCGGTCTGCACCTCCACGTAAGGCGGCGTGAACTCAGGCAGCACGTCGGTCGGTGCATCACGCAGCTGCGTGATGCCGACGATCATGATGCCGGCCGCGATGCCCAACACGAGCAGCCTGAACCGCAGGCTCGCTCCGACGATCGCTCGAATCATTGCTGGATACCTCCCTTGGCAGCGATCCCCCGATCGCCCCTGCCGCGGCCGAGCCCCATTAGCGCCTGGCCTTCTTAGCCTTGAACTTCACTATCACTGTCCCGGAAGTCGTTCTTCCGGCCTTCGGCTTGGACGAGGAGAACCTCCCCTTGCCGCGGATCCTGTACTTGCACTTGGCCCGCTTCAGCTTGCGCCTGGCCTTCTTCACATTCAGGCCGCGTAGTTTCGGCACCTTGCACTTCTTCTTATTCGAAGTCGCTTGAGGAGTCACCGCCAGAGGGGGCGGAGGCGGGATGAAGGGCGCGGCGACCGCGATGCGGCCGATCCTGTTGCCTGCGAACTCCGCGAACCAGAGATTCCCGTCCGGCCCTGGCGCGATCGCGCCAGGTGCACTGCCGGGAGTCAAGGTGAACTCGTTGGTAATCGAGCCCGAAGCGGTCATTCGCCCGATCCTGCTCGGGCCCGTCTCCGTGTAGTAGATCGCCCCGTCCCGTCCGGTGGCGATGCCGGAGGGCTCGCCGCTGCCGGCGGGAAACTCGTTCGTGACGACGCCGGTGGTGGAGATTCGCCCGATCTGGTTCTTCAAGTGCTCGGTGAACCACAGCGCGCCCCCGGTTGAGGTGATCCCGGATGGGTCACTGCCGGCAGTCGGGATCCCGTATTCCGAGATGCCCCCACCAAGCGTGATCGCCCCGATCTTGTGGTTCGTCGACGTGGTCGGATTGCTCGGGTCTGAAGCCGTGAACCACAACCGGCTATCCGGGCCGACGGTGATGTCGCCGGGACCGTTTGCAGTCGGAAGGTCGAACTCCGTGATCGAGCCGGCCGTCGTAATCCTGCCGATCTGGTTGGAGGTGTTCTCGGTGAACCAGAGGTTCCCGTCGGGCCCAACGACGATCCCGTCCGGTGCGCCTCCGCCAGGAACCGTGAACTCCGTAATCGCCCCGCTCGTCGTGATCCGGCCGATCTTGTTGCCCGAATACTCGGTGAACCAGAGGCTTCCGTCCGGTCCGGCAACGATCTCGGACGGCAGGCTGTTCGCGGTCGGAATGTTGAACTCGGTGGTCAGCAGGCCACCGGTTGTCATGCGCCCGATCCGGTTCGCGGTCTCCTCGGTGAACCAGATCGCTCCATCCGGGCCCGCTGTGACGCCGGACGGGCTCCCCGTGGCGGGAAACTCCTCGATCGCGAGCGCCGTCGAGGAAAGTGACAGCACCGCGCACGCACAGATCGCGACAGCGATCAGCGCGCGGCGAAGCGACCGCGTCAAAGCGCTTCCTTTCCGAGCAGCCCCTGCTCGATGACACACAGCATGGCCACGGCGCGAACGCCATTGATACCGACACCAGCCATGCCTGCCCTCCCTGTAGGCCCCACTCGAGTCAAGCCCTGACCCGAGCCCTGCAAATCGACTACGAGGGCGACCCTAACCAGCGGCGATTATGAAAGTCAAGTGGAATTTCGTGAAGGATTTGCGGGCTGCAATCCGACTTGCACTTCTCTTTTCTTGTCTTTTCCTTTGCTCCCAGTTTCGTCTCATCGGCACACAGGTTGATCTCATGTTCCACGTGTACCTCTAGCGCCCCATGCACTTCGTGCGACACTCCCGCGGCCGCCGATGGCCGGCGTCTTTCATCGCATTGAATAGGACTGGCGCGACCCCGGGTTGCTCGTTAGACTCGATCTCGATTGGCCAGCAACACTCGATGGTGCAGGGAGCGATGGTGGAGTTGCAGGGAGGCGCGCCTCATTGTGGGCGCATGGGGCCTGGCGAGGAAGGCCGGGGGGCATGGGAATAGGACGTCGTAACCGAACGGTCTTCATCGGCCTGGGAGCCGCGGTGCTGCTTGCGGTGTGCGCCTGGGTCGCCGGCGCGCAGATCAAGTCCCCGGCGCAGATCGCCGCGGAGACCGCTGCGCCCGACCCCTCTTCGATCACCGTGCCGGTCGAGCGGCGGGTGCTCTCCAGCGAGGTGATCGTGCGTGGCACCGTCCGCTACGGCTCGCCTCAGCCGGTCGTGCTCGCCACCTCGACGCTGAAGCAGAACAGCGCCGCGAGCGGCGGCACCGACATCGTGACCACGCGCCCGCGCCGCGGTGCGCGAGTCGGGGAGGGCAGCCTGGCGATGTCCGTCTCCGGGCGACCCGTCTTCGTGCTGCGCGGGGGCCAGCCATCCCATCGTGACATCCAGCCGGGCAGCCGCGGCCAGGACGTGCGCCAGCTCGAGACCGCCCTGGCCCGCATGGGCTTCGCGCCCGGCAGGGTCGACGGCCGCTACGACGGCGCCACCGGGTCGGCCGTCGCGCGCTGGTACGAGCGCGCCGGATGGACGCCATTTGGCGCGACGGACACGCAGCTCGACCAGCTGCGCGCGGCGCGGGCCGCGGCGTCCGCCGCGCGTGACGCCTACCTGCAGTCGCAGATCACGGCCCGGGGCGCGACCCCGGCCGAGATCGCGCAGGCCCGCATCGACCTTCAGACCGCGCGCGACGCCGTGGTAACAGCCGAGCACGACCTTTCGTCGCAGGCCCGCTCGGTGGCACTGGCGCTCGCCAACGAGCGGCGCGACAACGCGCTGGCGGCCGCAGACACCGCTCTCAAGCGCGCAGCGGTGAACAAGGCCCTCGACGCACAGGTGGAGGCCCAGCGCAACCTCGCGACGGCTCCGCCGGACACCACGCCCGCCGAGCTCGCCGCGCTCCAGTCCGCGGTCCGCGCGGCGACCGACGACGTCGCGGTCGCCCAGGCCGACCTCAGCGCATCCGCCTCGTCCACGCGCGCCACGCGCGCGGCCGGCCGGGACGCCGTGGCGAAGGCCAGGGCGGACCGCCGCCGGGCCGAGCGGGCGCTCCCGAATGCGCGCCGCCAGGTACGGCTGGCGACTCAGCGCCTGCGCATCATGAAGAACCCGGCGAACAACGACCTTCACCGCCTCGTGATCCAGGCCGCGGGCCAGGAGGCGCGCAGCACCCAGCGGGAGGTCTCGCGACTCGCTCGCAGGATCGGCGTGTCCGTCCCGGCCGACGAGGTGCTCTTCTTCAACACGCTTCCGCTGCGCGTCGACTCGGTGCGGGTCCGGCGCGGCGACCCTGTTTCCGGCCGGGTCATGACCGTCAGCAACTCTCGCCTTGCGATCGACTCGTCGCTGTCGCTCGCCGACGCCAAGCTGGTGCGGCCGGGAGCGCGAGTCACGATCGAGGAGCCCGACCTCGGGATCAAGACCACCGGGGTAGTGAGCCAGGTGGCCGACAGCCCGGGCACGCACAAGGTCGAGCAGGGGCGCGTCTACGTGGCGATCACGCCGCGCAGCGCCCCCGCCCAGCTGGTCGGTGCATCTGTGAAGCTGACAATCGCCGTCAAGAGCACCGATGAAGCGGTGCTGTCGGTGCCGATCACCGCGCTGACCGTCGGGGCCGACGGCAACTCGCGCGTGCAGGTGCAGCGCCGCGGCGGGGGCAGCGAGTACGTCTCGGTCGATCCGGGCCTCGCGGCTCAGGGCCTCGTCGAGATCAAGCCCGTGCGCGGTGCGCTGAACGCCGGCGACCTCGTGATCGTCGGCAAGCGCGACGGCACGGCCGGCTCAGGCGCCCCGCCCGCGTCGAACGCGGGCAACGGCGCGACGGGCGGCTCCGGCTCCACAGGGTCTACGGGCTCCACCGGGTCCACCGGCTCCAATGGCTCCAACGGCTCCAGGGGTGCGACCGGCGCGACCGGCTCGACGGGCGGCTCGCAGCGCTCCGGCGCCACCGGCGGCACGTCGCCGGGCTCCTCGGGCGCGACCCCCTAGCCCATCGTCCATGGTGGCCGAGCCTTCTCCCGAGACCGGCACGCTCTCGCAGCACGTTCATGCGCCCGCCGCGCCGTGGGAGTCGTCAGGCGTGCCCGCCGCCGAGACGAACGGCAAGCAGCCGGTGGTCGAGCTGCGCGGCGTGCGGCGCGTGTTCGGCAGCGAGCCGCCCGTGGAGGCGCTGCGCGGGATAGACCTGACCGTGTTCAAGGGCGACTGGCTGGCGATCGTCGGCCCCTCCGGGTCCGGCAAGTCGACGCTGCTCAACATCCTCGGATGCCTCGACCGCCCGACGGAGGGAACCTTGCTGATCGACGGGATCGACGCGGCCGGCCTCAGCGACGAGCAGCGCGCCTCGGTGCGGGCCCGGCGGATCGGCTTCGTGTTCCAGACCTTCCACCTGCTCGGCCACCACACCGCAATGCAGAACGTGATGCTGGCCGACGTCTACGGCGGCGGTGTCCGGGAAGGGCGCGAGGAGCGCGCGAAGGCGGCGCTCGAGCGGGTTGGCATGGGCCACCGCCTCGACTCGCTTCCCACCAAGCTCTCCGGCGGCGAGCAGCAGCGCGTCGCAATCGCCAGAGCCCTCTTCGGGTCGCCTGCGTTGCTCCTGTGCGACGAGCCCACGGGGAACCTGGACACGGCGAACACGAAGTCGGTGCTGGAGCTCTTCCACGACCTCGAGAGCGACGGGCTCACGCTCGTCGTGATCACGCATGAGGACGACGTGGCCTCCCACGCGCGCCGCGAGGTGCGCATGGTCGACGGCCGCCTCACCGAGGTGGAGCGGTGAAGCCCGGTCGCCTGTTCCGCGCCCGGCGCCGTGAGGAGAAGCCGAAGGGCCCGCTCCCCGACCCCCACATGCAGCTGCGCGACCTCGTCTCGGAGGCGGCTGCGGGGTTGATGGCGAGGCCCGCGCGCGTTGCGCTGACGGTGCTCGGGACCGTGATCGGGGTGGCCGCGCTGGTCGCGACGCTCGGCCTTTCCAAGACCGCGGGCAACCAGATCGTGGGCCGCTTCGACCAGGTCGCCGCCACGGACGTGGTGGTCACTCCCGTCCCGGCCGCGCAGCGCAGCGGCGGCGGGGCCGTGAACGTGATCCCCTGGGACGCCGAGGCGCGGATGAAGCGGCTGAACGGGGTGGCAGCGGCCGGAACGCTCGCCGAGGTGAACGTCCGGGGTGACCTGGTGCGCTCAGTCCCGATCAACGACCCGCTCGGCAACTCGGAGGTGCAGCTTCCCGTGAGGGCCGCCTCGCCGGGCCTGTGGCGCGCCGTCCGGGCCGACCTCGTGGCGGGCCGGTTCCCCGACCGGGGCCACTCCGCGCGCGGCGATCGAGTGGCCGTGCTGGGCGTCAACGCCGCCCGCCGCCTCGGGATCTCGAACTTGGACCAGCAGCCGGCGATCTTCGTCGGCGACCGCCTCTATCAGGTGATCGGCCTGGTGGGTGGTGTCGAGCGCCAGGTCTCCCTGCTGGGCTCGCTCACGATCCCGAACGGCACCGCGCGCCGCGAGTTCGGCGTCGCCGCGCCGAGCTCGGTACAGATCGAAACGGAGATCGGGGCCGTCGAGCTGATCGTGCGCCAGGCGCCCGAGGCGCTGAATCCCACCGATCCGGCCCTGCTGCGAGTCGCGGCGCCGCCCGACCCCGAGCAGCTGCGCGGCAACGTGGAAAACGACCTCAACGCGCTCTTCCTGCTGCTCGGCGGCGTGTCGCTCCTGGTGGGCGCGCTCGGGATCGCGAACGTGACCCTCGTATCGGTGCTCGAGCGCGTCGGCGAGATCGGCTTGCGCCGTGCACTCGGAGCCGCGCGCCGTCACATCGCCGCGCAGTTCCTGATCGAGAGCACGGTCATGGGCCTCTTGGGCGGGATCATCGGCGCGAGCCTCGGGATCCTCGTCGTGGTCCTCGTGGCGGCGAGCCGCACGTGGACACCGGTATTGGATCCGCTGATCCCCTTGGCCGCACCGCTGATCGGTGCGCTGATCGGCTTGCTGTCCGGCACGTACCCGTCGCTGCGCGCCGCGGCGATGGAGCCGGTCGAGGCGTTGCGAGCAGGCACAACTTGACGCGACAGACGGCAGACCAATGGATATGTTCAATCGGACCAAGCGCCGGCAACTGAGATGCGAACTGGGAGGAATTACATGGGCTTGCTGCGTCACCGGCTTCTAGCCATGGCGCTCATGACGGTGGCAGCGATCGGTATCGCCGCTTGTGGCGGCGACGACAAGTCTGCCGAGCCACCGCAGGAGCTCGAGGACACGATTGGGTTCGGCGGCGACAGCGCCAAGGAGGTTCAGGCGCGCGTCGAGAACCGCATCGGCGAGTGCATGCGAGCCCAGGGCTTCCAGTATCAGCCGGTGGACCCGTTTGCTGCGCAGCAGGCCGTCACCGGTAAGGCGCGCATCACCGACGAGGAGTTCACGCGGCAGTTCGGCTACGGGATCAGCACCCTGTTCGGCAAGGGCAACCAGCAGTCCGACCCGAACGAGCGGATCCGCAGCAGCCTCTCCTCGGCCGACCGCGCTGCGTACGACCGCGCGCTCGGCGGCGACAATCCGGGCGTGACCTTCGCGGAAGCCGTCGACTCCGGCGACTTCAGCGAGCTGGGCGGGTGCACGAAGGAGGCAAGCGACGCGGAGTTCGGCGGCGCCGCCGTCCTGAACCAGCTGGTCGAGCGCCTCGACGGCCTCGACGAGCGCATCATCCAGGACCAGCGCATGGTGCAGGCCAATGAGAAGTGGTCGGCCTGCATGCAGGAGAAGGGCTACCGCTACGAGGAGCCCGACGCGATCGACGAGGACATGACCGAGCGCTTCCAGGCAATCGCGGGGTCAGGCATCCGGCCGGGGACATCGACGATCCCGCCCGGGACGAGCTTCGACCGTGCGGCGCTGACCAGCCTCCAGCAGGAGGAAGTCAGGATCGCCAACGCCGACCTCGACTGCGAGAAGCAGGAGATCGAGCCGGTGGAGCGCGAGGTGCGGCCTCAGTACGAGGATCAGTTCCGCAAGGAGAACCAGCAGCTGCTCGCCCGGGTCAAGCCGGCGACGGCGAACCAGTAGACCCCAGCAGGAAGGATTGGAAGTGCTGCGTTACAGACTGGCCGCCGTGCTTGCGGCGATGATCGTGATGGCCCTGCCGCTTGCGCTCGGCGCGTGCGGCGGTGACGACGAGGCGGAGGCCGACGCGAAGCCGGCCGTGCACTCCGACTTCGAGTCCAAGAACTTCACGGACTCGACGAAGATCGACAACAAGTACTCGCCGCTCGCTCCGGGCATGCAGTTCGTCTACGAGGGCCGCTCCAACCGTGGGCAGGGACGTCTCCCCCACCAGGTGATCTTCACCGTCACGGACCTGACCAAGGAGATCAACGGCGTGCGGAGCGTCGTGCTCTGGGACCGCGACATCAACAACGGCAAGCTGCTCGAGGGCGAGCTCGCGCTGTGGGCGCAGGACGACGACGGGAACGTGTGGCTGATGGGCGAGTATCCCGAGGAGTACGACGAGGAAGGCAAGTTCGAGGCCGCCCCGGATACGTGGCTGGCCGGAGTCGACCGGGCCGAGGCCGGCATCATGATGCGGGCCGACCCGAAGACGGGCACGTCCACCTACCGCCAGGGCTATGCGCCGACGATCGGCTTCGGTGACGTGGCACGTGTCGAGAAGACTGGGGCGCGGGACTGCGTCCCGACGGGCTGCTACGACGACGTCGTGGTCACGCGGGAGACCAATCCCGAGGAGCCGCAGGACGGCTTCCAGCTGAAGTACTACGCGCCGGGGCTCGGCAACACCCGGGCGGCGCCACGCGGCGGCAAGGAGAAGGAGATCCTCGTGCTGATCAAGGCGCGCAGGCTCGGCGCCGCGGAGATGGACGATGTGCGCCGCGAGGCACTCAAGCTGGACAAGCGCGCGTACCGCTCCCAGAAGGACATCTGGGGCACGACGGCGCCGGCCGAGCAGCGGTAGTCGTTTCCGCATACGTCGAGCTGCCCAGCCGAGCCGAACTTCGTTGGTCCGTTCACAACAGGTGGGACCGAATCAACGAAGTTCGCGAATTTCCCCTGCCCGCCCGGATGTAAATCTCCTTCCCAAGTAGGTTGATTTCGGGCGCCGCTCCGCATTAGGATCGGCGCAACCGGGTGGATTCGGGGCACAAGGACGCCCGCGACAGGCTGTCGCGGGAGCCGTTGGGCAGGGAGCCGTTTGAGGCAGAGCAGGATGCGAGGCAGGGTGCTGGGGGTGGCTGCGCTGGCAGTGGTGGCCACGCTCGCGCTGCTGCCTGCGAGTGCTCCGGGTGCGTACGACCTGAAGCTCAAGCGCTACCCGTACCTGACGGACCTCGTCGGGACCTCGGTGATGGTCAACTTCGGGACCGACATCACCTCGACCAGCGCGATCGTGAAGTACGGCCCCGTCGGGAACTGCACCGCGAGCACCGCGACCGCGACCCGCACGTTCATCCTCGTGAACGGCGTCTCGGAGTACCAGTGGAAGGCCCAGATCACCGGTCTCGCGCCCAATACGCAGTACTGCTACCGCCCGTACTTCGGCAGCGCACAGCTGGACCTGCTGGGCACCGATGCGAGCCCGGTCTTCACCACTCAGATGCCGGCGGGATCCAGCTCGCCCTTCAAGTTCGCGGTCTTCGGCGACTGGGGCAAGGTCGGAGCGGCCGGGAACCCGAACCAGGCGAACGTGATCTCGCAGATCGCGGCCAGCGGCTCCCGGTTCGCGGTGACGACCGGCGACAACGCCTACGAGGCCGGCAGCCAGAAGGACTACGGCGACCTGTATCAGACGGGCAGCAACACCAGCGCCGTCTTCGGACCCACCTTCTGGAAGGTGGCGGGCGCATCCCTGCCCGTGTTCCCGACGACCGGCAATCACGACTACAACAACTCGATCATGCTCACGAACTGGCCGCAGGACACGGCGGTGTCCACGTCAGGCGGCCGCTACCAGACCGACAACTACTCGGGCCAGAACGGCACGACTGCGGCCGACTATCCGAGCACCTGGTACGCGTTCGACGCCGGGATGGCGCGCTTCTACGTGCTGAACACGGCGTGGGACGACACCAACCTGGGCACGGCGACCGCCTTCGAGAACGACTTCGACTACCACTGGGGCCCGAACTCGCCTCAGTACCAATGGCTCGCGAACGACCTGGCGGCCAACCCCCGGGCGCTGCGCTTCGCCTTCTTCCACTACCCGCTCTATTCGGACAGCAGCGAGTCGACCGGTGACTCGTTCCTGCGCGGTTCGACCTCACTCGAGGGGCTGCTCAAGCTCTACGACGTGACCGCGGCCTTCAACGGCCACTCGCACAACTACCAGCGCAACCTCGCCCCTGCGGGAGGCATCCCGCAGCACGTCACAGGCGGCGGGGGCGCAAACCTGGAGTCGATCGGCCTGGGTGGCTGCGGCAGCCTCGACGCGTACGGCATCGGATGGTCCAACACAGCCAACGTCGGGAGCGCATGCGGCGCCGCCCCGATTCCGGCCACCAAGGACCGGGTGCACCACTTCCTGCTGGTGAGCGTCAGCGGCACGTCGGTGACGGTCACGCCCACCGACGAGCTGGGACGGACCTTCGATCCAGTGACGTACAACGCCCCGGCCCTCAACGCCAACCTTTCCCTGACGCAGACAGACACACCGGACCCGGTGCTCGTGGGGCAGCAGGTGACCTACAACCTGACGGTCGGCAACGCCGGGCCCCGTGCCGCCACGGGCGTCCAGTTGACAGACACGCTGCCCGCGGGTGCGATCTTCGACTCCGCCACCCCGTCCCAGGGCACGTGCTCGCAAACCGGCAGCAACGTCAGCTGCCAGCTCGGGACGATCGGCAACGGCGCGAACGCCACGGTCCAGGTCAAGGTCCGCCCGCAGTCGACCGGCACCGCGACGAACGCAGCGACCGTCTCCTCGAACGTGAACGACCCGAGCACCGGCAACAACAGCGCCAGCGCCCAGACGACCGTCAACCCGTCCGCCGACCTGGCCGTGACGAAGACCGACAGTCCCGACCCTGTCGCGCAGGGCACCGAGCTCACCTACACCGTCGGCGTCAGCAACGCCGGGCCGTCCAGCGCGACGGGCATCACGCTCACGGACACCCTGCCCGCGGGAGTGACGTTCAACTCGGCCACGACCACCCAGGGCAGCTGCTCGCAAGCCTCCGGTACGGTCACCTGCTCCCTGGGCACGCTTGCAAACACGGGCAGCGCGACCGTCACGATCAAGGTCACCCCCCAGTCGGTGGCTACCCTCACCAACCAGGCCAGCGTGACGTCGCTGACGGGGGACCCGAACACGACCAACAACGGGGCCAGCGCCCAGACGACGGTCAATGCCTCCGCAAACCTTTCCCTGACCAAGTCGGACGCACCAGACCCGGTGCTGGTCGGCCAGCCACTCACGTATACGCTCACGACGCAGAACGCCGGACCGTCGAGCGCGCCGTCGGTCCAGCTCACCGACACGCTGCCCGCCGGCGTCACGTTCACCTCGGCCACGCCCTCGCAGGGCACCTGTTCCCAGGCATCGGGAACCGTCACCTGTGCACTGGGGACGATCGCAAACGGTGGAACCGCGACCGTGACGATCGTGGTCGCGCCGCAGTCCCAGGGATCGATCACGAACACGGCAAGCGTCAGCTCCAGCGCCACCGACGTCAACCTGGCGAACAACTCGGCCAGCGCCGCCACGCTCGTCGACCCGGTCGCGGACCTCGTCGTGACGAAGTCCGACTCGCCCGACCCGGCGCTGGTCGGCCAGCCGCTCACCTACACCGTCGGCATCCAGAACTCCGGTCCGTCGAGCGCTCCGAGCGTGTCGATGAGCGACACGCTGCCCGCCGGCGTCACGTTCAACTCGGCCGTTCCGTCCCAGGGAAGCTGCTCGCAGTCGGCCGGCACCGTGACGTGCCCGCTGGGCACGATTGCGAACGGCGCGAGCGCCAGCATCCAGATCACGGTGACGCCGCAGTCCACCGGCTCGATCACGAACACCGCCAGCGCGTCCTCGACGATCAGCGATCCGAACAACGCGAACAACTC
The DNA here is from genome assembly GCA_035650255.1 of Solirubrobacterales bacterium. Taxonomy (GTDB): domain Bacteria; phylum Actinomycetota; class Thermoleophilia; order Solirubrobacterales; family JBBDJG01; genus DASRIA01. The sequence goes on from DASRIA010000060.1 coordinate 22,597, forward strand.
CGCCAGCGCCGCCACGCTCGTCGACCCGTCGGCAGACCTCTCGCTGACCAAGGGAGACTCGCCCGACCCGGTCCTGCAGGGCAGTGAGCTGACGTACAACCTCACGGTCGCCAACGCCGGGCCCTCGAGCGCGACCAGCGTCGTCGTGACCGACACGCTGCCGTCCGGCGTCACCTACAACTCCGGCCTCGCTTCGCAGGGCAGCTGCGTCAACTCGTCCGGCACGGTCAGCTGCTCGCTGGGGACCATCGCCAGCGGAGCAAACGCGACGATCCAGATCAAGGTCACGCCTCCGGCAACGGGACAGATCACCAACCAGGCCAGCGTGGCTTCCGCGGTCAGCGACCCGAGCGCCGCGAACAACACCGCCGGCGCGGTCACCAACGTCGATCCGATCGCCGATCTCTCGCTGACCAAGTCCGACTCGCCGGACCCGGTGGCCTCGGGGCAGCCGCTGACCTACACGCTCGGCATCCAGAACTCGGGCCCCTCCAGCGCAGCCGACGTGACGGTTACCGACACGCTCCCCGGCGGCGTCACGTACAACTCCGCCAACCCTTCGCAGGGAACCTGTTCGCAGGCAAGCGGCACGGTGACCTGCAACCTCGGCAGCCTCGCCAACGGCGCAAGTGCGAGCGTGGAGATCGTCGTCACGCCGTCCGCTGGAGGCTCGATCACGAACCAGGCGAGCGTGTCCGCCACCACCGCCGACCCGGCGCTCGTCAACAATGCGGCCAGCGCGGTCACCACGGTCGACCCGGTGGCCGATCTCGCGCTGACGAAGTCCGACTCGCCGGATCCCGTCCTGTCGGGCGATCAGCTCACGTATGACCTCGATGTGCACAACGACGGGCCCGCCAGCGCGACCGGCGTCTCCCTCACGGATGCGCTTCCGGCAGGCGTGACGTTCGTCTCCGCCACGCCCGCGCAGGGCAGCTGCCTGCTTTCGGGCAGCAACGTGATCTGCGCCCTCGGCACGATCGCCAACGGCGCAACGGTGAACGTGGAGATCAAGGTCGACGCGGGCGCCCCCGGAACGGTCACGAACAATGCGACGGTGCTCTCGACGGCGACCGATCCGAATACCGTCAACAACTCCGCGCAGGCGGTCACGACGATCCGGCCTGTCGCCGACCTGTCGCTGACCAAGTCCGACTCGCCGGACCCGGTGCTCGCGGGCGAGCTGCTCACCTATGACCTGGACGTCTCCAACGGCGGTCCCCACGACGCGCCCGGGGCGACCGTCACCGACACCCTGCCGGCCGGCGTCACGTTCGACTCAGCCACCCCGTCGCAGGGCACGTGCACAGAGTCGAGCGGGACCGTCACCTGCGCGCTCGGCACCGTGACGAACGGCGGCGGCGCATCGGTGGAGATCAAGGTCCGGCCGCAGGCCGAGGGCAGCCTCGTCAACCAGGCGAGCGTCACCTCGGACGCGGGCGACCTCAACTCGGCCAACGACTCCGCGAGCGAGGGGACCACGGTCGACCCGGCGGCCGACCTGGAGCTCACGAAGACGGACTCGGCCGACCCGGTGCTGTCGGGCCAGGAGCTCACCTACACCCTCACGGTGCACAACGCCGGGCCGTCGGCCACCACCGGGGTGGCGCTCAGCGACAGCCTGCCGGCCGGAGTGGCGTTCGAGTCCTACACGGCCAGCCAGGGCAGCTGCTTCAACTCCGGCAGCTCCGTGCTCTGCTCGCTGGGAGCGCTTGCCGACGGTGCAGACGCGACCGTCGAGATCACAGTCACGGCAAACGCCGTGGGCACGCTCACCAACACGGCCAACGTGCTCGGCATGACCGCCGACCCGGACACAGCCGACAACGCGGCCACCGCCCAGACCACCGTAGACCCGGCGGCCGACCTCTCGATCACCAAGACCGATTCGCCCGATCCGGTGGTCGCGGGCGGGCTGCTGACGTACTCACTCGGCGTCGCCAACTCCGGCCCGCAGGACGCGACCGCGGTGACGGTCACCGACTCCCTGCCGGCCAACGTGCTGTTCGAAACGGCCACGCCGTCCCAGGGCACGTGCTCGGAGACGAGTGGCACGGTGACATGCGACCTCGGCACGGTTGCAGACGGGGCGAGCGCCGGCATCGAGATCGCGGTGCGCCCGCAGGAAGGCGGGCAGATCACCAACCAGGCTTCCGTGACCTCGGGAATCGGCGATCCGGCGTCCGGGAACAACTCCGCGAGCACGGAGACGACCGTCGACCCGTCGGCCGACCTCGCGCTGACGAAGTCCGACTCGCCCGATCCGGTCCTGGCCGGCGAAGCGCTCACCTACTCGCTCGCCGTCCACAACGCCGGCCCCTCGACGGCCACAGCAATCGAGGTCACCGACACGCTGCCGGCCGGGGTCACGTTCGACTCGGCCACGCCGTCGCAGGGCACGTGCGCCGAGTCGAGCGGCACGGTCACGTGCGACCTCGGCACGCTCGCCGACGAGGGCGATGCGAACGTCCAGATCCAGGTGCGGCCGCTGGACGGCGGCACTCTCGACAACCAGGCAGTCGTGAGCAGCGCGGTCGCCGATCCGGTGACGTCGAACAACTCCGCGAGCGCGCAGACGACCGTCGACCCGGCTGCCGATCTGTCGCTGACGAAGTCCGACTCGCCCGATCCGGTGCTGGAGGGCGAGCCGCTGACCTATTCGCTGACGGTCGCCAATGCCGGACCTCAGAGCGCCACCAACGTGCAGCTCACCGACACGCTGCCGGCCGGGGTCACGTTCGACTCGGCCACGCCGTCGCAGGGCACGTGCACCGAGTCGAGCGGCACGGTCACATGCGACCTCGGCACGCTGGCCGACGAGGGCACCGCGAGCATCGACATCCAGGTCACGCCGCTCGGCCCCGGCGATCTCACGAACGAGGCCACGGTCAGCTCCGAGCTCGCGGACCCGGACGCGGCGGATCGCACCGCCAGCGCGGCCACGACGGTCCGGCCCGTCGCGGACCTCTCGCTGACGAAGTCCGACTCCCCGGATCCGGTGGCGGCGGGCCAGGAGCTCACCTACACCCTCACGGTCCAGAATGCCGGGCCGCGCAGCGCCACCAACGTGCAGCTCACGGACACGTTGCCCGCGGCGACCAGCTTCGTCTCCGCGACGCCGTCACAGGGGACCTGTTCGGAGTCCTCCGGCGTCGTCACATGCGCGCTCGACACCATCGCGGACCAGGCCGGCGCCAGCGTCGAGATCAAGGTCACTCCGCAGGAGGGAGGCAGCGTCACCAACGAGGCGTCCGTATCCGCGGACGAGGGCGACCCGACGCCTGCGGACAACAGCGCGACCGCCGAGACAACCGTGAGCTCGACCGTGGACCTCGAGCTGAGCAAGTCCGATTCTCCCGACCCGGTGCCGGCAACCGGACTGCTGACCTACACCCTGACCGTGCACAACGCCGGCCCCTCGAGCGCGCCCGCGGTCCAGGTCACCGACGCCCTGCCGGTCGGTGTGACGTTCGAGTCCGCCACGCCCTCGCAGGGCAGCTGTTCGGAGCTCGCCGGCATCGTCGACTGCAGCCTCGGCACTCTCGACAACGCCGCCACCGCCACGGTCTCGATCGACGTCAGCCCCCAGTCCGCCGGGACCATCACCAACAACGCCAGCGTGCTCTCGCTGATCCCCGACGGCGATCCGCTTGACAACAACGCAAGCGCGGAGACAACCGTGGTGCCGGGTGCCGACCTGTCGCTGACCAAGACCGATAGCGCGGACCCGGTGTTCCTGGGCGACTCGCTCACCTACACCCTGAGCGCCGCAAACTCAGGCCCGGACGAAGCCACCGCGGTGACACTGACCGACACGCTTCCCGGTGACGTGACCTTCGATTCCGCCGTCCCGTCGCAGGGCACCTGCGCCGAATCGAGCGGCACCGTCACCTGCGACCTCGGCACGATCGCCGATGCAGCGAGCGCGAGCGTCGACATCACGGTCACGACCCAGGCGGACGGGACGATCACGAACTCGGCGAGCGTGTCCTCGGACGTGAGCGACCCGGACCCGTCGGACAACGCGGCCGCCGCAGAGACGACGGTCGACCCCGTCGCAGACCTCTCGGTGTCGAAGTCCGATGCTCCCGATCCGATCTTGGTCGACGAGCTCCTGACCTACTCGCTGTCGGTGCAGAACGCGGGCCCGTCCACCGCCACGAATGTGAGCCTGTCCGACGAGCTGCCGGCCGGTGTGACGTTCGAATCCGCGACGCCGTCACAGGGCACGTGCGCCGAGGCGAGCGGCACGGTCACATGCGACCTCGGGACCCTCGCCGACGAGGCGGGCGCGACGGTCGACATCGCCGTGCGGCCGCAGTCCGCCGGGACGATCACGAACCAGGCCGACGTCACCTCCGACGTCCACGACCCCAACACGGTCGACAACTCGGCCAGCGCCGAGACGACCGTGGACCTGGTCGCGGACCTGTCGCTTTCGAAGGCCGACTCGCCCGACCCCGCATTCGTGGGCGAGCAGGTCACGTACACGCTGTCGGTCCACAACGGCGGTCCGTCGAACGCGACCGGCGTGACCCTGACCGACACCCTGCCGGGCGGCGTCACGTACGAATCGGCGACGCCCTCGCAAGGCTCCTGTACGCAGGCCGCCGGGACGGTCAGCTGCGCGCTCGGCACCGTGGCCAACGGCGGCGACGCGACGGTGACGATCCAGATCAGGCCGCAGAGCGCCGGGTCGATCACGAACACGGCCGACGTGACGTCCGACGCGACCGACACGGACACCGGCAACAACACCGCCGGCGCACAGACCACCGTGAATCCCGCGGGCTCCTACGTGCGGCCGAAGAACGCGAACGCGCTGCGCGTGGCGCTGGTGCCCGCCTACTCGACGTGCGAGTCGCCCAACCGCATCCATGGGCCTCCGCTCGACCACCCGTCGTGCAGCCCGCCGGCAAGGGCCTCGACGAACCTGACCGTGGGCAGCCCGGACGTGAACGGCGCGGCCGCGAACTCCACGGGTCTCGCGAAGTTCAGCGCGATCATCAGCCCGCCCAGCTCGAGCGACGTGGGCATCCGCGTGACGATGACCGACGTCCGCTGCGGGACCGTGACCAGCACCTGCGGCGCGGGCAACGCGCAATCCGGCCCCGACTACACGGGCGAGCTCCAGCTGATGCTGCCGCTGCGGATCACGGATCGGTTCAGCGGTGCGGGTGCAGGAGTGCCGGCGACGGTGTCGGACACGACCTTCCCGGTGCCGGTGACGTGCCTCCAGGTCCCGAACGCGACGATCGGGTCGACCTGCGACGCCAACACGACGGCAAACGCGGTCCTGCCCGGCTCGGTCCAGACCACGAGGCGGACGGTCTGGCAGTTCGACCAGGTGCAGCTGCTCGACGGTGGCGCGGACGGCGTCGCGTCGACGGCGGGCAACGGCCTGTTTGCCATCCAGGGCATCTTCGTTCCCTAAGACACGACGCTTCTGACACGCTCCTGGGGCCGGTCCAGCGTGCCTGCCGCTCTCGTTCGTGCCGACCGCGGCCAGGCCCACCCGCGGGTGCGCTACCAGGCGCAGGCGCCCGGCTTCGGCGTCTTCTGACCCGCGACAGGGCGGTGCTGTCGCTGACCAAGGGCGGGCGCGGTGCGGCGCTCGAGCTGCGCTTGGTGGGCGCCAATCCCGCCGCGCGAATGGTGCCCGCCCGCCGTGCCGCGGGCAAGGCAACCTGTTCCGCGGGACCGGCGGCAGGCTGTAGTACGAGTCCACGTCGCGGCGGGCGCCGATCCCTCCCGGATCCGGTTGGCCTACGCAGGCGGAGAGCGTCTGTCGGTCGGCGCCGCGGGCACGCTCGCGATACCCACGCCGATCGGCATGCTGCGCGACTCACGGCCGGTCACCTACCAACGATTCGGGCGCGAGCGCGCGCCGGGCGCGAGCCGCCCGACCACATCCTCTGTGACGATCCCAACGGCACGCACGGGCGGCCGCTGGAGTACGGCTCGTGCAGCCCGCCGTATCTGGGCTCCGGGGAGAGCACGCCGCCTGACGTCAGCGGGCCGGCCCGCGAGCGGCAGCGGCCTCGTGAAGTACACCGTCGTGGCGGGCAATCCGGCAACCTCGGACATCGACGAAGCCACCAAGCTCGGAACGACGGTTCCTTGCGCGGCGACGGCCGACACGTCGATCGGGTCGAGCTGCAGGCTCGTCACATCCGTGGAGGCGACCGTGCCGGGAGCCATCGCCGAAGGGAGGCGTTCGGTCTGGGAGCTGGGCCAGGCGCAGGTCCAGGACGAGGGCCCGGACGGCGACGTGGACACGACGTCCGACAACACCGTGCTGATGGTGCAGGGCGTTTTCGTCCCCTAGCAGCGGGTTTGGGGGGCCGCTCGGCCGGTTAACGCGTTCGTAACGACCCCGTAACGGGGTATTGACAGACCAGACGGCAGGCGGCGGTACCCTGTGGACGCTAAAGGGAGTTACGACCCCGCCGATGAAACCGAGGAGGCGGATGCCGGCAACCGGCCGGCAGGGAAACTTTGTTCCACCAGTTGCCCCAGACATCTCGACGCCCACGGAGGCGGCGGTGACGTTCCGCAAGCCCTCCCGCACCATCAAGGTGGAGCCGATCCGCGATCCTGCGGAGCGCGAGCGCGAGCGCGCCGAGACGGAGCCCTCCGGCGAGGAGGCGCACCGGCCCGCGGAGCCGCGGCACCCCTCCCCCACCGCGCCCGACTCCCCCGACCCGGCGCGTAGATGATCGAGGAGGTCTCACCCCCGCTGCCGGAGTCGGCAGCCCTCCAGCCGCCCGACATGATCGAGCCGGTGGTGGCGTTTCGCAGCTGGCGCGTAGTGGACGACGCGCTGCGGTCCGTATACCTGCCGGTGTTCTGGGCCGAGCGCGAGGCCGTCGCCACGTGCATGGAGTCCGACGCGCCCGACGGCGATGCAGAGCGCACGGCGCCGCCCGGGCACCGGGCTCCCGACCGCGGGTGCACTTGCGGCATCTACGCGTACTACGAGCCCGACACGAACTTCCCCACGGTCGACTACCGGGGCGTGGTCGGCATCGTGAGCCTGTGGGGCACGATCGAGCTGCACGAGGACGGCATGAGAGCCGAGCACGCGCGCATCGAGGCGCTGGCGCTGTACTCCCGCTGGAGCACCAGGCAGATCGAAGCCGTGCGCAGCCTGGCGCAGGAGCTGGACGTCGATCTCGTCGACCTCGACGAGATCGAGGACGCGGCCCGCCGCTACGGCCGGCACATCAGCCGCGAGCTGGTGCCGGGCGCCGCGCGCCGCTAGCGCGACTGCCCAAGGTGTGCGGGAAACCGGGCGCTATGCGCTCGCTTTTCCGCACACCCGGAGGCGGCTAGCGCCGGCGGACCTTGAACGTGCGCTTCACGAGGCCGCGGCCGCCGCCCTTGGACGCGTACACCGCGAGCCGGTAGTAGCCCGGCAGCTCGAGCGCCGCGAGGTGCATGTACGCCGTGCCGAGCGAGTTCGTGCGCCGCTCGCGCCACCGCACGGGGGTCTTGCCGTCGCGGGAGAAGATCTGGAAGAAGAGGTGGCTCTCCGCAGCCGGCGCGCCCGACCGCTTCAACGTCGCCCGCACCCTCACGGGCAGCTCCGACCCGACCTGCACCGCCTTGGGCATGTCGAGCTCGATTGACAGCGGCCCACGCTGCGAGCCGCCTGCATGCGCGGCCTGCGGCAGGCGGCCCGTGTCGCCCGCCCGGCTGGCGCGGCGCAGTGCCCTGCGGTTGCGAAGCGTCGGCTCGAGGCCGACCGCGGAGGCGTAGTTGCCGTAGTTGTCGGTGGCGACCAGCCAGTACCGGCGCTGCACGTAGTACGGCGCGGCGATGCGGGCCGTGAACGAGCCGTCCCTGTCGGCCCTGTACGTGCCCCGGCTGAGCCGGTGGTAGTAGAGGGTCACGCGCGAGTTGAAGCGGAACCCGCGGCCCTTGACGATCACTCGGTCCTTGCCCCGCCGGAAGGTGATCCGCGGGCGCGAGTACAGCTTCGAGACCTTGTAGATCCACGCCCGCGCCTCGTGGTTGCGGTACACGACGTGCTGCAGGCGGCCGCCGAAGTCCTCGATGAACCGCCTGAATGTCTCCTGGTGGGCGGAGTCGACGAGCGGGTTCTCCGGCGGGTCGTCGCCCTCGTCCGTGTAGTAGACGAGGTAGGCCACCTCGCGCCGCTTGACCAGCCGCGGCGGCCAGTAGCTGACCCAGTCCCGCGAGGGCCCGTCCGCGGCGGGCTGCGGGCTGCGGACCTTGCCTCCCGGGAAGACCGTGGCCAGGCGGAAGCGGCCAAAGGGATACGCGTCGCGTCGCGCGTAGAAGGAGATCGCGTACTGCGCGGAGCCCTTCGACAGGGTCATCACGCCGTCCTCGGGCCGCGTGTTCGCCTTCAGCCACTTCGCCGCTTCGCGCAGGCCGAAGTACGTGTCGGTGCGCGCCACGTCCACGACCGGTGACGCCATCAAGGCCAGAGTGCAGACCGCGCCCAGCAACGCCACGGGCAGGACGACCGGCCGCGAAGCGCGTGCCAGCCAGCCGCCCTGGGGGCGCGCCTCGGCCTGCCGCCAGTGCCGCGCCACGATCAGCGCGACGTCGTGCACGGCCCGGCCGGCGAGGATCGACAGCGCCGGGATCATCGGCAGCATGTAGTTGAAGGCCTTCAGCGGATACGCCTGGAAGAACAGCGCCACGACGAACACCCAGAACAGGAGGAGCCGGTCGCCCGCGCTCCACCGGCGCAGCGCGATCGCGATGCCGACCAGCCAGATCACGGGCGTGATGTAGCCGTCGTAGAAGACGAGCTTGTCGAGGTAGTAGTGCCACGGCACCTGCGTGGCCCGCTGGCCGCTGTCGCCGAGGAACTCCAGCAGCTGGTCCGACTTCAGGGCGATCTGGACCAGCGCGGGAATGAAGAAGACGAGGAAGGTCCCCGCGGCCCTCAGCAGCCGGCTCACGCTCAGCCGGTGAAGCTCCTTGGAGACCAGCAGGTAGTTCAGGGCGATCACCAGGACAAGCACACCGGTGACCTTTGCCTGCATCGTCAACGCCGTGCACGCCGCAAAGGCATACAGCCATGTGTTCCGCGTGGTCGTCAGCCATTTCGCGAAGCACAGGAACGACAGCGAGAACATGAACACGAGCGTCGAGTCCAGCAGCGCCAGCCTGCCCAGCAGCACGGAGTACCCGCTGAGCGCGACGAACAGGGCGGCCAGGAGGCCGACGTTCCGCCCATACAGCGTCTTGCCGATGCCGAAGCAGACGAGCACCGTCCCGAGGCTGAAGCCGATCGCGACCAGGCGCGCGGCCATGTCCGACACGCCGAACAGGAGATAGATGAACGCGACCACCTCCTGATAGAAGAGGAAGTTGGAGTTGCCGCGCGATGCCAGCACGAAGTAGCGGTCGAGCTGGTCGTCGCCCGCGAGCACTGCGGCCTGCCCCGCGTACACGGCCTCGTCCCCCCGCAGCCCGACGTCCGTCATGGCCCACATACGCGGCAGCGCCGCGATGCCCATGATCGCCGCGAGCAGCAGCTTCGTGCGATGGCGCCAGAGGAAGTCCGTCACCCGGTCGCGGACCGGCACCTGGGTGCGGCCGGCGCCCCCATGGAACACGGTCTCCGCTTCGGAGTCCCGAAGCAGGTGGGCGACCGGTCGGAAGGGCGCCTTCACCGGCGGGCGGTCAGCAGATCGGGCTGCCCATGACTGTCGGCAGGCGTTGCCACCAGTCCATGGTGCTGCTGGCGATCAGGGTCGCCGGCACGCTGCCGAAGGCGCTCGTCACGATGTCTCGCTCCGCGACCTTCAGGTCGTGCCCGTTCATTCCCTGCAGGAACTCCTCGATCTTCGAATAGGGCGGAAATCCGAACGCGTCCTCGCAGTTCTCACGCAGGATCGCGAGAGCCTCGTCGGTCTCCATCTGCACCTCGTAGTCGCCCTCGCGCTGGATGATCACCAGGCCGGCGATCTTGGCTTCGGGGGCAACGCGGGCGGTCGGAATCAGGCGGTCGATGTCGTACTTCGGCGGCGGGATCATCCGCTGGACGACCGCGTTCAGCGTCGCCGCAGGGATCCGCATCGCGGCCAGCACCATCGCGAACCGGCGGCCGGATCGGGAGTGAAGGCGGCTCTGCGGAACCAGCTTGATCCGCTCCCGCCTCGACAGCAGAGGAGTCTTGACGGCGTGCACGGTGTGGCGGCTGATCGTCAACGGCTTGGGATACGCCAGCACCCGCCCGTCCGGACAGACGATCGTAAGGTCGTCGGAGAGGAACGAGTACGGAAAGTGGTCGAGCAGCTTGAGCGTCGTGGTCGTCTTGCCGGTGTCGGTGCGCGCAGTGACCATGAAGGCGTGGTCGCCGTCGGCGAAGCATGCCGCGTGCACGAGCGCGTAGCCCTTGCTGGCGAAGGTCCAGCGCAGGATGGGCTCGACCACGTTCGTGTACAGCACGTGAGGGGAGCGCTGCAGGAGCGGAGCGGCGAGGACCTCCACGCGTTCGCCGACTTGCGAGATCTCGACCCCGAAGCCGAAGCCCCCCATGCCCTCCGTGTACCGGAGGGTCCGCGCCTTGACGTGGCCGAGCTCGGGGAACCCGTGCTCCACCTCTGCGTCCGCGCCGGCGCCGTTCCCGTTGGCGCCGTTGCCGTTGAGGTGATGGCCGTTATGGCGGTGCCCGTTGCCGTTATGGCTGACGTGGCCGTTGTTCTGGCCGCGCAGGTGGCCGATCCGCACGCGGATGGTCGGGCGGCTCAAGACCTCGGGCACCATGAATCGATGAAGCTCTGGTAGGCGCACTTCCGACGTCACGGTGACGATGCCGTGGATGTCGTAGCTGAAGGAACTGACCTCGCGGCGCTGCGCCTTGGCCCAGATCCACGCATCTGCCACGCCGAAGCGGATCACGGTCAGCGCCGCCAGCGAGAGGATGTTCGAGACCAGATAGTGCATCCCGAGCCCGGTCGTCAGGGCGTACAGCAGCGGCACGCGCAGTGCGAGTGCGGCGTTGTTCATCGCGAAGAACATGGCGGCGCGGCGCCCACGACTGCGTCCGTGCTCGCGACCGGCGAACACCCAGCCTTCGGTGAGGCAGAAGTTCCACAGGGTCGAGCCCTGGGTCGCGAGGATCGCCGCAGCGACGTAGTAGAGGCCCGCGACGTCGGCGAGCAGCGCGAGCAGCAGCGTGTTGACGACCAGGCCGGTGGCGCCCACGACGGTGAACTTGCCGAAGCGCGCCGTCAGCTGGCCCAGCTCCAGCCGGGCCAGCTGTCCGACGTAACGCAGCGCCTCCCTGACAGACGCCTTCGTCTCACCGGCGTGACGCTCCCCGAACCCGAACGGCACCTCTGACACGGTCAGCCCCGGAGTCCGCACCAGGATCTCGAGCAGGATCTTGAATCCGCGCGGCCGCAGGCGCTCAAGGTCCACAGCCTGCCGCCGCACGATGAAACACCCGCTCATCGGGTCGCTCACGTGCCAGAGGCTCTTCGGGAAGAGGAGCATCGCCGCCCGTGTGGAGACGCGTGAGAGCGCGGCACGGAGGCGACCGAACGTCCCCGTGTCGCCTCCCGCACAGAAACGGCTCGCGACGACCATGTCGGATGCCGTCCCAAGCGCCTCCAAGTACATCTCTTCGAGCACCTCGGGTGGGTGCTGCAAATCGGCGTCCATGACGCATACGAATGGCGCCCGGGCGTGTCGCATCCCAGCGACCACGGCGCCTCCGAGGCCTCCCTGGCGCTCGCCCGGAGGGCGGTGGATCAGGTAGACCGCGCGTGTGGACTCGATCGCCCGGATCGCGTCCGGCGTGTCGTCATCGCTGTCATCGACGAAGATGACCTCGAGCGGCAGGTCCGACAGCACCCGGTCGAGCCGCGCGACCAGCGGGCCCACGTTCCCCGCCTCGGCGCGCGTCGGGACGATGACCGACACCGCCGGCGTGGCGCCGTTCATGCTGCGCCCGGCCGCCTGCACGGCGTCCGCAGCGCCCTTTGACATGAGTCCGTTCATACGCGACCGCGAGGCGCGCGACCTGAAAGCAATGTTCAAGGTCCGCTATCCCGCCGTGTCGCCAGGCCCGCCGGTGCGCCTCCCGTGACACCCCGTGCGGCCCGTCTTCCTTGCCGAATCCACAATCACTTTCCGTGCCTCCATCCGTAAAGCAGGCGGAACATAACGCACCTTGCGTTAGAAAAACAAGGGGCAGTTGCAACTTTCGTGAGAGCACTTTTTGATGCTCTCTACCTTGATATAGGCCCCTGCGGTGAGTTAGCTTTCGCATCAACGGGGTGTGGCCGGCAGGGGCCGGTGCGTCCGCCGCAGGAACGCTGGGAGTCAGGATGGCCGGAGGCGCGGCAAGGCAGGGGACAGCGGTCGGGTTGCGAGGGATCGTGTGCATTGCCGTGCTCGGCGCGCTGTGCGCCCATCTCGCCGCGACCAACGCCCGCGCCGCGGATCCCGTGATCGCCGCTGCCGGCGACATCGCCTGCAGCGCCTCTAGCTCCAACTACAACGGCGGCAACGGGACCGCGGACCGATGCCGCCAGAAGTACACCTCGAATCTGCTCGTGAACGCGGGTCTCTCGCAGGTCCTGACCCTCGGCGACATGCAGTACGAGAGCGCAAGCCTCTCGGGCATCAACAACTCCTACCACCCGACGTGGGGACGGGTGAAGTCGATCACGCGGCCGTCGCTCGGAAACCACGAGTACAAGACTTCGGGCGCGGCCGGCTACTTCGACTACTTCAACGGCGTGGGAGTTGCCAACGGACCGGCCGGCGAACGCAGCAAGGGCTACTACAGCTTCAACGTGGGCACATGGCACCTGATCGCCCTCAACTCGAGTGACCACTGCACGATCGTGTCGTGCGCCGCAGGCTCCGCGCAGGAGACCTGGCTGAAGGCGGACCTTGCGGCCAATCCCAACTACTGCACGCTTGCGTACTGGCACGATCCGCGCTTCAACTCCGGCCACGACAGCAACGCCGACGAGATGAAGCCCCTGTTCCAGGCGCTCTATGACGGTAACGCCGACGTCGTGCTCGCCGGACACGCGCACGACTACGAGCGCTTCGCGCCCCAGAACCCGAGCGGGGCGCTCGACAACGCACGGGGCATCCGCCAGTTCGTGGTGGGGACAGGCGGCGCGTTCTTCACCAGCGTGAGCACGCCGAAGCCGAACAGCCAGGTGCGCCAGAACAACACGTACGGCGTGCTCAAGCTGACGCTGCACCCGACCAGCTACGACTGGGAGTTCGTCCCCGAGGCCGGCAAGACCTTCACCGACTCGGGCACGGGGACGTGCCACGGCGGCACGCTGCCTCCGCCCGACACGACGAAGCCGTCGATCCCCGGCAACCTGCGCGCGACCGCCGGCACCGGCCAGGTCTCGCTCCTCTGGAACCAGTCCACCGACAACGTGGGTGTCACCGGGTACCAGGTGTTCCGCGGCACGACGCTGGTGACGACCGTCGGCGGCAGCGTCACCTCGTTCACCGACACCAACCTCAACCCTGGCAGCTACAGCTACACGGTGCGGGCCATCGACGCAGCCGGCAACGTGTCCGACCCGAGCAACACCGCCAGCGCTACGGTCGCGGACGTCACCAAGCCCACTCCCCCGACGCTCACGGCAACAGGGAGTGCCGGGCAGGTGGCCCTCGGCTGGCAGGGCGCCGGCGACAACGTCGGGGTCACGGGCTACCGGGTGTTCCGGGGGACGACGCAGATCGCCACGCTCGGCGGCACCGTCACCTCTTACACGGACGCCGGCCTCGGAGCCGGCACCTACAGCTACACGGTGCGGGCGGTCGACGCTGCGGGCAACGTGTCGGACCCGAGCAACACGGCCAGCGGCACAGTGCCCGACACCACCAAGCCGTCGCCTCCCGGCAGCCTGGCGGCGACCGGGAGCGCAGGCCAGGTCGCGCTGACCTGGCAGGCGTCGACCGACAATGTGGGCGTCACGGGCTACCGGGTGTTCCGGGGGACGACGCAGATCGCGAACCTCGGCCCCGCGGCCACGTCGCACACCGACAGCGGTCTTGCGGCGGGCCCGTACAGCTACACGGTGCGGGCGGTCGACGCTGCGGGCAACGTGTCGGACCCGAGCAACACGGCGAGCGCGACGGTGCCCGACACGACCAAGCCGTCGATCCCGGGCAACGTTGCGGCCACGGCGACTACGTCCGCGGCAGCCAACGTCAGCTGGCAGGCCTCACAGGACGACGTGGGCGTGAGCGGCTACAGGGTCTACCGCGACGGGACCCTGATCGCCAGCCCGGCCGGGACGGCGACCTCGTACTCCGACACATCGGTGAGCGCCACCGCCACCTACCGCTACATCGTGCGGGCGATCGACGCCGCCGGGAACCTCTCGGACCCGAGCAACGAGGCAACGGTCACGGTGCCTGACACGGTGAAGCCGAGCGCGCCCGGAAACCTGCGCACGACCAACGTGACCTCGAGCCAGGTCGACCTGGCCTGGAACCCCGCCAGCGACAACGTCGCCGTGACCGGCTATCGCGTGTTCCGCGGGAGCGTGCCGATCGCCGACGTGGGCGCGGCGGTCACCTCCTACAGCGACACCATCGGCCCGGGCACCTACGGGTACACCGTGCGCGCGCTTGACGCTGCCGGCAACCTCTCGGACCCGAGCAACCCGGTGTCGGCGACTGTGCCCGACACGGAGAGCCCGACAGCTCCGCAGAACCTCGACGCAACGTCCCGGGGCGCGTTCCAGGTCGACCTGACGTGGGACGCGGCCACCGACAACGTCGGAGTCGAGGCCTACCTGGTCTACCGCGACGACGTCCACATCGACACGGTCACCGGCACGACCTACACCGACAACGTGCTTCCTCCGGCCACGCACACGTACTACGTGCGCGCCGTGGACGGGGAGGGCAACCTCTCCGACCCGAGCAACAGCGACAGCGCCTCGGTGCTGCCGCCGGACGACTTCCCGCCCACCGTGCCCGGCAACCTGACCGGGACCTTGAACGGCACGAGCCAGGTCGACCTGAGCTGGGAGGCGTCGAGCGACAACGTGCTCGTGACCGCGTACCGGGTCTACCGGAACGGCGAGCTGCTCGCGTCCCTTGACGGGAACAGCACGTCCTACTCGGACGTCGACGTGCCTGCCCGCGACCACGAATACGTCGTGCGGGCAGAGGACGGCTCCGGGAACCTGTCCGATCCGAGCAACCCGGCCTCGGTGGTGGTGCCCGACAGCCAATCGCCGACCGCTCCGGGCGACCTCGTCGCGAGTGCCGTGGACGGCGGGCCGGTGCAACTGCAGTGGCAAGCCTCGACCGACGACATCGGCGTCGCCGCATACGAGGTCTATCGGGACGGCACCCTGGTCGCCACGATCGACCCGGCCACCTCGTACACCGACGCCGTCGGTCCCGGTACGTACGCCTACCACCTGCGTGCGCTCGACCCCGCGGGCAACAACTCCGACGACAGCAACACGGCGAACGTCGAGGTCCTGACCGTCGATACGGAGAACCCCGGTGTGCCCGGGAACCTGCGAGCCACCGGCAGTGCAGGGCAGGTGGACCTCGAGTGGGATGCCGCGACCGACAACCGGGCGGTGACGGGATACGAGATCCGCCGCGACGGAAGCCTGCACGCGACCGTGGGAGCGGTGACGTCCTGGACCGACACCGCGGTGACTGCACCGCTCGCCTACGAGTACGAGGTGCGCGCGCTCGACGCTGCGGGGAACCGGTCGGACCCGAGCAACACGGCCGGCGCGACGGTTCCGGACACCCAGAAGCCGACGCCGCCCACCAACCTCGCGGCCGCCGCGACCGCGACACGGGTCGACCTGACGTGGAACGCGGCGGGTGACGACGTGGCGGTCACCGGCTACCGCGTGTACCGGGACGACACGCTGATCGAAACGGTCGGGCCCGTCACGTCGTACTCCGACACGAACGTGACGGCGCCGGGCTACGAATACGAGGTGCGGGCGTTGGACGCAGCCGGCAACGTCTCGGACCCGAGTAACCGCGCCACGGCCACCGTGCCGGACGGGCAGAAGCCCACCGCGCCCGGGACCCTGACGGCGACCGCAGCCGGTCCGAGCCAGGTCGACCTCACCTGGGGGGCGTCCACCGACAACATCGGCGTGACGGGCTACACGGTCTACCGTGACGCGACAGCGGTCGCGACGCTCGGTGCCGTAACCAGCTTCTCGGACACGGGGGTGGCCGGCGGCACCAGCTACACGTACGAGGTCCGCGCCCGCGACGCGGCCGGCAACCTCTCCGACCCCACCAACACGGCCTCCGCGACCACCCCGGCGGCATCGGCGACGTTCACCTTCTCGCCCGAGGCCGACGCGCGCGTGCAGTCCTCGGCGGCAACCACCAACTACGCCACGAGCTACCTGCGCGTGGACGCCAGCTCGGGAGTCACGACGGTCGAGAGCCTGCTGCGCTTCACCGTCGGCGGCACGCCCGCGGGAACGATTCGAAGCGCCAAGTTGCGCGTCTATGCATACAGTGGAACCGCGGACGGGCCGGCTGTCTTCACCACGAATCCGGCGTGGAACGAGACGACGGTGAACTGGAACAACCGGCCGCCGCGCACGAGCGCCAACGTGGACGACAAGGGGAACGTTCCGACGAACAGCTGGATCGAATACGACGTGACAACACTCGTCACCGGGAACGGGACGTACAGCTTTGGCCTCACCGGCCCGTCATCCGACGGGACGGACATCTACTCGCGTGAGGCTGCCACGCTGCGGCCAGAGCTGGTCGTCACGACGGGTCCGCCCGACACGCTGAAGCCGACGCCGCCCGGCTCGCTCGGCGCAACCGCCATCAACGCGTCGCGGGTGGACCTCGCCTGGCAGGCGGCGAGCGACAACGTCGGCGTGACCGGCTATCGCGTCTTCCGCAACGACACTCAGATCGCGAACCTCGGCGTGACGACCGCCTACTCGGACACTTCGGTGTCGGCGAATACCTCCTACACATATGCGGTGCGCGCCGTGGACGCCGCCGGCAACCTCTCCGACCCGAGCAACTCCGCACCGGTCACGACGCCCCAGGTGGCGCCGGTCCTGACACTCGCGCCCGAGGCCGACGCCCGGACCCACGAGGCCTCGCCGAGCACCAACTACGGGACCAGCTACCTGCGTGCCAACGGCGGCACGGAATCCGACGTCGAGAGCTTCCTGCGCTTCACGGTGAGCGGCGCTCCCGCCGGCAGCGTGGAGAGTGCAAAGCTGCGGCTCTACAACTACAACGGCACGAATGACGGGCCGGCGCTATACACGACGAGCACCTCGTGGAGCGAGACCGCGATCAATTGGAGCACACGGCCCGCGCGGACCAGTCCCGCGACCGGCGACAAGGGTGCCATCCCGGTCAACACGTGGGTCGAGTACGACGTGACTGCTTTCGTGACCGGCAACGGCACGTACAGCTTCAGCCTCGTCACGACATCGAACGACGGGATCGATTTCTACAACCGCGAGAACGCGACGCTCCGCCCGGAGCTCGTGGTGACCCTGCGATGAGCGCGCGGTTGCTGTCCGGCAAGCGCAGGAAGGCGATCGCCGCCGCCGCGATGATCGTGGCGGTATCGACGGCGCTGATCCTGGGCGTCGCGGATTCGGCTTCGCCGCCCGAGTCCGGTCCCGCCGTCGACACCCACGTCGATCACTCGTACATCTACACGGTCGACGTGTCGAACGGCGACCTCACGCAGGAGACCAACCATCAGGGCGAAGGGGCGCTGGAGCCGTCGTATTCCCCCGACGGGGAGCTCGCCTTCAGCACCATGGACTGCGACGAGTGCTCCTCGTCCATCGTGCAGGTGGACCCGGGACCGGGCGCGCCCGTGGAGGTGCCGATCGAGACGAACGTCGAGCACCTCTTCCAGCCTTCGTGGGCGCCGGACGGAAAACGCGTGGCGACGGTGGCGCTGGCTCGCGGGATCTTCTCCGTGGATTCCCAGAGCGGGGTCTCTCAGCAGCTGACGTCGGGACCGTCCGACGAGGCCCCGGACTGGTCACCGGTGGGGGATCTGGTGCTGTTCCATCGCCAGGTGACCGGTAGCAACTACGACATCTTCGCCGTGAACGCCGCGACCGGCCGGGAGCGGAGGCTCACCAACGACAAGAAGCAGCAGACCAATCCCGCCTGGTCCCCGGACGGCAAGCGCGTGGCGTTCGCCGAGCAGCGGGACAACGGGCTCTGGGCGATCGTCACGATGAACTCCAACGGCAGCCAGCGAAAGCGGGTAACGGCGCCGACGATCAGCGCCCAGGAGCCGAGCTGGTCTCCCGACGGGACCGAGCTCGCCGTGATCCTCCAGGAGCTCGACGAAGCCGCCGTGGCGATCATGCCCGCCGACGGGTCCGCCCAGCCGCGGCGCGTGACCGACGACAACATCTTCCCCTCGAAGCCGAGCTGGTCGCCCGACGGCGACAACATCGCCTTCGCCGCGATAGTGGTTTCGGAGCCGCCGCCGAGCAACTGAGAAGAGAGGCAATGACGCTGAGCCCAAGGGCGATGGACCGCCCGTTTCGCAAGTACCTGACCGTGCTCACCGCGCTGGCCGCGGCGGTCGTCGTGACGGCGCCGGGAACCGCCCGCGCCGCCGATCCCGTGATCGCGGCCGCCGGGAACATCGCCTGCGACCCGAGCAGCCCCTACTTCGGCGCGGGGCTGGGCACGCCCACCCGCTGCCGCCAGGCGGAGACCGCCGCGCTGCTGCCGGCCGGGCTTGCCGGCGTGCTGACTCTCGGGGACGCTCAATATCGCGCGGGGGCGCTGTCGGCGTACACCGCGGTCTACGAGCCCACGTGGGGCCAATCGCGGGCCGTCACACATCCATCGCCAGGCAACCTCGACTACGCCACGGCGGGCGCCGCCGGGTACTTCGACTACTTCAACGGGGTGGGGGCGGCGACCGGGCCTGCGGGCAGCCGCGACCAGGGCTACTACAGCTTCGACCTGGGGGCGTGGCATCTGGTCGCCCTCAACTCGAACTGCACGCAGGTCGCCTGCGCGGCCGGGTCGGCACAGGAGCGCTGGCTGCGCGCCGACCTCGCAGCCCATCCGACGGCGTGCACGCTGGCCTTCATGCACGCCGGGCGCTTCAGCTCCGGCCGCCCGGGCGGCGCGCTGTCGATGGCCGCCCTGTACAGAACCCTGTACGAGGCAGGCGTCGACGTGGCGCTGGCGGGCCATGCGCGCCATTACGAGCGGTTCGAGCCGCAGACCTCGGTCGGGCGGAATCGCGCCTTCGGGATCAGGCAGTTCGTCGTCGGCACGGGCGGCCATTCCCTGGGCCCGATCGGAACGCCGAAGAAGTACAGCGTGGTGCGTCAGAACACGACGTTCGGCGTGCTGGAGCTGACACTGCACGCGAGCGGTTATTCGTGGCGCTTCATCGCTCCTGCCGGAGCGAGCTTCTCGGACGCCGGCTCCGGCGCCTGTCACGGCCCGCCGCCTCCGCGCAAGCCGAAGAAGAAGCCCAAGCCGAAGCCGAAGCCCCGCCCCAAGAGGACGACTTGCACGGCGACGGGAACCCCGGGCAACGACGTGCTGCGCGGGACGCGCGGGCGTGACGTGCTGTGTGGCCTGGGCGGGAACGACCGCCTCGAGGGCAACGGCGGCAACGACCTGCTGCGCGGCGGCGACGGCAACGACCGGCTGGCCGGGGGAGGCGGGCGCGACCGGCTGGAGGGCGGCCGCGGGAAGGACGTGCTGCGCGGCGGGCGCGGGCGCGACCTGCTGCGCGGCGGCGGCGGCAACGACGTGCTGCGCGGCCAGGGAGGCGCGGACCGGCTGTTCGGCGACGGCGGCCGCAACCGCGTGTTCGGCAACGGCGGCAACGACTACATCGACGTCTCGCGCAACGGCACCCGCGACCTCGTGTCCGGCGGTCGCGGCCGCGACCGGGCGCGGGTCCAGTCCCGCGACCGGGTCCGGGGCGTGGAACGTTTGCTCCGCCGCAGATAGGGGACGCCGACCGGGTCAAGCGTGGTCGATTCACAACCGTACGGGTAGTCGATCGACCACGGTTGCGAGCCTCGAGCGAGACCCTCCTCCCTACCCACCCGGTTTCGTTTGACGCAGCCGGCCCAGGTTACGTGCGCCGGCGCCGGCGCACCGCGAGCGTCAGCATCCCGAGCAGCGCCGGGACGCCGAGCGCGAGCGGCAGCACCCCGTCCGAGTTGAGGTCCTTGGTGTCGGCGATCTGCACGTCGATGGACGGGCTCGATACCGGGGCGCCGTGCCCGGGATCCTCGGGGAGCACGACGACGTAGACGGCGGCGTGCCCGCCGGTGACCGCCTTGACCGACCAGGAGATCGACGTCGTCTCACCCGGGCCGAGGGTGGGCACGTTCTTCGTACGCTCCTCGGACCAGTCCTCGGGGTCGACGTAGATGCCGCGGCTGAGGCCCACGACGTTCAGGTGGGCTACCAGGTCCGAGCGCGCGCCCGTGCCCCGGTTGCGGATCTCGGTCGTGAATCCGAACTCGTCACCAAGTCGCGTCGAGACAGAGCTGCGGCTAACGGACACGTCCAGGAGCGGTGTCTCGAAGAACCCGCCGGAGCCCTCGACCGTTGCTTCCTGCGCGGCCGCCGGCGTCGCCGTCGCGAGCGCGCACCCGACGGCCAGGAGCGTGGCCCTCAACCCCCTCATCCCTCGGTCCCCGCTCGCAGCGACATGAACCGGGGCGCCAGCAGGACCGCCACGATCGTGAGCCCCACCGCGGCAACCAGCGGCGAGATCAGCCAGGAGAGCTCCCGCGTCCACTCGTACTGGCTGATCACGACGTTGCGCATGTAGTGCTCCGCCGCGGTCATCGGGTTGACCCGCTGGAGCAGCTCGCCCGCCCAGCCCTGCTTCGCGCCGCCCGGCAGCAGCGTGGGCGCGAACAGGGCCAGCAGCACGAACAGGCTGACCGACAGGCTGACCCGATTCGAGCTCGCCAGCGTGCTGACGATGAGACCGAAGGCGGCGAGGGCGACGGCGACCAGGGAGCCGACGAGCAGTCCCGCGATTACCGCGTCGTCGACAGCGCCGACGTCGCGTCCGAGGAACCAGACGTACGGGACCGTCACTGCCAGCGCGGCGAACCACACCGACAGCGCCGCGACCAGCTTTCCCGACAGCAGCTGACGGCGCGGCACCGGCGTGAGCAGAAGGCTCTCGAGCGTGCCGCGCTCGCGCTCCCCGCTGATCGCGTCGGCCGCCACCATCAACGCGAGCAGCGCGCCGAACATGACGGCCACCTGGAGCGTGAGGTTGACCGTCTCACGCTTCTCGAGGAAGTTGATGCCCTCGCTGGTCGCTCCCACGTACGTGATGACGCTCGCGAGCACGCTGAACGCGAACAGCAGCAACAGCCCGCGGCCGCCGAGCCACAGGTCGCGCAGTTCCCGTCCCGCCACCACCGACCAGCCGCGCGATTCCATCTCAGCGCTCCGTGGTCATAGACAGGAAGGCGTCGCTCAGGCGGGTGCCCTCGAGCTCGAAGGCGAGCACAGGCACCTGCGCGTCCGCGAGCGCGCGGATCGCCTCGCTCACGCGCACCGGGACTGCCTCGCGATCGGTCACGTCCGCCAGGCTGGCGGCGATCCAATCGGGTCGCTCTTCGAAGGGCTGGACGTCCTCGAGCCCGGGCAGCCGGCCGAGGACCTCGATCGCAGCGCCCTGCAGCTCGACCGGCACGCGGAAGCGCACGCGGCGAGCGGCGCCGGCGCGGCGGGTCACATCGGCGACCGTGCCCTCGGCGACGACGCGGCCGTGATTCAGGATCAGGACGCGCGAGCAGGTGTCCTCGACCTCGCCCAGGAAGTGCGTGCTGAGCAGGACCGTCGCCCCGCGGTCGCGGGCGATGCCCTGGACGAGGTGCAGCACCTGCCTCTGCCCGGCCGGATCGAGGCCGAGCGTGGGCTCGTCGAAGAACACGACCTGCGGGTCGTTCACCAGCGCACGCGCGATGCCGAGCCGCTGGCGCATGCCACGGCTGTAGGTCGCGATCCGCGACGCGCCGCGATCTGCCAGGCCCACCTGCTCGAGCAACGTACCTGCGGTGGACGCCGCGCTCGCACGCGAGTGACCGAACAGCTGCGCGTGGTAGCGCAGGAACTCCGTCCCCGTCTGCGTTTCGGGATAGCCCGCGCTCTCGGGGAGCACTCCCACGCGCCCGCGAATCTCGTCCGGCCGCGTGTGCGGAACGCCGGCCACCGTGAAGCTGCCCGCGGTGGGAGGAAAGATGGTCGTCAGCACCCGGATCGCGGTGGTCTTCCCGGCGCCGTTGGGGCCCAGCAGCCCGATCACCTCGCCCGCGCGTGCGCTGAACGTCAGGTCCTCGAGCGCGACGATCTCGCCGTAGGCCTTCCGCAGGCCGGCGGCCTCGATGGTCACGGCGCCGTGACCGTTGCTGCTACCTGGTGACCTCGATGAGCTCTTCACGTCCGCCACCATCCTTGGTGGTGCGCAGCACGTGGCCCGTTCCACGTGCGTAGTACTTGTACTCGACCACGCCCGGCTCGAGCGGCGTGGTGTCCTCCGTCTTGACGCAATTCTCGAACTTCCCGGACGGCACCGTCACGGTGGCGTCCACGCTCAGGACCTTGCCCAGGTCCTCGGCCTCGCCCTCGTAGTACTCCTGGCGGTACGTGAGCCCGGGCCGCGGCTTCGCCGGCATGATGATGCCGGCATAGGCACCGTCCACCCCGTGCTCCCATGAACCCGTCGTCGAGGACACCTTCCCGTCCTTGTACTCCTTCGTGTCCTCGCCCAGGTACCAGACGTTGCCGTCCTTGTCCTGCGCATACCAGTCGTCGGTGACCTCCACGAATCCTCCACCGTCGCGCTGCGTGACCGTGTCCCGGAGCACCAGCGCCTCGACGCCGGCGATGCGCTTCTTCTTGTTCGTCACCTCGACCACGATGCGCTCGGTGGCCGACGTATAGACCCACCTCGCCCCGCGCGGCATCGGCCAGAAGGGATTGTCGATCTTGGTCGTGAAGTCGGCCGGGTCGAGCTCGACGGGCTCGCTGCCCTGAGGCAGGCCGGCCGCGCCATCGGCAGCCGGTGCCTCGGTCGTTGCAGTCGCGCCCGTCGTGCTCTGCGTGGTGTCCTTGTCGTCGTCCGAGCCGCAGCCCGTGACGATCAGCGCGCAGCACGCGCACGCCAGGAGGAGCGAGCGGGTCAGTCCTCGTCTCCGCTCTCGTTCTCCTCACGACCGCCGGAGTCGTCGTCGGTCTCGACGCCGGCCCGCTTGAAGTCGCTAGTGAGCTTCACCTCGACGGTCTTGCCGTCGCGCTGCACCTCGACCTCCCAGGCCTCGGAGCCTTCGCCCTCACGCTCGACGCCCACGGCCCGGCCGCCGCCGGCGATTGCCACGGCCGCCTGCTTGGCGCGATCGGCGTCCGGCCCGGTCACGTTCTCGTCGTCATCGCCGGTGGCCTGGGCGTAGCCCACTCCACCCGCACCGATGGCGAGCACCGCCGCCCCGGCGATCAAGAGCTTCCTGCGTCTGGTCATTGCTTCGCCACCTTCCATGACGTGAGGGTTCCAATGAAAACATTGCCGCTATTCATGAGACTGCGATGAGACAGCCCGCACCTGCGGTTACTTCGCGGGCGGCCCGTAGCCTTCCACCTTGGCCTCGATCCAGTTCATGTCGCGGTCCAGGTAGACCACGACGTGGCGACCCGCGGTGCGCTGTTCGCCGAAGCTTTCGAGCGGCTGCGCCGGCTTGAACACCCGCACGGCCCAAGTGGCCGCACCTTCGTCGTCGCGCGAGACCGAAACGACTCGGCCGCCTTCGACGACCTGCAGTGCCGCGTTCGCAGCCTGGTTCGATTTGGCATCGGCGACCGTCGTGTCGGATCCACCGGCGCCTGCGGTCTGTGCGACACCTACCGCGGCCACGCCGAGCGCAAGCGCGAGTATGCCTGCAATGAGCAAATTCGGTGTACGTGCAATGAATATGTTCGGTGTACGTGTCATGCGTTCAGTTGTGCCCGTGGTCACTGAGATGGACATGAGAGACCCGCGATCAGTTGCGAGCCGGCACGCCGTGCGGGATCCGCAGCCGCACCGTGGCGCCGTTCGCCGCCGTTGAGACGATCGTTGCGGAGCCGCCGTGTGCCTCTGCGATGGCCCGCACGATGGCGAGGCCGATGCCGGTGCCGCCGCGCGTGCGGGCGGCGTCCCCGCGCGAGAATCGCTCGAAAGCGTGCGGGACGAGCTCTGCAGGGAAGCCGGCGCCCTCGTCGCTGACGTCAATCTCGACGGCGGAGCCGTTCTCGCGCGCCGCCAGCCGTATCTCCCCGGCGCCGTAACGCAGGGCGTTGTCCACGAGGTTCGCCAGGGCCTGGCGGCTGCGCAGCGGATCGATCGTGGCCTGCAGACCTTCCGGCGCCTCGACCTGGATCCCGCGACCCTGCTCCGCCGCGCGATCGCCAAAGCGCTGGCTCGTGCGCTCGAGCAGGTCCCGCAGGTCGACCCTCTCCGGCCGCACCGGTAGCTCGCCGTCTCCGGAGCGCGCGATCAGCAGCAGGTCCTCCGCGAGCTGGGCAAGGTGGTCTGTTTCCTCCAGCGCCGCGACGAGGGACTCGCGCACGCTGCGGCCGTTGCCTTCCGTCCGCATCGCAGCTTCGAGCTCGGCCTTCACCACGGCCAGCGGAGTGCGCAGCTCGTGGCTTGCATCTGCGACGAACTGGCGCTCACGCTCGAACGCCGCCTCAAGACGCGCGAGCATCTCGTTGAGCGTCTGTCCCAGCCTGTGAATCTCGTCCTGGGCCTTGGGCAGGGGCAGGCGCTGGCCGTGCTCGGCCAGCGAGATGCGCTGGGCGCGGCGCCGCATCGCCTCGACCGGCCGGAACCCGATCGTGGCGAGCAGATACCCGATGCCGGAGGCGATCAGCACTGCGATCGGCCCCCCGATCAGGAAGGAGCGCGCCAGGGTGTTGAGGCTGTCCTCGCGGTCGCCGAGCGACGCGCCGGTGACGACGACCACCGTCCTCCCCTGCGAGCGGGACGGGCGCGCGAGGATCCGCGCCGGGCCGTCGACGCCCGCCACCTCACGCGTGACCACCAGCGGCTCCCGTGCGGCCGTCCGGGCCTCGTCGGGACGCAGGGCGGGGGAACGGTCTGCGGTCGTGCCGTCGAGCAGCCGGCCCTGGGCGGTGAGGATCTGGATGAAGCCCTCGTCCGACTCGACCAGCCTGGGCCCACCCACGACCGACCGAGCGGAGTCGCTGGCGCGCACGAGCGCGGCGGCGTCATCCGAGCGCGACCGCAGCGCGGTGTCGACGATCTCGTCCAGATGCGTCTCCTGTCGCTCGAAGACGAACACGCCCATTCCGGCGATCAGCACCGTCATCGCCAGGGCGAAGGCGGCCGTCATCCGGACTCGGATAGGCAGCCGGCTCAGGACTAGGAGCCTCCGTCCCTCCGCAGCCGGTAGCCGGCACCGCGCACGGTCTCGAGCGATTTCACGCCGAACGGGCGGTCGATCTTCTCGCGCAGGTAGCGGACATAGACCTCGACCACGTTCGACCGGTTCTCATAGTCGTAATCCCACGCATGCTCCAGCAGCTGGTACCGGCTGAGGAGCTCGCCCGGCCGGCGCATGAACGTCTCCAGCAAGGCGAACTCCTTCGGGGAGAGGGCGATCTCCTCCTCCCCGCGCCATACCTGCTGAGTCGCGGGGTCCATGCGGAGGTCGCCGACCTCGAGCACCGGGGGGCGCTCGACCGGGCCGCGCCGCGCAAGCGCGCGCAGCCGGGCAAGCAGCTCGGCCAGCGAGAATGGCTTGGTCAGATAGTCGTCCGCGCCCTGATCGAGCCCCTGCACGCGATCGTCGACCGAATCGCGCGCCGTGACCATGATGACCGGCGCCCACACACCGTCCTCGCGCAGCCTCTTGCAGGTCGTGAAACCGTCGATACCGGGCAGCATCACGTCCAGCACGACGGCGTCGAACTCGGTGGCGGCCGCCATCCACAGCGCGTCCTCACCGGTGGAGGCGAGGTCCGCGACGATGCCCTCGGCCTGCAGCCCACGGCGGACCGCGGCGGCCATCCGCTTGTCGTCCTCCACGATCAGAACGCGCACGTTGCGGATTTCATCGTCCGAAGATGAGAAGTCCGTGAGAAATGGCTTGGCAAAGCCATACGCGCGCGGGTTATGCGCCCCATTCTCGTGGGTAACCACACCTCCATGGAACGGATGCACTCCGGCTCCGCCGCCGCTACTCCCGTGCAATCGGTCTTCGCATCGGCCCGCCAGTTCGGGCTGAGCCACGAGGATGTCCTGCGCACGTTCGACGAGACTCTCTGGTTGGTGGGCGAGGACGCCACCATCTCCGATTACCTCGACGAGCTGAGCGGGACCTTGGCGAAGCACATTCTCGTCAGGGAGCGCGAGCGCTCCCGGCGCAGGAACTAGCCGGCCCGCGCGCTCACTCACCTTCCGGCAGGACGATCGGGTCGATGCCGTGCGTCCGCATGCCACGTTCGATCAGCGCGACCGTGGTCTCGACCACCTTCACGCGCGCGTAGGGCTTGGACTCGGCCTCGACGAGCTGCCAGTGCCCGAGCTCGTGGTCCGTGCGCGCGAGCATGTCCTCGACCGCCTCTTCGTAGGCCGGCCGCTGCTCGCGGTTGCGCCAGTCCTCCTCGGTGAGCTTCCAGCGCTTCAGCGGATCCCGCGCTCGCCGCTCGAACCGCGCGAACTGTTCCTCGGGGGAGATGTGCAGGAAGAACTTGATCAGGATCGCGCCCTCACGGGCCAGCATGCGCTCGAACGACACGATCTCCTCATAGGCGCGTGACCACTGGTCCACGGTCGCGAGGCCATCGACCCGCTCGACCAGCACCCGTCCGTACCACGAGCGATCGAGCACCGACATCCCTCCCCAGCCTGGGAGCATGGACTCGAACCGCCACAGGAAGTGATGGCGCTTCTCGTCCTCGGTGGGCGCGCCGAATGCCGCCACACGCACGTGACGCGGATCGAGATTCGCGACCAGGCGCTTGATCGCCCCGCCCTTGCCCGAGGCGTCCCATCCCTCGAAGAGAACGCAGACCGGCGGCCCGATTCCGCCCTCCCCGAGCTTGCCCCCGATCTGCAGCCGCAGCGCGAGGAGCCGCCGCTGGGCGGTATCGAGCCGTTTGCCCTCCTTCGACTTGGAGAGCGACAGCGAGAGGTCCAGATCGCGCAGCGAAGGAGATGCCATCGGAGCCTCAGTCCGCGAACGCTGCGGGCCGCTTCTCCAGATACGCGGCGATCGCCTCGCGCGGCGCCGTCCCGTGCAGCGCCAGGATCTGCTGGCGGTCCTCGTACTCCACGGCTGTCTGCTCGGACGGGATCTCGAGCGCCGACCACATGCCCTGCTTGGTGAGGCGGACCCCCCACGGGGCCCAGGCGGCGACCTGTTGGGCTCCCTCCAGAGCGCGCTCCAGCAGCTGCTCGTCGTCGACCACGTCCGCGACGAGCCCGATCGCCGCCGCTTCATCGGCGCCCAGGCGGCGGCCGGTCAGCATCAGCTCGTGGGCGCGCGATGCGCCGATCAAGCGCGGCAGCAGCCAGCTGGTCGCCATGTCGCAGTTGGACAACCCGATGTTGATGAACGCCGCGCGGAACACCGCGGCGCGCGCCGCGTACCGGATGTCGCTGGCGCATGCGAGCGCGATCCCGAACCCGGCCGCCCCCCCGTTGACCGCGGCGATCACCGGCTGGGGCGTCGCGCGCACCTGCAGGATCAGCCGCGACATGTGCTCCTGGTTGCCGAAATGGTCGCGGGCGGCGTCGGAGCCGTCGTTGCCGGGCGCCTGCCCGTACCCGCGCAGGTCGACACCGGCGCAGAACCCGCGGCCGGCGCCGGTCAGCACGATCGCGCGGCAGGCACGGTCGGCGGCCGCAGCTCGCAGCTCCTCGTGCAGCGCCGCGCACAGCTCGGCGTTGATGGCGTTCAGCTGCTCCGGTCGGTTCATCGTCACGAGACGCACATGCGGCGCGGGGCGCTCAGACAGGACAACGTCGCTCATGGGGGAGGCTCCTCTCGTCTGTGCTCGGCGGACCATCCTTCCACGGCCGCGCCGCCCGATCCAGCGGCTCGGTCCGGCTGCCGATATAGGTGGTGACTTGGCTTCGATTGGGAAACGCACCCGGATGCTCATGGCGGGGTTGCTGGTGGGCGCGCTCGCCGCGGGCCTGACCCTGCTGCTCCTCGACACCGGCGAAGCGAGATGCAAGGGACGGTGCGAGCCGCCGCCGTTCGCGGCAACCTGGTCCTACCAGCTCCAGGGCCAGCCCCGCTTGACGGGCGCGCGTGTGTACGACATCGACGCCTTCGACACCCCTGAGGCCTTCGTGCGGCAGCTGCACGCGCGGAAGCGCTACGCGATCTGTTACATCGACGCCGGCACGTGGGAGAACTGGCGCCCAGACCGGCGCCGCTTCCCCCAGTCCGCGCTCGGGCGCGAGAACGGGTGGCCGGGAGAGCGGTGGCTCGACATCCGGCGCATCGACGTGCTCGGGCCGATCATGCGCGATCGCATCTCCCTTTGTCGCCGGAAGGGGTTCGACGCGGTCGAGCCGGACAACGTCGACGGGTACACGAACGAGACGGGCTTCCCGCTCACCCCGACCGACCAGCTGCGCTTCAACCGCGAACTGGCGCGTCTCGCACATCGCGCCGGCCTGGCCGTGGGGCTGAAGAACGACCTCGACCAGGCGCGCGCGCTGCGGCGCGACTTCGACTTCGCGATCGTGGAGCAGTGCTTCCAGTACGACGAGTGCGAGCAGACGCGCGCCTTCACGCGTGCCGGCAAGCCGGTGTTCGCCGTCGAGTACGAGCTGCCGCGCTCTCGCTTCTGCTCACGCGCGCGGGCGCTGCGCATAAACGCGCTGCGGGCTCCACTCGACCTGGACCGCCCGGGGACGCCCTGCCGATGAGCCGCTGACGGTCACCCTGGGGGCCTGCCCGGAGACCGAAAACCGGTTGGGTTAGCGGCGTTCTCTGATCGTGATCCGCCAGGTGCTCGGAGCGCTGGCGGAGAGGCGGCGGTACGTGCCGCGGCGGATCGTGATGCTGCCTCTGCGCGACCTCGTTTCGAGCAGGCGGAAGCCGCGGGTGCCGGTGATGCGGAGCGTGCCGCTGCCCTTGCGCCAGCTCAGTCGTGCGGTGCGGCGCAGCCTGATCGTGCCGATGCGCTGCGTGCCCCGGCCGCTGAACCTCCACGTCTTCGACGCGGTGACCTGCGGCGAGTCGGCGGCAGGCGCAACAGGCACGTGAGCCGTCAGGGCTGTCAGCGCGAGACACCCGGTCAAGAGCAGCGTGGCGACGAGCTTTGCCGGCCTCATGCGATCCAGAGTGACGTGGCCAGCGCGCGGCCCGGCCGCAGGAAGAGCTTCACGAGCGGAGGCAGCGCCAGTGCGGAGGCGATCAGGCCGCCGGCCACCAGCCCGCCGCCCGGGTGCTCGAGGTGCGCGGGCAGCGCGATCATGACCTCGACCATCACGGCCGCGGAGACTGCGGCCAGGGCCCACGCCATGCGCCCGAGCGCAACGAGCAGGCTGACGAGCAGGGTGGCGAGGGCGAGGCAGCCGAATCCCACGAACAGACTTGTAGCGATCGTGCCCGACGTCCAGGGACTCGCGAGCATGCAGATCAAC
>DASRIA010000061.1:0-23595 GCA_035650255.1 Solirubrobacterales bacterium
GCGCCGGGTAGTAGTCGTCGAGCAGCTCGAACATGAAGCCGAAACCGCACTTCGAGCACCCACGCGGCTCGGTGCTGAAACCCTGGGTCCGGTCCTGGGAGTTCAGCCGGTTGCCGCAGTTTGGACAGATGAAGACTGGCATGGCACCTCGGGATGAGTTCGACTTCGGCATCCATCCCCCGACTCCTTAAGAAGGGGCGGCAGGATCCCTTGTCAGAAAAGGCTAGCGCCCCCGGAGAGGCGGTCCGGAGGGTCCATGCCGAGGTGCTCGTAGGCGGCCGATGTCGCGACCCGGCCACGCGGCGTCCGCTTGAGCAGACCGCGCTGCAGCAGATAGGGCTCGTAGACGTCCTCGATCGTGTCCGCCTCCTCGCCGACGGACACCGAGAGGGTCGACAACCCGACCGGGCCGCCGTCGAACTTCTCCGCGATCGTGCGCAGCAGCTCGCGGTCGAGGCGGTCCAGCCCGGCCGCGTCGACCTCCAGCATCTCGAGCGCCTCGATCGCCACGCCTTCGGTGATCTCGCCGGTGCCGTGGACCTCGGCGAAGTCGCGGACCCGCTTCAGCAGCCGGTTCGCGACGCGCGGCGTTCCGCGTGCCCGCATTGCGATCGCCGCCGCGCCGGCCTCCTCGATGCCGACGTCGAGGATCCCGGCGGAGCGCTCCACGATCTGCGCGAGGTCGCCGGTCGGATAGTGCTCGAGCCGGTGTGACACGCCGAAGCGTTCGCGCAGCGGCGTGGTCAGCAGACCCGTCCGCGTCGTCGCCCCGACGAGCGTGAAGGGCGGCAGGTCCAAGGTCACGGTGCGGGCGCCGGCGCCCTGTCCAAGCACGATCGGCAGCTTGCGGTCCTCCATCGCCGGATAGAGCGTTTCCTCCACCGCGCGGGTGAGGCGGTGGATCTCGTCGATGAAGAACACCGAGCCGGGCTCGAGCGCGGTCAGGAACGCGGCCACGTCCCCCTTGCGTTCCAGCGCCGGGCCCGCGGTCTGCACGAGCGGGGCGTCCAGCTCGCGCGCCGCGATGTGCGCCAGCGACGTCTTGCCGAGGCCGGGAGGGCCGGCCAGCAGCACGTGGTCGAGCGCCTCGCCGCGCCGGCGCGCCGCCTCGATGAACAGGCCGAGCTGGCGCTTCACCTGCTCCTGCCCGACGAAGTCCTCCAGCGCCTGCGGGCGCAGCGACCGGTCGAGCTCCTCCTCGCCCGGCCGGGCAGCCGGGACCTGCATGCTGATCTCGCCGGGCGTGGGAGTCATGCGGCCTTGACGGCGCCCCGCAGGGCGGCGGCGATCAGGTCCTCGGGAGCCGCGTCGTCACCCGCCTCCGCGAGCGCCTCGTCGAGCATCGACTCGGCCTCCGCGGGGTCATAGCCGAGGCCGATCAGCCCTTCGCGTGCGAGGACCCGCGGGCCGGCCTCCGCGTGCACGACCGACGGCTCCGCCGCGAGCTCGCCCGCGATCCGCTCGCGCAGCTCCACGATCACGCGCTCGGCCGTCTTGCGCCCGATGCCGGGAACGACCTGGAAGCGCTTCACGTCGCCGGAGGCAATCGCGCGGCGGGTGTCGGAGACCGTCGATCCCGACAGCACCGCGAGCGCCATCTTCGGCCCCACGCCGGAGACCGAGATCAGACCCAGGAAGAGCTCCCGCTCCTCGGCCGCGGCGAATCCGTACAGGTGGGCGCCGTCGTCGCGCAGGATCAGGTGTGTGAGGACGCTCGCCTGCTTGCCGGCGGCGGGCAGCTTGCCGAGCGTCTGGGTCGATGCGGCCACGCGGTAGCCCACCCCGCCGCACTCGATCACGGCATGGTCGGCTCCCCGCTCCTGCACCTTGCCGGTCAGCGAAGCGATCATCTGTTCGCATTCTGCGCCGCGGCCCGGACGCCTTCGGCCACCGGCCGGGCCCGGAACGCATGGCAGATCGCGAGCGCCAGCGCGTCCGCGGCGTGGTCGGACTGCGGCGGCTCGGCCAGGGAGAGGAGCGATCCGACCATGCGCTGCACCTGGTCCTTGCGCGCGGCACCGCTCCCGCAGACGGCCAGCTTCACGGCCTGCGGCGTGTACGAGAAGCAGGGGATGTCGCGGCCGCCGGCGCTCGCCAGCACCGCGCCGCGCGCCTGCCCGACGGCAAACGCGCTGCGCACGTTGCGGCCAAAGTAGACCTCCTCGATCGCGAGCGCGTCCGGCGAGTGCTCGTCCAGCAGGTGGTCGATGCCCGCCGCGATCGCGGCCAGCCGCTGCTCCAGCGGCGAGTCCGCGGTCGTCGAGATCACGCCGCCGCAGACGGTGGTGAGCTGCTGGGCGCGGGAGTCGACTATGCCGAAGCCGGTGGAGGCGGTGCCGGGGTCAATCCCGAGCACCCGGATCTGGGGCCGCGCCGTCACGTGATGGAGTTTCTGTGTCCATGCGGACGTTCCCTTCGAGCCGCAGCTCCCAGCGCTCGCCTTCCTGCATCCGCCCCAGGCCGAGCCACATGAACTGGAGCATCGAGCGCACCAGCTCCTCGCGCGGGAAGCCCGGGTTGCGCAGCCACCAGTCGGCCAGCGCGTAGAAGCCGGCCACGACCATCTCCGCTAGCTGCTCGGTGTGCTGGCGGGTCATGCCCGCGCGGGTTTCCGGCGGCTCCATCTCCATCACGTCGGACATCAGGGTCACGGCATCGCGGCGCAGCGCCTCCTGGCGCTCGGAGATCATCGGGTCGGTCACGTCGCGCACGAACATGTGGAACGTGTGCGGCTTGTCCTGCACGTACTGGAACCCCGCCATCGCCGCGTTCTCCATTCGCAGGGCGCCCTCCATGCCGGGCGCCGACGCGGCCGCGACCAGCAGGCCGAGGAGCTCCTGCGCCGCCCGGTTGAGCAGCTCTATGTAGAGGTCCTGCTTGCTCGCGAAGTGCTCGTAGATCAGCGCCTTGGAGATGCCGGCCGCCGCGGCCACGTCGTCGATGCGCACGTGCTCGTAGCCGCGCTCCCCGAACACCTCGTTCGCGGCTTCGAGGATGCTCTCGCGTCGTTGCTCCGCGCTCAGCCGCCGCCGCGGCGCTCCCTCGACCGCCTCCCCCATCAGGCTGCCGCTTCCTCCATCACGTCGGCCCGCATGTCGAAGTTGGCGTGCACCTGGTCGACGTCGTCCTGCTCGTCGAGCGCATCGAGCAGGCGCAGCAGCTTGCGCGCGTCGTCGGCCTCGATCTCGACCGTGGACTTGGGCAGCATCGACTGTTCGGTGGACTGGACCTCCACTCCCGCCTGCTCGAGCACGTCGTGCACGGTGCGGAGGTCGCTGGGCTCGCACACGATGCGGATCGAGTCGCCCTCGGGCGCGAGGTCCTCGGCGCCGGCGTCGATCGCCGGCATCAGGTCGTCCTCGCTGTAGCGCCGGCCGTCCACGAGCAGCACGCCCTTCTTCTCGAACATCCACGCGACGGAACCGGGCTCACCGAGGCTCGCGTCGGCGCGCCCGAAGATGTGGCGGATCTCCGCCGCAGTGCGGTTGCGGTTGTCGGTCAGGCACTCGACGAGGATCGCCACCCCGCCGGGGCCATAGCCCTCGTAGGTGACTGCCTCGATCGCAGCCGCGTCGCCGCCGGCGCCGGTGCCCTTCGCGATCGCGCGCTCGATGTTGTCCTTGGGCATGCGCAGGCTCTTGGCCTTCTCGATCGCGTTCGCGAGCGCGGCGTTGCCCTCCGGGTCGCCGCCGCCGTCACGCGCGGCGACGGTGATCGCGCGCGCGAGCTTCGTGAAGAGCTGTCCGCGCTTGGCGTCCGCGGCGCCCTTCTTGCGCTTGATCTGCGCCCATTTGGAGTGACCGGCCATTCAGGTGATTCTAGGAGGCGCTTCCAACGCCCGCGGGGCTACCCCTCCCAGCGAAAGCCGGTCTTGGCCGGGCGCGGCGGCAGCGGGCTGGCGGGCAGCCCGGGCGGCGGGTCGACCAAGTTGTAGCCGCCCGGCGCGACGTCGTTCGGAGTGTCCGGGTGGAACAGCGACGCCAGATACTGGATGTGGCCGCGCCCCGGGCCGAGCTCGAACTGGCCGCCGCCGTAGCCGCCGATGCCGCGCTCGGCCAGGTAGTCGTAGGCGTTCAGAAGCGACTTCAGGCCGCCGAAGCGCGACGGCTTCACGTTGACCATCTTCGGTGGGTATGGGAGCGCCTCGATGTCGGCGATCGAGTGGATCGGGGCGTCCCATGTGAAGCGATCGGCGAACGGCTCCAGCATCGGCCGGATCTCGTCGCTCAGGTCCGGGTCCTCGAGCCACGCGTCCGGGAACGCCTCCGCCACCTTCCGGTAGAGGACCGGGTCGAGCGGGTTGTCCACGACGGTGCCCTTGTAGTGACCCTTGTAGTCGACTGAATCGACGGCGCCGGTCTCGACGAGCTCCGCGATCAGCTCGTCGGTCCACTCCGGAGTCGGGTCGAGCTTGAAGCGCAAGCTCGGGTAGCGCTCGAGCCGGCGTGTGACCGGTTCGATCGTCGCCGGCTTGCCGAGCCGCAGCGACACGACGAAGGTCACGGGGCGGGACTCGCGGCCGAGCGCTTCCGCGAGGTTGGTGCCCTGCTGGCGCAGCGCGAGGTCGAGCGCCGCGCTGTCGAAGCCCCAGCGCCGGTATAGGCGCGACACGTCGCGGACCGGCTCGGCGGGGAACAGGTCGAGGCTCGCCACGTGGTCGCAGAAGGAGCCGAGCGTCCACGAGCCCGCGAGCTCCAGCACGGGCCCCGCCTCCTGGAGCGCGACGTGATCGAGCGCGTCGTAGGTGACGTCCTCGCCCACGCCCTCCTCCCCGCCGCCGCGCAGGTGGATCACCGTGGACGCGCGCGTGAAGTCGCTCGAGACGTCCTGTTCCAGCGGCTCGAGCTCGTAGCTCTCGACCTCGAGCGGAATTCCCGCGAGCTGCTCGTACGTGCTCATCAGGCGGGAGAGCCTAGCGAGTGCTGTCAGCGTGTCGGTTCGGCTTGTGTCTGCGTAGTGCTCTTGGGATTCCCCACGCGGCCCCTGCCACGACAAGGACACAGGCCGCCAGGAAGAACCACGGAGCGTCTCCGGTGAACACATCGCTCAGCAGCGAGCAGTCCGATGAGCACTCCGTCGCGCCGGTCGTCGTCGCGACGAGCGCAACAGCGAGGAATAGGACGTAACCAAGGGCGCAGGCCAGAACCAGCTTGACGAGAAACGTCGCTATCCCACGCGAGGACATGTTCCCCGTGCGCTAGTCCTGCGCCGGGACGATCACCAGAGGCGTGTGCGACAGCTGGAGCAGCTTGTGCGGCGTCGCCCCCAGCAGCGCGCCGCGGATCGGCCCCTCGCCGTAGCTGCCGACCACGATGAACCGCGCGCCGCGCTCCGCGGCCAGGTCCACGAGCGCGGGCGCCGGCCGCTCCGGCACCAGGGCCACCTCCGCCTCGACGCCCTCGGCGCGCGCATGCTCCATCGCGGAGGCCGTCGCGCGCTCGGCGATCTCCTCGAGCGCCCGCTTGTGCTCCTTGTACTCCTCCCCGACGTTGCCCGGCGGCGCCACGCCGAAGCACACGATCAGGCGGTCACCGAACTGCTTCGCGAGCGACAGCGCCTGGTCCAGCGCCAGGTTCGCACCCTCGGACCCGTCGTAGCCGAGCACGATCGTCCCCGCCAGCTAAACCGCCTCCTCCGGGACCGCGGCCACGCCGGCCACGCGTCCGGCCGCCACGTCCGGGTCGACCACCTCGCGCTTGCGCCCGAAGAAGCTCTCGTGGCCCGTCGCACGCCACGCCAGCATCAGCGCCACCCCGAGGATCAACAGGCCCACCCCGAGCGCGACGGGAACCGCAACGCCGAAGATCTCGTTACCCGAGTACGACTGGTCGGTCTGCCGGTACTCGTCGATCGCCTTGAAGAACAGGTACGCGAGGATGCCGCCGCCGACCACCGGACCAACGCCGATGAACAGGAAGTTCTTGACGGACTTCGTCAGCTCCCGCCGGTAGTAGATCGCGCACGCAAAGCCGTTCAGCGCGTAATAGAAGGCGATCATCAGCGACAGCGCGGTGAGCGAGTCGAACAGGAAGTTCTCGGACACGTTGAAGAGCACCCCGAACCAGACCGCGGAAATCGCGCCGACGACGATCGTGGACACGTGCGGCGTGAGGAAGCGCGGGTGCACCTTGCCCAGCACGGCCGGGAACGCGCCCTGGCGCGCCATCGAGAGGGCCGTCCGCGACGCGGGCAGGATCGTGGTCTGCGTCGACGCAAGGGCCGAGGTGATGATCGCCAGCACGACGATCCAGTCCAGGCCGTTGCCCAGGACGTCGGGAGCGATCGCGCCGAAGAGGCCTGGGTCGTCCTCGTACTCGGCAACCAGCTCGAGGCCCGCGAACGCGACCACCGCGGTCGTCGTTGCGACATAGGTGACGAGCAGCACCACCGTGCTCACGACCGCTGCCAGCCCGGGGGACGTCGCCGAGTCCTCTGTCTCCTCGTTCAGGTTGACGGCGCTCTCCCACCCCCAATAGATGAAGACGCCGGTCAACAGTCCCAGCACGAGGATGCTCAGGGAGTCAACGGCGAAGGGCGAGAACCAGGACAGCTCGGGATCGATCGATCCCGCCGGCGCGTCGTTGCCGGCCACCTTGATCAGAGCGACCGTGGCGAAGAGCAGCAGCGCCCCGACCTGGGCCAGGATCATGACCCGCTGCACCAGTGCCGACAGCTCCGTGCCGAGCACGCAGATCAGCGTCATCACGCCGATGATCCCGATCGTGAAGACCGTCTGCCACAGGCGCGAATCGCGCAGGTACTCGAGGCTCAACAGGTCGAACGTGTAGTACGCCGCCACCTGCGCGAGCGACCCGACCACGATGATCCCGGTCGTGCACACCGCCCAGCCGCCCACCCAGCCGAGGGACGGGCCCATTGCGCGCGTGATCCACGAAAACGTCGTGCCGCAGTCCGGGTCGGCGCGGTTCATGTAGTAGAAGGACGAGGCGATCAGGAACATCGGGACGAACGACGCCAGCAGCACCGCCGGCGCCTGCACGCCGACGAGCACCACGACGATCGCCAGCACCGCAGCCAGCGAGTAGGCCGGCGCGGTCGAGGCGATCCCGATGATCAGGCCGTCGATGAACCCGATCGCGTTCTTCTTGAGGCCCTTCTCCCCGAGCTCTGCCTCCTCCGACGGGTGCAAAGGGTGGTGATGGTGCTCGGCGTGGGCCTCCATGTCAGGCGATCGTATCCGGACGCGCCATGGCCATCCGCGCGGCCCGCCGCTGCTGCAACACGGTGAGCAGCATGAACGCCACCGTGGCGAAGAAGATCATCGTCGCGATGATGTTGATCTGCGGCGGAGTCGCGACGCGCGCGGCGCCCCACACGAACAGCGGGAACGTGACGGTCGAGCCCGCGTTGAAGTTCGTGATCACGAAGTCGTCGACGGACAGCGCGAACGCGAGCAGCGCCGCCGCCAGCACACCGGGCGCGATCAGCGGCAGGGTCACGCGCATGAACGTCTGAATGCCGTTGGCCCCGAGGTCCTGCGCCGCCTCCTCGAGGCTGCGGTCGAAGCCGATCAGCCGTGACCTCACCGTCACGACCACGAAGCTCACGTTGAACATGATGTGGGCGATCAGGATCGTGATGAAGCCCGTCGAGATGATGTTCACCGTCAGGAACAGCGACAGCAGCGACGCGCCCAGCACAACCTCGGGGGTCGCGAGCGGCAGGAATATGAACAGGTTCGTGACGCCGCGGCCGCGGAACTCGTAGCGCACGAGCGCCAGCGCCATCATCGTCCCCAGCACCGTGGCCGCCACGGTCGAGAGCGCCGCGATCTCGATCGAATTCACGAGCGCCTCCGTCAGGCCGGGCACTCCGAACGGGTCCTTCCAGTAGTCGAGCGTGAAGCCTTGCCACGTGAAGTTGAAGCGGCTCTGCGGGTCGTTGAACGAGAACAGGATGATCACCGCGATCGGCACCAGCAGGTAGATCAGCGCGAGCGCCGCGTAGAGGTTCAGCGACTGGTTGAGCAGGCCACGCCCGAACGCCAGCGCGCGCGGGTGGCGGACGGCGCGGGCCGATCCGCTCCTTGCGGCGGCCGCCCCGGCTGCCATCAACGTGCCTCCGAGCCCATCAGTGCCTCGGTGCCGGCGATCTTCGCCCACGCCAGCACCATCACGAGGATCAGCGCCATCAGCACGAACGACAGCGCGGCCGCGGTCGGGTAGTCGGTGAGCTCCAGATACCGGCTCTGGATGACGTTGCCGATCATCGCCTGCCGCGGCGTGCCGAGCAGCTCGGCGTTGATGAAGTCGCCGGCCGCCGGGATGAACGTGAGGAGCGCTCCCGCCACCACGCCGGGCATCGACAGCGGCAGCGTGATGCGCGTGAACACCGCCCGCCGCGACCCGTACAGGTCATATCCCGCCTCCAGCATGCGGTGGTCGATCCGCTCGAGGCTCGCGTACAGGGGCAGGATCATGAAGGGCAGGAAGTTGTAGGTGATGCCCGCGATCACGGCCCCGGTGGTGGCAAGCACCCGCCCGTCGTCGGAGACCAGGCCGACGGCCTTCAGCACATCCACGACCGCACCGGAGTCCGCCAGGATCGTCTGCCACGACAGCGTGCGGATCAGGTACGTCACGAAGAACGGCACGATCACGAGCAGCAGCAGCGCCGTCTTCCATCTCCCGCCGCGGAATGCGATCACGTACGCAAGCGGATAGCCGATCAGGAAAGCGATCGCCGTGGCCGCTCCCGCGTACAGGAACGACCGCACGATCTGCGTGTCGTAGTTCGAGAGCGCGTCCGTGTAGGTCTCGAAGTTCCACGCGAACTCGTAGCCCGTGAAGATCGTGCCCTCCTCGAGCGAGACGCGCCCCATGTAGTAGAGGGGCACCAGGAAGAAGAACACGAGCCACAGCAGGCCCGGGGCCAGCAGCAGATAAGGCAGCAGCCCGGGCCGCCTCTGAAGCAAGCTCACCGCATGCTCCGGCGGGTCAGGTGCCGATCGCGGCCTGGAAGGCGGCCTCGATCTCCTGCTCTTCCTCGTCGGAGAACGTCTTGAGGCTGTGCGATTTTGAGAGGTCCGGGAAGATCAGATCGCTCTCGGCGAGCTCCGGGTTGCTGCGCTCCAGCAGCGGGCGTATTCCCTTCACCGGAGGCACATACTGGATGTAGGCGGTGATCGGCACCTGGATCTCCGGCCGGTAGACGAAGTCGACCATCTTCTGGGCCGTGAACGCGTGCGGCGCGCCAACGGGCACCTGCACGCTGTCGGTGAAGATCATGAAGCCCTCGTCCGGATGCCGGTACGCGACGTCGTCGCTGTCGATCTGGAGCTGGACTGCGTCTCCCGACCACCCGAGGGCCGCCACCGCATCGCCGCTCAGCAGCCCGCGCGTGTACTCATTGCCGGTAAAGCGCCGGATCTGCCCGTCGGCAGACGCCTTCTGGATCTTCTCGATTGCTTCGAGCGCCTGGTCCTTGGTCGCCTTCTCCGGCTCGACGCCGTTGCCGAGCAGCACGGACCCGACCGTGTCGCGCATCTCGCTGAGCATGGTGACCTTGCCCTTGAACTTCGGGTCGAAGAGGTCGTTGACGCTCGTGAGGTCGCCGCCGACCTTGTCCTTTCGGTAGATCAGGAAGACCTGGCCGGACTGCCAGGGCACGGAGATCTCGCGCTTCGGGTCGAAGTCGGGGCTCGCGACGGCATCCTCGATGTTCTTCACGACGTTCGGCATCTCGGACTTGTCGAACTTCTGCACGAACCCGAGCTGGTTCATCCGGTTGCAGAGCCAGTCGGTCACGACGTGGATGTCGCGGCCACCGGAGTCGCCGCGGTCGTATTGCTGGCGCACCTTGCCGAAGAACTCGACGTTGTCGTTGATCTCCTCCGTGTACTTGACGCGCGTGCCGTACTCGCGGCGGAACTTGTCGAGCGTCGGGCGCTTCTTTCCCTCCACGTCGATGTAGAGCGGCCAGTTCGAGAAGTTGAGCGTGTCGGAGACCTCGCCCTTCGCGATCACCTTCGCCGCGCCGTTGCCGCCGTCGTCGCCGCCACATGCGGCCAGGAAGCCGATCACGCCGAGGCTCAGCGCCCCCGCCCCGGCGTGGCGCATCAGGGTCCGCCGGTTCATGCCGGCCGCCATCATCGCGTCGAGCGCGCGCTCGATGTCCAAGTCGTTCCTGTCGCTCACGGGTCTCCCCTCTCCATCTGTCGAAGTCTTCGAATGATCACTTGGCGGCCGCCAGCGGATCGGCTGCCGCGCCATTGTGGCCCGCGACCGCAGCCCGGGTCCCGTTGCTCGTCACGATGTGCATGTGCTCCGGCGCCCAGGTGAGGCGCACACGCGCCCCGGCGCCGGGCAGCCTCTGCCGCTCGGCCTCGTCAGCGTTCGGCACCAGCACCGTGAGGCGCACGTCACCGGCCAGCAACACGACCATCTGCGTGGCCGTGCCCAGGTAGACGGCGGACTCCACGATGCCCTCGACGCTCGGCTCTCCCGGCCCGGCGGGCTCCTCGACCTTCGCCACCCGCAGCTTCTCCGGCCGCACCACGGCATGGCAGCGCTCGCCGCGCGTCACTTCCCGGCCGGTGGTGCGCACGGTCGGGCCGCTGTCGAGCCTCAGATAGACCTCGTCGCCGCTGACCGACTCGACTTCTCCCGGAAGCAGGTTCGACACGCCGATGAACCCGGCCACGAATTCGGTCGCCGGCCGCTCGTACACCTCTTCCGGCGAGGCGAGCTGCTCGATCCGGCCGCGGTTCATGACCGCGATCCGGTCCGACATGGTGAGCGCCTCCTCCTGGTCGTGCGTGACGTACACGAACGTGATGCCGACGTCGCGCTGGATGCGCTTCAACTCGATCTGAAGCCCCTTCCGCAGCTTCAGGTCGAGCGCGCCGAGCGGCTCGTCGAGCAGCAGCACCGCGGGCCGGTTGATCAGCGCCCGGGCGAGCGCGACTCGCTGCTGCTGGCCGCCGGAGAGCTGGCGCGGCTTGCGCTTGGCCTCCGCGGCCAGTCCGACGCGCTCGAGCTCCTCGCGCACGCGCCGCCGCACCTCGTCCCCTGCGACGCGCTTGCGGCGCAGGCCGAACGCGACGTTGTCCTCGACGCTCAGGTGCGGGAAGAGGGCGTAGCTCTGAAACACGGTGTTGGTGGGCCGCTTGAACGGAGGGACGCCGTCGACGTCGGTGCCGTCGATCAGGATCCGGCCCTCCGTGGGCTGCTCGAAGCCGGCCACCATGCGCAACGTCGTGGTCTTGCCGCAGCCGCTCGGGCCCAGCAGGGTGAAGAACTCGCCCGCCTCGATCTCCAGGCTGAGGTCGATCACGGCGGTGAGGACGCCGAACCGCTTGGTCACGCCCTCCAGCTCGACGCTGGGACGCGACAGGGAGTCAGCCCGTTCGGCGGGTGCGCTCACCTATGCCTCTCCTCCCCCGCATAGATGCCTGAAACCTAGGGAGCGCGGCAGACGCGCACAAGGGGCAACCGTCCAAAAAACTGGGGGTCCGTTTGGCCCATCCGCACAAGTAAATCACCTGATCTTTGTCCGCGAGTCAGTCCAAAGTGGCTTGTGAGTGCTCCAAACGAGCTATAACGTTGTACAGGCCGTCAGAGAGCATCCGACGAGGGAGGACCCGAGATGGCTACGAACCTAGGAGTCGAAGAGGCCACACCCCGCAGCGGGACCGGGAGTTCCCTCCAGGAGCAGGCAAAGCGGCATCTCTGGATGCACTTCACGCGCATGGGCGCGTACGCCGACCACGAGGTGCCCGTGATCGTGCGCGGCGAGGGGTGCTACGTCTGGGACGAGCACGGCAACCGCTACCTGGACGGCCTCGCAGCCCTGTTTTGCGTGAATGCCGGCCACGGGCGCGAGGAGCTGGCCGAGGCCGCGGCCCGCCAGGCCCGGGAGCTCGGGTTCTACGTCAACTGGAGCTACGCGCACCCGCCCGCCATCGAGCTTGCCACGCGGGTGGCCGAGCTGGCGCCGGGTGACCTGAACCGGGTGTTCTTCACCTCGGGCGGCTCCGAGGCCGTCGAGTCCGCCTGGAAGCTCGCCCGCAATTACCACCACGTGCGCGGCGAGGGCAAGCGCATCAAGATCATCGCCCGCGAGCTCGCCTATCACGGCACCTCGCTGGGGGCGCTCGCCGCGACCGGCCTCACCTCCCTGCGGGCGCAGTTCGAGCCGCTGACGCCCGGTGGCTGCCACGTGCCGAACACGAACAGCTACCGCTGGCCCGCGGACCGCGACCCCCTGTGGGCCGCGGACGCGATCGAGGAGCGGATCCTGTTCGAGGGCCCCGAGACGGTTGCCGCGGTGATCCTCGAGCCCGTGCAGAACGCCGGCGGGTGCTTCGTGCCGCAGGAGGGCTACTTCCAGCGGGTGCGCGAGATCTGCGACCGCTACGGCGTCCTGTTCATCTCGGACGAGGTGATCTGCACCTGGGGACGCCTGGGCCACTACTTCGGCTCGGAGCGCTACGGATACGTGCCGGACATCATCACGACGGCCAAGGGGCTGACGTCCGCCTACGTCCCGATGGGCGGCGTGATCGTCTCCGACCGGATCGCCGAGCCGTTCATGCACGACAAGGCGATGTTCGCCCACGGCTTCACGTTCGGCGCCCACCCCGTCGCCGCCGCCGTCGCGCTCGCGAACCTCGACATCTTCGAGCGCGAGGACCTGAACGGGCACGTGCGCGCGCACGAGGACGAGTTCCGCGCCTCGCTCGACGGCCTGCGCGACCTGCCGATCGTGGGAGACGTGCGCGGGGCCGGGTACTTCCACGCGATCGAGCTGGTGAAGGACAAGGAGACCAAGCAGAGCTTCTCCGACGAGGAGTCCGAGCACCTGTTGCGCGGATTCCTCTCAGGCGAGCTGTTCAGACGCGGGCTGATCTGCCGTGCGGACGACCGCGGCGACCCCGTGATCCAGCTGTCACCGCCACTGGTCGCAGGTCCCGAGCAGTTCAAGGAGATCGAGGCCGTGCTGCGCAGCGTCCTGACAGAGGCCTCGGAACGGATGGCGGCCTGAGGCCGGGGGCGCAGGGGCGATGCTGACCGTTCAGGGCATCATCGACGAGCTGGGGCTGGAGCTCACGGCGGGCAAGGAGGCAGCGGAGTCGCCGATCCGCTGGGTCCACATCAGCGAGCTGCTCGACCCGACTCCCTGGATGTCGGGCGGGGAGCTGCTGCTCACCACGGGCATCCAGCTGCACGAGGAGGAAGAGCAGCGCTCCTTCGTCCGCATGCTGGTCGACCACCATCTCGCCGGGCTCGGCTTCGGCACCGGCATCGAGCACGAGCACATTCCCCCGGCGGTGGTCGAGGAGGCCGAGCGGCTCGGGTTCCCCCTCTTCGAGGTCCCGTACGAGATGCCGTTCATCGCGATCACCGAGAAGGCGTTCGCCCGCCTCGTGAACGACCAGTACGAGGTGCTCCAGCGCGGCATCGCCGTGCATCGCAGGCTCGAGCAGCTGGTGCTCGAGCAGCGCGGCCTGCAGGAGGTCACGCGCGCCCTGTCCGCTGCGATCGGCGGCACCGTCGTGATGCTCGACTGGCAGGGCGAGCAGATGGCATCGGCCAACTTCCGCCGCAAGCTCGACCCCGGGACCCTTGACGCGATCCGCCTGGAGACGGCGCAGCGCAACGCGGCCGGCCGCCCCGTTTCGTTCGAGCCGAGCCACGACGACGTCGCCGGGCGCGCCCTCGCCCTGCCGGTCTCGGCCGAGCCGCAGGGCGGGCCGCGGGCATGGATCGTCGCCATTCGCGACACCGGCGGGCTGGGCGAGTTCGAGCGGCTGATCCTGCAGCAGGCGGTCACGATCGTGGCGCTCGAGCTGATGCGCCGGCGGGTCGTGCGCGACACGGAGCGCAGGCTGGCGGGAGACATCCTCGCGGAGGTGATCGCCGGCGAGCTGGACGAGAACGAGCTGCGCGGCCGCCTGCGGCCCTTCGGCGTCGGCGCCCGGGCGGCCGTGATCGTCTTCGCCCTGCCCGACCCGGAGGCTGCCGAGGCCGCGCTCGAGGCGGCGCTCGTCGAGGAGGGCACGCCGGCGCTGGTGGCCAGCCGCGAAGGGCTGCTGTGCGCGGTGGTGGACGGCTCCGGCGGCGACCAGCTCGAGCTGGCGGCCAAGGCGCGCGAGGCGCTCGCACGGGAGCACGACACGGTGCGCGCGGCGGCCAGCCGCCCGGCCCCGGTCGAGCAGCTGAAGCGGGCGTTCTTCGAGGCCCGCTACGCGCTCGATGCGACGAAGCTGCTCGATGGCCGCGCGCCCGACGTGTCGTCATGGCGCGACCTGGGCGCGCTGCAGTTCCTGCTCTCGGTGCAGGAGGACGAGGCCCTGCGACTTTTCCGGGAGAGCGTGCTCGGCCCGATCGAGAACGGCGAGGGAGACTACGGCGGCGAGCTGCTGCGATCGCTGGAGGCCTTCGTCGAGCACAACGGCCAGTGGGAGCGCGCGGCGCGCGAGCTCTTCTGCCACCGCCACACGCTGCGATATCGCATCCGGCGCGTGGAGCAGCTCACCGGACGCGACCTGTCGAGCGCGCGCGACCGCATCGAGTTCTGGCTGGCGCTGAAGGCCCGGGAGCTGGTGGGATGAGTCCCGCTCCCTCGGGCGCCGGCATGACCGTCGCCGTGCTGGGAGCCGGCGGCACGATCGCCCCCGCGATCGTCAGAGACCTCGCCGAGTCGGACGAAATGTCCGGCTTGATCCTCCTGGACGTCCACAAAGAGCGCGCGGAGGCCGTCGCCCGCGAGCACGGGGGCTCCCGTGCGCAGGTGCGCACGGCCGACGCGCGCTCTGGACTCGCTGCGCAGCTCGCAGGTTGCGACGTGCTGGTCAACGCGGCGAGCTACCGGATCAACCTCGCCGCGATGCGCGCCTGCCTGGAGGCCGGCTGCCACTACATCGACCTGGGCGGCCTCTACTGGCTGACGGGACAGCAGCTCGAGCTGCACGACGAGTTCGAGCGGGCGGGGCTGCTTGCGCTGCTCGGCATGGGCTCGAGCCCCGGCAAGACGAACGTGATGGCCGTGAAGGCCGCGCGCGAGCTGGGCGCGGCCGCCGAACGCGTCGACGTGCTGGCCGCCGGTCGCGACATGCGCCCGCCCGCCGGCCCGTCCTATCCCTACGCCGTGCAGACGCTGGTGGACGAGCTGACGATGCGGCCGATCGTGATCCGCGACATGGAACCGGTCGAGATCGACCCGCTGACCCCCGGCGGGCTGGTCGACTTCGACGACCCGATCGGCGAGGAAGAGACGATCTACACGCTGCATTCGGAGATGCGCACCTTCCCCG
This sequence comes from Solirubrobacterales bacterium, assembly GCA_035650255.1. Taxonomy (GTDB): domain Bacteria; phylum Actinomycetota; class Thermoleophilia; order Solirubrobacterales; family JBBDJG01; genus DASRIA01. The sequence continues at coordinate 15,278 of DASRIA010000061.1, forward strand.
AGAGCTTCCGGTGCGCGGAGGGCAGCTTCCGGCTATCGCTTCCACCCGCGGTGCTGGAGCGGGTGCGCGCGCTGATCGGCGCGCCGCCGGAGGAGATCGAGGCGGCCGCGGCCGAGGCGTCGCCTCCCTCCTCCGAGACCGTCTCGGTGCATGCGATCGATGCTTTCAGCGGGGGACGCAAGACGAGGGTGCGCGCCGTGACCACGCCTGTCGAACGGTGGGGACTCGGCGGCGGAGTCGTCTCGACCGGCGCTCCGGCGGCCGCAGCAGTGCGGCTGCTGGCGCGGGGCCGGATCGAGGCGCGCGGCGCGCTTCCTCCTGAGCGGTGCGTGGACCCGGACGATCTGTTTCCCGAGCTCGAAGGTCGTGGGACGACCTTCGAGACGAATTCCGGGATTTCCTTAGCCGGAAGTCCCGGGAGCTCTGAGGGCGCGAACTCGGTGGGGATACGCGCGTGAAGGTCGGCGTTCCGACCGAGATCAAGCCCGACGAATACCGGGTCGCGCTAACGCCGGCGGGGGCGCGGGAACTGGCCGAGGCCGGGCACGAGGTCCTGATACAGGCGGGTGCCGGAGTCGGCAGCTCCCTCGACGACGACTCGTACGTGGCCCAGGGGGCGCGCGTCCTCCCCGACGCCGATGCCGTGTTCGCCGAGTCGGACATGGTGCTGAAGGTCAAGGAGCCGCAGCCGTCCGAGGTCGAGCTGCTGCGCCCCGGGCAGGTCCTCTTCACCTACCTGCACCTGGCCGCCGACCGGGAGCTGACGCTGGGGCTCTGCAACTCCGGCGCCGTGTGCGTCGCCTACGAGACCGTCGAGGATGCGGACGGCAAGCTGCCGCTGCTCGCGCCCATGAGCGAGATCGCGGGCAAGCTCGCGACCCAGGCGGGCGCATTCATGCTGGAGAAGCCGTTCGGCGGCCGCGGGATCCTGCTGGGAGGAGTCCCCGGCGTCGCCGCCGCGACCGTGATGATCATCGGGGGCGGAGTCGTGGGCATGAACGCAGCCTTCATCGCCATCGGCATGGAGGCCGACGTGTTCGTGTTCGACAAGTCGATCGACCGCCTGCGCGGCCTCGACGTCGCGCTCGGCGGCCGAGCATCGACGGTCTACTCGTCCACGCTGTCCGTCGAGGAGATGCTGCCGCGCGCCGACCTCGTGATCGGCGCCGTGCTCGTGCACGGCGCGCGCGCTCCGCGGATCGTGAAGCGCGAGCAGCTCAAGCTGATGAAGCCGGGGGCCGTGCTCGTCGACGTGTCGATCGACCAGGGCGGCTGCTTCGAGACCTCCCGCCCGACGACGCACAGCGACCCGACCTACGAGGTGGACGGCGTGCTGCACTACTGCGTAGCCAACATGCCGGGCGCGGTGCCGATCACCTCCACCTATGCCCTCACCAACGCGACGCTGCCCTTCGTACTCGAGCTGGCGCGCGTCGGCGTCACCGAGGCCGTGAAGCTCGATCCCGGCCTGCGGCTCGGCGTGAACGTCGCCGGCGGGCACGTCACCCACCCCGCTGTCGCGAACAGCCTGGGCCTGCCCCTCGTCCCGCTCGACGACGCGCTGCGCACCGCGCTGCCGACCACCTGACCCTGAACAAACCTTCCGGAGGAGACACGATGGCGACCGCCGCAAAGACAGGCACAGAGATCCAGAACTTCATCGACGGCGAGAGCCGCGCCCCGGCGGGCGGCGAGCGCGAGCGCGTGCTCAACCCCGCGACCGGCGAGGAGATCGCCAGCTCTCCCCTCTCCGGCGAAGAGGACGTCGACGCCGCGGTCCAGGCCGCGAAGCGCGCCTTCAAGGATTGGTCCGAGACGCCGCCCGGCGAGCGGGCCTATGCCCTGCTGAAGATCGCCGACTCGCTCGAGGAGAACGGCGAGGAGCTGTCGCAGATGGAGTCGCTCAACGTCGGCAAGCCGATCGAGGCGATGCGGGAGGAGATCCCCGTGCTCGTGGACAACCTGCGCTTCTTTGCGGGCGCCGCGCGCACGCTCGACGGGCTGGCGACCGGCGAGTACATGCGCGGCTACACGTCGATGATCCGGCGCGAGCCGGTGGGCGTGGTGGGACAGATCGCGCCCTGGAACTACCCGCTGATGATGGCGATCTGGAAGGTCGGCCCGGCGCTCGCAGCTGGGAACACCGTCGTGCTGAAGCCCTCGGAGCAGACTCCCCTGACCGCGGCGCGACTCGCCGAGCTCGCCGCGGAGCACCTGCCGAAGGGCGTGCTGAACGTGATCTTCGGCCACGGCGAGCCGGCGGGCGCCGGCCTCGTGCGCCACCCGGACGTGGCGATGGTGTCGCTCACCGGCGACGTCGCGACCGGCAAGGAGGTCGCGCGCGCCGCGGCGGACACCGTGAAGCGCGTGCACCTCGAGCTGGGCGGCAAGGCCCCCGTGATCGTGTTCGACGACGCCGACCTGGAGGCGGTCGTCGAGGGCGTGAAGGTGGCGGGCTACTTCAACGCGGGGCAGGACTGCACCGCGGCGACGCGCGTGCTCGCGGGCCCGAAGCTGCACGACGACTTCGTGTCCGGCCTCGCCGCGGCGGCCGGCTCCCTGAAAATGGGCGACCCGACCGAGGACAGCACGGAGCTGGGGCCGGTCGTGTCAGCCGCGCAGCGCGAGCGGGTCACCGGTTTCCTCGACCGCGCCCCGGGTCACGTGCAGATCGTGACCGGCGGCAAGGCCGCGAACGGCTCCGGGTTCTTCGTCGAGCCCACCGTGGTCGACGGCCTGAAGCAGGACGACGAGATGATCCAGCGCGAGGTCTTCGGCCCGGTCGTGACTGTGCAGCAGTTCTCGTCCGACCAGGAGGCGATCGACTGGGCGAACGACGTGGACTACGGGCTCGCCGCGAGCGTGTGGACCCGCGACGTCGGCCGGGCGATGGACGCCGCGCGGCAGCTGCGGTTCGGCACGGTCTGGGTCAACGACCACATCCCGCTCGTGTCGGAGATGCCGCACGGCGGGTTCAAGCAGTCCGGCTATGGCAAGGACATGTCGATCTACTCGCTCGAGGACTACACCGAGATCAAGCACGTGATGGTGAACCTCGCGCACTAGCGCTTGCTGATGCGGGCTGGGTCCCGCCCGCGCCCGGACGACCCAGCTACGGAACGAAGATGCCTTGCTTGGCGAACACGCTGTTGTCGCCGGTTGATATGAAGCCGTCGTCGCCGCCATCGAAGACTCGCACCTGGCCCAGCTCCCATACCGCGCGGCTTCCTTCGACAACCGCACCCGGGGTCAACGCGTTGGCTGTGGTGGCCGCTGCGCAGGCGCTGCCCACGGTCGAGTCCTGCGTCGGCATACACCGCAGCGTGAAGGAGAGCGCGAAGTCTTGGAGGGTGCTGGTGACAACTCCAAACGATCGGTCGCGGTCGGTCAGCCGAAGGCCCACCGATGCCTGAAGCTCGCCCTCGTAGTCGGAAAGATCCGACGCGTTGCGTACGTCGCCCAACGCGACCTTGAACCTCACATCGGCTTCGCTGACGGTCGTGCCGGGGTTCCCCACGACGACGCTGTAGAGCACGTGTCCCACGAACTCCGCCGCTTGTCCATTTGCATCGGGGCTCCCCACTGTCAGGTTGGGAGAAATCGGGGTGGGAGGCCCGCAGGACGAATGCGCCAAGGGCGGGCCGTGCATCCGGTTGGGTTGAGCACAGCGAGTGAACGCGGGCACCAGGGACACCCTCGTAAGACTGGCGAATTTCGGCCGCACAAAGCCGATGAACGGTTCACGGATGGTGCCCTGGCCCAGGCCGTCGGCGATCAAGGCGTTGGGCGAGGGGTTGCTGAGGCCGACCAGGAACCTCTCGTCCGCCTCGTCGATCGTGTCGGCGAGCACCGGGACCGTGACCGTCTCGGAGGTATCGCCCGGGGCGAAGGTCACCGTGCCGGAGCTCGGCGTGTAGTCGCCGGGGGCGGTCGCCGTCTCGTTGGCGGTTGCGTAGTCGACCGTGACGGTGTCGGGGGCCGCGTCCGAAAGGGTGACCGAGAAGCTTGCGTTGACCGTGCCGGAGTCAGGCTCGAAGACCGTCGTGTCGCTGATCGAGATTTCCGCGGGCGGTGGCGCGTCGTCGTCGAGGATCGTGGCGGTGCCGAAGATGGGCTGGTTCTCGATTCCCGCTCCGGTGACGATCAAGTAGAACTCCTCCGGCGGCTCCAAGGCCTCATCGTCGGTAATGGGCACGGAGACCGTCTTCGATGTCTGGCCGTTCGTCTCGCCGCTTTCCGCATCCCATGTGAGCTGGCCCGTCGTGGACAGGAAGTCGTCCACCGCATCGGCAGTGCCGGATTGCGTCTCGTAGTCGACCGTGACATCGGCGGGCTCGACGCTCGTCAGCGTGACCGTGAAGACCGCGAACGGCTGGCCCTCCGTCACAACGGGGTCGTCGACCGTCACGGTCGCGGCCTGCGCGGGGGCAGCCGAGCACACCGATGCCAAGACGAGTACGACGATTCCGCCGAGTCGAATGCAGCGGGCACATGCAGCCATGGACCCTCCCTAGGTCGAGCGGCGCGCGGCTCGAGCGATCCTATTCGCATCGGGAAGTCGTCGTCAGCCGGGTAATTTGGTCGTGCCCGTCGGCCCCGTCACCGACCTGACAGCCGCTGAGGTCTGGTACTTGCCCGACACGCCGGCACGTGGCCTGCACCGCTAGGCTGCCGCCGCGTGAGGGTGGTCAGCTACAGGTCCGACCGGGGCGTGCGGGCCGGCGTGCTGCGCGACAATCGCGTGGTCGACGCATGGGACGCGATCGAGCCGGGCGGATCGATGTCGAGCGTCCGCGAGCTGCTCGCCGCCGGCGCCCTCGACGAGCTCGCTGCCGGCGACGGCGACGGCATCGCGCTCGCGGGCGTGTCACTGGACGTGCCGGTGCCGGATCCGCAGAAGATCATCTGCATCGGCCTCAACTACCGCGCGCATGCGGCGGAGGCCGGCATCGACCCGCCCTCGGCGCCCACGTTCTTCGCGAAGTTCCGGAACGCGCTGACATCAGACGGAGCCGAGGTGACGCTCCCGGCCGCAAGTGAGAAGGTCGACTACGAAGCCGAGGTCGCGTTCGTGGTCGGGAAGCGGGCGCACGAGGTGGCCGAGGCGGATGCGCTCGACCACGTCGCCGGCTACACGCTCCTCAATGACCTGTCGGCGCGCGACCTGCAGTTCGCGACGCCGCAATGGATGCCGGGCAAGGTGTTCGACGGCTCGGCGCCATGCGGCCCGGCGCTCGTCACGCCCGATGAGGCCGGCGCCCATGACGCGATCGGGATCTCGCTGACCCTGAACGGCGAGACGATGCAGTCCGCGGACACGAGCGACCTGATCTTCTCGGTGCCGGAGCTCGTGTCGCACCTGTCCCGCTGGATGACCCTCGAGCCGGGCGACATCGTCTCCACGGGCACGCCGTCGGGAGTCGGCAGCGTGCGTGAGCCGCGAGTGTGGCTGAAGGACGGCGACGAGGTCGTCGTGTCCTCGCCGTCGCTCGGGCGGCTGAGGACGAAGATCAGGCGCTAGACAAGGGAGCGAGCGCCCCAGGCGCGAAGCACGTGACTCCAGGTGGCGGCGGAGCCGCCGCGATGCCTAGAAGCCGTCCGCGTGCCGGGCGGCAAACGCGCGGGCCGAGCGCGCGGCCTTGCGCCAGCGCGGACCGCGGGGGCCGGGGCCGGAGGTGTCGAACCGCAGGCCCGCGATCACGACGTAGGCGTGACCGGGGTTGGTGTAGACGGTGATCCACTGTCCCTTGCCGGCCTCGCCCCAGCTCATGAAGGCGCGGGAGTGCAGCGGGCGCTTCACGAGGCCGGCGCCGCGAAGCGCGAAGCTCACGCTCCCCGAGCAGTCGTAGCCGCTGTCGTTGAAGCGCCTGTGCCCGCCGCCGTAGCGGTACGGCTTGCCCACGATCCTGTTGGCTGCGTAGACCGCGTTCTTGACCTCTGCCGGTGCAGCAGCCGGCGGAACCGCCATCAGGCCGTCAGGCGACAGCTGGGCGGTCGGCATCGGCGTGGTGGCCGGTGTGGCCCCGGCGCCGCCGTTCGGCCCCGGGGGCGGCGGCGGCAATACACCCGCACCGCCGGTCTCGGCGGTGGCTACGGGAGCCGCGAGCAATGCCGCGGCGAGCGCTGACAAAACAAGCACGGCTAGGGCGTGTGTACGTCCGAGCGCTGAGGCGCGCAAACCGACAACTCCTTCGTAAGCCTGCGGGGTTAGCTGACGGACTGGCGCGAAAGGAGCCTGCGCCTCCACAAACGACGTGGATTAGCCCCAACAACTTGGGTCCCCCGCCCCCCGCCTCTGCGCGGGGGTTCGGCGTTTGCCCATTTACAGCCGCGGCAGTCTAGAGAAAAGCCCCGACGGCCGCACAGCGTGTCAACTACCCATCGGCCACCCTTTCCCAAACCTTTGGCCTGATGCCGGAAACTGGACATGCGACAAAACGCACGAGGTTTCCCCTTGTCGGGCGACGGAGCGACTAGACGGCGAATTTGCCGTCGACCTGGAGCGCTTCGCCGTCGACCGTGATCCGGCCGCCGCGGCGCAGGTCGCACACCATGTCCCAGTGCACGGCGGAGTCGTTCTTGCCGCCGGTCTCGGGATACGACATGCCGACCGCGAGGTGCACGGTCCCGCCGATCTTCTCGTCGAGCAGGATCTCCTTGGTGAAGCGGTCGATCCCGTAGTTGGTCCCGATGCCGAGCTCGCCGAGGCGGCGCGCGCCGGGGTCCGTGTCGAGCGTCTTGATCAGGAAGTCCTCGTTGCGGTCCGCGGACGCGTCGACGATCTTGCCGTCCTCGAACCGCAGCTTGACGCCCGCAACCTCGCGACCGCCGTACACGGCCGGGTAGGTGAACGTGACGTGCCCGGTGGCCGAGTCCTCGACCGGGCCGGTGAAGAACTCGCCGTCGGGCATGTTGTGGCGGCCGTCGGCCGCGACGAAGGTCCGGCCGGAGATGTTGAGCTTGATGTCCGTTCCCGGGCCTTCGATGTGGATCTCCTCCCTGCCGGTGATCCACTCGGTGAGGCGGCGTGTCTCGTCCGACTGCTCCTGCCAGGCACGAACGGGGTCGTCCCGGTCGCACAGGCATGCGCGGTAGAAGAAGTCCTCGTAGTCGGCCAGGGACATGTCCGCCTCGGCCGCGTACGCATGCGTGGGGAACAAGGTCAGGCTCCAGCGGAACTGGCCCGCGGCGGTGCGGCGCATCATCGTCTCCATCAGCGGCTTTGCGGCAGCCTGCCGCCTCGTCTGGAGCGCTGGGTCGACACCGGAGAGCGCGCGGGTGTTCTCCTCCGCCATCAGCCTGATGCGCACGTCCGCGTTGTCCGCCGCCCACAGTGCCGTGGGCGAGATCCAGTCGAGCTGCGCCTCGCTCGCGTGCTTGAAGTACGCCGCGGCCTGGCCCTCCATGAGCAGCTCGACGATCGGGAAGCCGCCGACCTTCACGACCTCCTCGTAGACGGCGAGCGCCAGTGGCTCCGACGCCGACTCGCCCTGGATCAGGGTGACGTCGCCCTCGCCCACGCCGGCCGAGTAGTGCACCAGGATGCGGGCGAGCGCCTCTGCGCGCTGGTCTTTCACGTATCGCTAGTTCGGGCGTCGACGGGCATGTCCTGCCCCGACCCCAGGGCCAGGAACAGCGCGTGGAGCCGCAGGTCGTCGGTCAGCTCGGGATGAAATGCCGCCACCAGCATGTTGCGCTCGCGGGCCACCACCGGGTGCCCGTCCACCTCGGCCAGCACCTCCACCCCGCTGCCCGCGTGCTCGATCCAGGGGGCACGGATGAACACGGCCCGCAGCGGCTCGTCGCCGAGCCCGTTCACCGTGACGTCCTGTTCGAAGCTGCGCACCTGGCGGCCGAAGGCGTTGCGGCGCGCCTCGATGTCCATCAGGCCGAGGTGCGCGCGGTCGAGCATGATCAGCCCGGCGCACGTGCCGAGGACGGGGCGCCCGGCGCCAACCATGTCCCGGATCGGCTGCTCGAGGCCCCCGGTCTCGAGCTGGATGCTCATCGTGGTGCTCTCCCCGCCCGGGATCACGAGCCCGTCGAGCCCGTCCAGGTCGGCCGGCGTGCGCACCTCGGAGGTGTGCGCTCCCAGGCGCTCCAGCGCGACCCGGTGCGCCTCGAAGCCGCCCTGCACGGCGAGGACCCCGATGCGGGGAGCGGCTGGCCCAGGTGATCCGGCGGGAGGAGTCGGCTCGACGCTACCAGCCACGGTGCTGAAGCAGGCTGCCCTCGTCGAGCTCCTTGACGTCGAGCCCCGGCATCGCGTCTCCGAGCGCTTCGGAGGCCTCGGCGATCGCGCGCGGATCCTCGAAGTG